>DASSJT010000152.1:0-6990 GCA_035691065.1 Dermatophilaceae bacterium
TTCGGTGGATCAGCTCGCGGGACCGGCCTGCTTCGTGTGGGGCTCTCGCCTCACCGCGGTGGCGTCCGTTCCTCCCTGTCGGGCTGACGCGGAGAAGATTAGACGAGCCCACGCGCAAAACACAAATCCGCGCGTTGACTCATCCAAGATGCCCGCGTAATCGGATTCGTTGACTCATCCAGGATGCCCGCGTGGGCGAGCATGCAGGATGGAGCTGACGTTGGCCGCTCGTCGACAGGTCACCAAGGCGCAGGTGAGCCGGTACCGCAGGGGCACCAAGGCCGAGAAGGCACAGGTGTTGGACGCGGTCTGCCAGGTCACCGGCTGGCATCGGGACCATGCCCGCAAGGCGCTTCGGTACGCGATCGCCGGGCACGATCCGCAGCCGCGGAAGCCCCGGGGGCCGGTGTACCGGTACGGCCCGGAGGTCATCGACGCCCTGGCGGTCTGCTGGGCGGTGCTGGCGGGCCCCTCCGGGAAGATCCTCGGCCCTGCCCTGCCCACCCTGGTGCCGTCGCTGCGGGCGCATGGCGAGCTGGGCATCGACGAGGACGTCCAGGTCGCGCTGCTGGCGATGTCGCCGGCGACAATCGACCGTCGGCTGGCCGGGCACCGGAGCGGGCTGGTCGCCGGCAAGGGCCGCTCGATGACCCGGCCCGGCAGCCTGCTGAAGTCGCAGATCCCGCTCAAGACCTGGCAGGAGTGGGACGACACCAGGCCCGGGTTCATCGAGATCGACCTGGTCAGCCACGACGGCGGCGACAACAACGGCCACTTCCACCACACCCTCGACGCCACCGACATCGCGACCGGCTGGACCGAGTCGATCACGGTGCGCAGCAAGGGCGAACGCATCGTCAGCGCCGGCTTGGACCAGCTGCGCCTGCGGTTCCCGTTCGCCGTGCTGGGGATCCACTCCGACAACGGCAGCGAGTTCATCAACCACCACCTGCTGCGCTGGTGCACCGACCGGCGGATCACCTTCACCCGCGGCCGCCCGAACCACAAGAACGACCAAGCCCACGTCGAGCAGAAGAACTGGACCGAAGTCCGCAGGAGCGCCGGCTACTACCGGTACGACACCCCGCGCGAACTAGACCTGCTCAACCAGATGTGGCCGCTGCAGTCCCGGCTGCACAACCTCCTCAAACCACAACAGAAGCTGAAGACCAAGACCCGCCGCGGCGCCAAGGTCACCAAAACCTACGACACCGCCACGACCCCGTTCACCCGCCTCACCCGCGACCACCCGGACCTGCTCGACCCCCACGACCACGACACCCTCGCCCGAGACCTTCAGGACCTCAACCCCGCCCAACTCGCCCGCGACATCGACCTCATCCAAGCCAACCTGCTCGAGCTCGCCCGCCGCCGCGGCATCATCCAAACCCGCCGCAAGGCCAACGCCACCTACCTCAACAAGACCAAGATCAGACCCGCCACCACGCGGGCATCCCCAGATGAGTCAACGACTCAACGCACGCGGGCATCTTGACGTGAGGCAACATGATCGCCCCCGGCCCGGCCGGGCCCGCGATGCCACGCGATGACACGCGATGCCGGTCGTCGCCTGTGGCGGAGCGAGGTGCGCTCCCCAGAACGAGTTCGCGCAAATCGTCTACGCGGCGCGGATTGCGAGGTCCAATGGAAGGGGCTCGACGAGTTGAGGGGGAACGAGATGGAACGACGCCGATGGAACTTCCGGACGATGGCTGTGGGCTCGGCGGTCGTCATGGTGGCTGGTGCCGCCCTGGGAGCCGGTGGTGCTGGACCCGCCGTGGCTGCCAACCCCTCGGGCGACCTCAGCTTCTCAGTGGTCCGGCTCGCCGGTGCGGACCGGTACGCGACGGCCGTCCAGGTCTCCAAGCGGTTCTTCCCCACCGGGACCCCGGTGGCCTACATCGCCACCGGCACCAACTTCCCCGACGCCCTCGCCGCCGGGCCGGCCGCCGCCAAGCTTGGCGGTCCGGTGCTCTTCGTCGGTCGCGACACGGTACCGGCCGTCACCCGCAGTGAGCTGGTCCGGCTCAACCCAGGTGTCATCAAGGTGGTGGGTGGCCCGGATGTCGTGTCCGAGTCGGTGCGGGCGACCCTAGCCGGGCTGAGCGCGGGCGGAGCGACCCGCCTGACAGGACCAGACCGCTACCAGACCGCGGTCGCGGTCTCCAAAGACGCCTTCCCGGCCGGTGCCACGGTCGCCTACGTGGCCACAGGGGCCGACTTCCCTGACGCGCTCAGCGGGGGTGCCGCAGCCGGCGTCGAGTCGGCGCCGATGCTGCTCACCGGGCCTACCCAGCTTCCTCCGGCGGTGAGCACCGAGCTCCGGCGCCTCGCCCCCAGCCGGATCATGCTGCTGGGCGACTCGGGAGCGGTGTCCGACCCCGTCGCGGCGGCTCTCGGCGCTATCGCGCCGGTCGAGCGCCTCGCCGGCGCCACGCGCTACGACACCGCCGTCGCCGTGTCCAAGCGCATCTTCGGCACCAACCGGCCGACCGCGTTCCTCGCGACCGGGCTGAACTTCCCTGACGCCCTGGCCGGCGTGTCGCCGGCCGGCCGCACTCGCGGGCCGATCCTGCTGGCAGGTGCCGGCCTGACCTCGGCCACCACAGCCGAGCTCGGCCGGGTCAGCCCCACCACGGCATACCTGCTCGGCGGCACCTCCGTGGTGGGCGTCTCCGTCGCCCGGACCGCCCAGCGGCTCATGGGGGTGTGCTGGTCGGGCAACCGGCCCGCGGCAGGGACCCAGCAGGTGATCTCCTCGGTGCCCGCTGCCACGAAGCAGGTCGCCCTGACCTTCGACATGGGCGGCCGGCTCGACCCGGGGCGCGACATCGTCGCCTACCTCGCGAGCCACCAGGTCTGCACCACGTTCTTCCCGACCGGGGCCATGGCGCAGACCCCAGAGGGCAAGGCGATCATGGCCGACATCGGCCGCCGTCCCGAACTGTTCGAGCTGGGCAACCACACGATGCACCACTGCGACCTGGTCAACGGCGGCGGTGGCTCGCCCACGTCGGCACCGTGCCAGGTGTCGATGACCAGCACGTTCATCCGCAGCGAGCTCACGACAGCGGAGTCGATCCTGCGCAGCGAGAGCGGCGGTATGCCGGTCCGGCCGTACTGGCGGCCGCCGTACGGCTCGTACAACACCTTCGTGCGGAACAACGCCGCCGCGGTGGGCTACACCAAGACGATGATCTGGAACCGGGACACCATCGACTGGGACACGGCGACCACCACGGCGCAGATCGTGAGCCGGGCCACCAGTCCACTTCCCGCCAACGGCAGCATCGTCCTGCTGCACCTTGGCGGCTACCACACGCTGGACGCCCTGCCCCAGATCGTGCAGACCCTGCGGAGCAACGGCTACATCTTCACCGCGGTCTCCGACATGATCGACGGAGGCTGACTCTCGCGACCGCGGGCTGACCAGCAGGCGACGAGGGGTATGCCGGCGAGCGCGGACCGGCGAGCGCGGGCAAGCGGACCGGCAGGCGTTCAGCGGACCGCGGTGTAGAGGGCGTACTCGAGCGTGCGACCTTCCCGCTCCACCGGCAGGATCCGTTCCGTGGCGGCGGCGCCTGCCTCCTGGGCCACGGCCGCCAGGGCTTCCATCAACTGCGGCGAGCGGTGTGACGACCAGACCACCAGCGCTCCCCCGGGGGCCACCTGCGCGAGAGCCGCGCGGAGTCCCGCCACGGCATACAGGCCGGCATTGCCCTCATGCAGCAGGAAGTCAGGCCCGTTGTCGACGTCGAGGAGGACGAGGTCCCAGGGTCCCGAGGGGCCCTCTGTGCCGGCCAGGACGGCGGTGACGTCAGCCGACCACAGCCGGCAGCGTGTGTCGTCCTCGAGGTGGGCGAGCTCCGGAACCAACGTCGGGTCCAGCGCTCCGCGGGCCCAGGCCACCAGGGGCTCCTCCAGCTCCACCACGTCGAGCCGCTCGACACGCCGGTCGGCAAGAACCGCCCGGGCGGTGAAGCCCAGGCCCAGGCCAGCCACGAGCACTGCCGCAGGTCTGGCGACGTTCTCGAGGGCGACCCGCGCCAGTGCCACCTCGGTCGAGGTGTCGACCGTGTCCATCGCAAACGTCCCGTTGACGATCAGCTCCAGGTGAGGTCCGCGCCTGCGCAGCACCACCTCGCCCCGCGGGCCGGCCTCGCGAGCGATGGTGACCGGAACCTCGGGCGTCACGCAGCCATCCTCTCGTACACCCCGCCCCTGCCGACTTCGTCGGCCCCGAGGAGCGGGGAAGCCCGAACAAGGGGCACCCGACTGGTCCTCCGGCAGCCAAGGTGCGGGTTCGACCGGCGTCCGGCATACCTCATGCGGGTATACCGGAGGGGACCGGCATGCGTGCCGGTCCCCTCCAGTGGTCGTGCTGGAACGCCCTAGCGGTCCAGGCCCAGCTCGGCGTCGTCGAGGCGGATCGCCTCGCCGCTGCCCGGGCCGAAGACCGGGTAGTCGTACGCGTCGTAGCTGGGCATGGAGTACATCGCGGCCTTGGCCTCCTCGGTCGGCTCCACCGTGATGTTGCGGTAGCGGGGCAGGCCCGTGCCGGCCGGGATGAGCTTGCCAAGGATGACGTTCTCCTTGAGGCCGAGCAGCGGGTCGCTCTTGGCCTCCATCGCCGCCTCGGTGAGCACCCGGGTGGTCTCCTGGAAGGACGCCGCCGACAGCCACGACTCGGTCGCGAGCGAGGCCTTGGTGATGCCCATGAGCTCCGGACGACCCGAGGCCGGACGGCCACCCTCGGAGACGACCCGGCGGTTCTCCTCCTCGAAGCGACCACGCTCGGCGAGCATGCCCGGGAGCAGGTCGGCGTCGCCCGACTCGATGATCGTGATCCGGCGCAGCATCTGCCGCACGATGACCTCGATGTGCTTGTCGTGGATCGACACGCCCTGCTGGCGGTAGACGTTCTGGACCTCGTCGACCAGGTGCATCTGCACGGCCCGCGGGCCGAGGATGCGCAGCACCTGCTTGGGGTCGATCGAGCCCTGCGTCAGCTGGCTACCGACCTCGACGTGGTCGCCGTCCTGGATCAGCAGGCGCGCGCGCTTGCTGACCGGGTAGGCGTGCTCGTCGGAGCCGTCGTCCGGGGTGAGCATGACCTTGCGGGCCTTGTCGGTCTCCTCGATCGTGACCCGGCCGGTCGCCTCGGCGATCGGCGCGACACCCTTGGGGGTGCGGGCCTCGAAGAGCTCGACGACACGCGGCAGACCCTGCGTGATGTCGTCACCGGCCACACCGCCGGTGTGGAAGGTGCGCATCGTCAGCTGGGTGCCCGGCTCGCCGATCGACTGGGCGGCGATGATGCCGACCGCCTCGCCGATGTCGACGAGCTTGCCGGTGGCCAGCGAGCGGCCGTAGCACTTCGCGCAGGTGCCGACGCGGGACTCACAGGTGAGCACCGAGCGGACCTTCACGTGCTCCACACCAGCCGCGACCAGCGCGTCGATGACCACGTCGCCGAGGTCGATGCCGGCCTCGGCCAGCACCTGGCCGTCCTTTTCGACGTCCTCGGCCAGCGTGCGCGCGTAGACCGAGGTCTCGACGTCGTCGTGCTCGACCAGGCTGCCGTCGGACAGCCGCTGGGCGATCGGCATGGTCAGCCCACGCTCGGTGCCGCAGTCGTCCTCGCGGATGATGACGTCCTGGCTGACGTCGACCAGGCGACGGGTGAGGTAGCCCGAGTCGGCGGTGCGCAGCGCGGTGTCGGCCAGGCCCTTGCGCGAGCCGTGCGTGGAGATGAAGAACTCCAGCACCGAGAGCCCCTCGCGGAAGTTCGCGCGGATCGGTCGCGGGATGATGTCGCCCCTGGGGTTCGACACCAGACCACGCATACCGGCGATCTGGCGCAACTGCATCCAGTTGCCTCGGGCACCCGATGAGACCATCCGGAAGATCGTGTTGGACTCGGGCAGGTTGGCCTCCATCTCCTTCGCGATCTCGTTGGTCGCCTGGGTCCAGATCTCGATGAGCTCCTGGCGGCGCTCGTCGTCGGTGATCAGACCGCGCTCGTACTGGGTCTGCACCTTGGACGCCTTGGTCTCGTAGCCCTCGAGGATCTCGGCCTTGCGGGGTGGGGTGACGACGTCGGAGATGGCCACCGTGGTGCCCGAGCGGGTCGCCCAGTGGAAGCCGTACTCCTTCAGCGCGTCCAGTGACGCCGCGACCTCGACCTTGGTGTAGCGCTCGGCGAGGTCGTTGACGATCGTGGACAGGCGCTTCTTGTCAACTGCCGCGTCGACATACGGGTAGTTCACCGGCAGCGTCTCGTTGAAGATCGCCCGGCCCAGCGTGGTCTCCACGGTCAGGGCGGACACGAAACCGCGCTCGTCGGGCTCGACGCCCTCAGGCAGTGGCGTGCCCGGCGCCGGCACGAAGTCGGTCAGGCGGATGCGCACCCGGCTGCCGAGCTCGAGCTCGCCGGCGTCGAACGCCATGCGCGCCTCCGCAGCAGTCGCGAAGACCCGCCCGGCACCCTTGCCGCCCTCGGTCTCGGAGGTCAGGTGGAACAGGCCGATGATCATGTCCTGGGTGGGCATGGTCACCGGTCGGCCGTCGGCCGGCTTGAGGATGTTGTTGCTCGAGAGCATGAGGATGCGGGCCTCGGCCTGCGCCTCGGTGCTCAGCGGTACGTGGACGGCCATCTGGTCACCGTCGAAGTCCGCGTTGAACGCGGTGCAGACGAGCGGGTGGATCTGGATGGCCTTGCCCTCGACCAGCTGCGGCTCGAAGGCCTGGATGCCGAGGCGGTGCAGCGTGGGCGCCCGGTTGAGCAGCACGGGGTGCTCGGTGATGACCTCCTCGAGGACATCCCACACGACGGGCCGGGCCCGCTCCACCATGCGCTTGGCCGACTTGATGTTCTGGGCGTGGTCGAGGTCGACCAGCCGCTTCATCACGAACGGCTTGAACAGCTCCAGCGCCATCTGCTTGGGCAGGCCGCACTGGTGCAGCTTCAGCTGCGGGCCGACGACGATG
>DASSJT010000153.1:0-32101 GCA_035691065.1 Dermatophilaceae bacterium
GGTCTCGGTTGGCGTCATCAGCAGCTCCTCGACGGTGGTCACAATGTTAGCACAGCTCATTACCTTGGCTAACTATTCCGCTAAGTCTCACGATGCGCCGGCTCGCACCGAACTGGGAAAGGAGAGCGGCACTGGTCTCCCGGTATGGAGACCAGTGCCGCAGGGTTCGAACCTCAGAAGATGCGGACGCGTTCCTCCTCGGGCAGCCACATCCCGTCATTCGCGGTCACGCCGAACGCCTCGTGGAACTCGTGGAGGTTGCGACACACGTTGGCCCGGTGCTCCGCCGGCGAGTGCGGATCGACCGCCAGCAGCCGCAGCGCCTCCTCAGGTCGGGCCTTGCCCTTCCACACTTGAGCCCAGCCCATGAAGAAGCGCTGTGCTCCGGTGAGGCCGTCGATCACCGGGGGCTCGCTGTCCCCGGTGGCGATGCGATAGGCCTTGTACCCGATCGTGAGGCCGCCGAGGTCGCCGATGTTCTCCCCGACCGTGAGGGCGCCGTTGATCTTGTGGCCGGGGGCGGCCAGGGGCTCCAGGTCGTTGAACTGGGCGATCAGCTTCTGGCCGCGCTCGTCGAACCGGGCGCGGTCCTCGGCCGTCCACCAGTCGCGCAGGTTGCCCGTGCCGTCGAACCGCGAGCCCTGGTCGTCGAAGCCGTGGCCGATCTCGTGCCCGATGACGCCCCCGATCGCGCCGTAGTTGACCGCGTCGTCGGCGGTCACGTCGAAGAACGGCGGCTGGAGGATCGCGGCCGGGAAGACGATCTCGTTCATGCCGGGGTTGTAGTAGGCGTTGACCGTCTGCGGCGTCATGAACCACTCGTCACGGTCGACCGGCTGTCCGATCTTCGCGAGGTTGCGATCCAGCTCGAAGGCGCTGGCCCGCGCCACGTTGCCCACGAGGTCGTCTGCCGCGATGGACAGCGCGGAGTAGTCGCGCCACTTCGCGGGGTAGCCGATCTTCGGCACGAACGTCGAGAGCTTGGCCAGAGCCTCCCGTCGGGTAGCCTCGCCCATCCAGTCCAGGCTCTGGAAGTCCTGCCGGAACGCCTCGACGAGGTTGGCGACCAGCGCCTCCATCCGCTCCTTGGCGGCCGGCGGAAAGTGGCGTTCGACGTAGAGCCGCCCGGACGCCTCGCCGAGCGCGGCCTCAACGAGCGACACCCCACGCTTCCAGCGCTCGCGGATGGACGGCATACCACTGAGCTGTCGTCCGAAGAAGTCGAAGTTCTCGTCGACGAAGGCGGCCGGCAGATAGGGCGCGAGGTCGTGCACGATCGCCCACCGCAGCCAGTCTTGCCACACGGGCAGTGGCTCGTCGGCGAGGGCCTGGGCCATGGCGGAGAGGAAGGATGGCTGGCGGGCGATGACGTCGTCGAAGGCTGCTTCGGGAGCGCCCAGGCCGTTGAGCCAGCCCGCCCAGTCGACGCCCGGCGTCATCTCGCCCAGCTCCGCCAAGGTCAGCTTGGTGTAGGTCTTGACGGCGTCGCGGTTGGCGACCTTGTCCCAGTGGGACTGCGCCAGCCGGGTCTCCAGAGCCGTGACCCGCGCGGCGGCCTCTTCGGCCGCGTCGACGCCGATCAGGGCGAGCATCCGCGAGACGTGGGCTACGTAGGACTCCCGCACCGTGGCGTAGGAGTCCTCGCGGTAGTAGGACTCGTCGGGGAGGTGGATGCCGCCCTGCTCGAGGTAGACGACGTAGCGGTCGGAGTCCCGGTCGTCGGTGCTGACGAACGTGTGCACCAGGCCACCAACGCCGACCCGCTGGAGCCGGCCGAGGAGCGCGGGGACGCAGGCGGTCGACGCGAGCCCGTCGACCGCGCCGAGCAGGCCCTCGATCGGCTCCGTGCCAAGTGACTCGACTCGGGCCTCGTCCATGAAGCTGCGGTAGAGGTCCGCCACCTTCCGCCGGTCGGCGGCCCCGGGGGCGAGGTCGGCGGCGGGGGCGATGTCGGCGGCGGCTTCGGGGGCGGCGGCGTCATCGGCGGCGGTGTCATCGGCCGCTGTGCCCTCGGCCGCGGCCTCCTCGATCAGCGCCCGGACGTCACGCTCAGAGGCCTCGCGAAGCATGTCGAACGTGCCGTAGCGGCCGCGGTCTTCCGGGATCTCGGTGGTCGCGAACCAGTGGCCGTTGACGTGCCTGAACAGGTCGTCCTGCGGCCGCACTGACGGGTCGGCATCGGCGGCATTGATGCCGGAGTTCAGGGCGGCGGCCCCGGTAGCCTCCTGCCCCGCGCTCGAAGGCCCCGCGGTCGTCGGCCCCGCGCTCGCCGGCCACGCGCTCGCCGGATCAGCATCTCCCGAGACCGCCTCGGGCTTCGACTCAGACACCCAACACTTCCTTCACCGGGTCGATCGCGAAGTAGATGACGAACAGGGCCGAGACCGCCCACATCAACGGGTGGACCACAGACGCCTTGCCGCGGATCACCTTGATGAGCGTGTAGACGACAAAGCCGGCGCCGATGCCGACCGTGATCGAATAGGTGAACGGCATCAGGACGATGGTGAGGAACGCCGGGATGGCGATCTCCATGTCATCCCACTCGATGCCCTTGACCTGCGTCATCATCAGGAAGCCCACCACGACCAGAGCCGGCGTCGCCGCTTCGTAGGGGACGATGTTGACCAGAGGCGCCAGGAACGTCGCCAGCAGGAACAACAGGCCGGTCACGACCGAGGCGAGCCCGGTGCGGGCGCCCTCGCCGACCCCGGCCGCCGACTCGATGTAGGACGTGTTCGACGAGACCGAGGCCGCACCGCCCGCGGCGGCGGCGAGCGAGTCGACCAGCAGGATCTTCTGGCTGTTGGGCGGGTTGCCCTCCTTGTCCAGCAGCCCCGCCTCGGCTCCGATGGCGACCATGGTGCCCATCGTGTCGAAGAAGTCGGCGAGCAGGAGGGTGAAGACGAGCAGGACGGCCGAGACGATGCCGATCTTGGAGAAGGACCCCAGCAGGCTGAAGTGGCCCAGCAGCCCGAAGTCGGGCCGCTCCACGAGGGTGTCGGGCCACTTGGGCACGTTGAGGCCCCAGCCGGTGGGGTTGACCAGCTCCCCCTTGGCGTTGGTCTGGCCGCCGATCTTGGCCACGGCCTCGACGATGATGGCGAGGATCGTCGCGCCGATGATGCCGATCAGGATCGCGCCCTTCACGCGCTTGACCATCATGGTGACGATCGCGAGCAGCCCCACCACGAAGACCAGCAGCGGCCACCCGGCCAGGAAGCCACCCACGCCCAGCTCGACCGGCACCGGGCCGCCCGACGGCTTGCGGACGAAGCCCGCATCGACCAGCCCGATGATGGTGATGAACAGGCCGATGCCGACACTGATCGCCGTCTTGAGCTGGGGCGGCACGGCATGGAAGACCGCCTTCCGGAACCCGGTCAGCACCAGCGCCGTGATGATCAGACCCTCGATCACGATCAGGCCCATCGCGTCGGCCCACGTCATCTTGGGCAGCTTCGCGATGCCGAACGTCACGAAGGCGTTGAGCCCCAGACCCGTGGCCAGCGCCAGCGGGTAGTTGGCGACGATGCCCATCAGCAGCGTCATCACCCCCGCCACCAAGGCTGTCGCCGCGGCCACCATCGCCAGGTTGGGCGCCTTGCCGCCGCCCAGGAACGTGCCCGTCGAGTCGGCCTGCGTGCCGATGATGAGGGGGTTCAGCACCACGATGTAGGCCATGGTGAAGAAGGTGGCCAGGCCACCTCGCAGCTCTCGGCCGAGGGTGGTTCCGCGCTCGGAGATCAGGAAGAAGGAGTCGAGACCGCCCTTGGTGGCAGGGCGCCGCTCTGTGATGGAGGACTTCGCCATGCGGAGGAGAGTAGCGGCAGCCGGTGCCAGTGCCGCCGCAGCGGTTCCTCATATCGGGGTATGCCGGGCGGCGGGCTTCCAGTCTCGGTCCTCCTGGGTGCGGGTTACCCTGACCCCGTGACGCCTGACGACCTTTCGGGGGGGCTTCCGACCAGGTCGCCGGGTGCTGGCCCGGGAGGGAGCGAGCCGCCTGCCCTGCCACTGCGCACCGGGCCGGTGGTCCTCGTGGGCGTCGCGCTGTGGGCCGTCGCCCTTGTCGTCACCCTGGCCGTCCCGGCGCTGCACACGGGCGACCGCCACTGGTGGCCCTGGACCTGCGTCGCCGCGATGGCCCTGGGACTGCTCGGATACGCCTACCTGCGCCGCGGCCGCGGCAACGCCGAGGGCGCGTCCTGAGCGCGGGTCCTACGACGAACCTGGTACCGGTCATCGGGCGAGCTGATCGCCCAGGGCTCTCAGACCAGGTCGTAGGCGAGCTCGTCGACGATGGGCTCACCGAGGGGCTGCGGCTCGGGCTTGTGGACATCGACCTCGGAGTGGGCGCCGCAGCCATGGTCAAGGGAGACGACGCTTCCGTCGCTGGGTGACCAGGCGTTGGCGCACACGCCGAAAAAAGCGCGAAGTGCACCCGCCATCGGGAGGAAGTACCCGCAGGTGGAGCAGGGTGCCGGCGCCTTCTGGGCGATCTCGCTGGCCGGACCGTGGTCCCCTTCGTACCAGCGCTGCGCCGCCGCCTCGCGCCCCTCGGCGGAGAGGACGCGGTGGCGGCCGAGCCCCAGCTCCCACAGCGCCATCTGGTCGACGTCCTCGTCGCCGGTGGCCTCGAAACCGGGCTCCAGGTTGACGTCTTCCTCCTGGTAGGGGAGCACGTCGCCGGCCGAGAGGTCGCCGGGAGCCAGCCGGTCGGCATACGGCAGCCAAGGAGGGGAGAGCAGCGCGCCGTCGCCGGGCACGAGGTTGGTCTCGCAGATGGTCGCGCTCTTCGCGCGCGGAGCGCGCGCGACGGTGATCGCCCAGCGCCAGCCCGGGTATGCCGTGGCCGTGCACGCGAAGTAGTGGGTCGCCAGGCGCTCGTCGTTCATCTCCATGCCCAGGTGGTCGCCCACGGTGCCGGGCTCGGCGATGTCTTCGGCCGCAGCGCGCGCGAGGTCGATCGCGGCGCCGAGCGCGGGGTCGGGCTTCGGGACGGCCATGGTCAGATCGACTCCAGCTGCTCGGCGATGCCCCGCAGGCTGCGGGCGACGTTGGCGGCGTGCTTCTTGTCGGGGAAGCGGCCGCGGCGGTAGTCGTTGGAGAACCCGTCGAGCACCTTGATGATGTCCTCGATGATTGGCGCCATCTCCTCGGCGGCCTTGCGGGTGGCGACCCGCTTGTTCTGGGTGACGCTCTGGGCAGGCTCGAGGACGCGGAGCGACAGGGCCTGGGCCCCCTTGCGGGTCTCGACGATGCCGTACTCGACCCGGGTGCCCGACTTCAGGGAGGTGACACCGGCGGGCAGGGCGCTCGAGGGCAGGAACACATCCTTGCCCCCGTCGTCGGAGACGAAGCCGAACCCCTTGTCAGCGTCGTAGAACTTGACCTTGCCAGTGGGCACAGTCCACCTCTTGCCTTGTCGTGCGTGGTTTTCATCGCAGGTCGTGCGGTTCGCGGCCCGTGTGCCGCTCGGACAAGGCTAACGCGTGCGGAAGCGGGTGTGCGCCGGTGTGCCCCTCGGCTCCAGGGGCGCGCGGCGGTGGCGATATCGGGCTGTGACGGGCAAATCGGTCGCCGGCTGTCGGCGGCCTACGCCAGCATGGACGGATGCGCGACAACGCAAACACCAGCCTGCGGAGCTTCTGGGGAGCACTCCCCCGGGAGGGGCGCTGGCTCCTGTCCACCGCGGCGATCCAGACCCTGGGCCGAGGCCTGACGCTGCCGTTCACCATCATCTACCTGCACGAGGTCCGCCACATCAGCCTCGACCTTGCCGGCACACTGATGGCGTTCATCGCGGTCGTGGCCCTCCTCGTGACCGGGCCGGGAGGCGCGCTGACCGACCGCATCGGCGCGCGCCGCATCCTCCTCGTGGCCACGTCGGCCCAGCTGGTGGGAGCGGTGATCCTCGCTTTCGCCGCCACACCCCTGACCGTCGCGGTGGCCTTCGTCTTCGTCGGCATCAGCTTCGGGGTGTCCTGGCCCGCCTTCAACGCCCTGGTCGCCGCGGTTGTCGAGGGCCCGGTCCGCCAGGAGTACTTCGGGGTCAACTTCGCCCTGGTCAACCTCGGCATCGGGGTGGGCGGCGTCGTGGGCGGCCTCTTCGTCGACGTCGCGCAGCCGTGGACCTTCACCGCGATCTTCCTCGCCGACGGCGCCTCGATGCTGGTCCCGATCGGGCTGCTGCTCGGCCCACTGCGCCATGTCCACGGCCGGGCCGAGCGGCCTGAGGGCGCCGACGCCGGGGCCGGCTCCTACCTCGCCATCATCCGCAAACCGGCCGTCCTGTGGATGACGGCCCTGACCTTCCTCGGGGTGTTCGCCGGCTACGGCCAGATGGAGGCGGGCTTCCCGGCGTTCGCGCGCCAGGTCAGCGAGGTCTCGACGCGCACGATCGGCTTCGCCTTCGCCGTCAACACCATGGTGATCGTCGCCCTGCAGTTCGCAGTGCTTGGCCGCATCACGGGGCGCCGCCGCACGCGCGTCCTCCTGGTCATGGCAGCCCTGTGGGCCACGTCCTGGGCGTTGCTCGGCCTGACCGGGCTGGTCCCCGGCACCCTCGCCGCAGGAGCCGGAGTGATCGCCTTCCACGCCGTCTTCGCCCTGGGCGAGACGCTGCTCCAACCCACGGTTCCCGCGATCACCAATGACATGGCCCCCGACCACCTCCGCGGTCGCTACAACGCGATCAACGCCGGCGCGTTCCAGGCCGGCACCATCGCGGGCCCGGTGGTCGCTGGCATCCTGCTCAACCGCGGCTGGACGGCTGCCTTCATCGGCATGCTCGTGGTCTGCTGCGCCGTCATCGCCGTGCTGGCCCTGGTTGTCGAGCGCGAGATCAGCCCCCAGGTCAACGGCCTCCTGCCGGCTGAGGCCGAGCCGAAGGATGGAACCCCGGCCCACGTCGACTCACTGGCCGGTCATGAGGCGGATGCCCCACTGGCCTGACCACTCCTCCCCGGGCTGCAGCACGACCAGCGACTCCCCCGAGTTGAAGGCGTCTGGCGGGCACGTCATCGGCTCGACGGCGATGCCGTTGGTTCCCTCCGTGTCCGACGTGGCCCGCCCGGTGAAGACCTGCAGCCAGGGGAACGCCTCGTCCCCCCAGACGCGCACCGTTCCTCCGAGGAGTCCCTCGAGCGAGACGGTCCAGCGGCCGTCGCGGTCGCGGTGGATGGAGGTGTATGCCGTGTCCAGACTCGTGTCGCCCAGCGCGCGAGCCTCCCGGAAGTCGCGATCGGTGTCCGCGACGTCCTCGATGCCCTCCGGCAGGGAGCGCTCGGCGTCGACCCGCAGCCACCGGTCGGCAGGGACATGGAGCCGCACCACGTCAGCAGGAAGATCTCCGATGCTGACGTAGGGATGGGCGCCGTAGCCGTACGGCGCCGGCAGTTCGTCGACGTTCCGGGCAGTGGAGGTGACGGCGAGGCCCTGCTCGCTGAGCTCGTAGCGGATGAGCAGGTCCAGGGACCAGTCCCACCCGGGCTGGGGGTGAAGCCTGGTCTCGACGGCCACATGAGTGTCGCCGCGCTCGGCCAGTGTCCACGGCTGCCAGCGCACCAGGCCGTGACTCGCGTTGCCCTTGGCTGGCTCGCTGAGGGAGAGGACATGCTCCCTTCCCGCGAAGGTGTACTTGCCGTCGCGGATCCGGTTGGGCCAAGGAACCAGGATCTGGCCCCGGCCCGCCACGCAGGGCTCGTCTGCCCCGTAGCCCGCGAGCACGTCGACGCCCCCGACCGAGTACGTGCGCAGGCCACCACCCACCTCGACGACGACGAGCTCCTGGTCGCCGAAGTGGACGCTCCACTGGTCGCCCGTCGGATGGCTCGCCATGTCCGGCAACCTACCGCCACCGGCAAGGCGCGGCGGGCATGGTCCGCCCGACGGACGTCAGCCCATCACACCGCCGCGCTGCACCCGGAGTGCGGTCTTGGTGTCCTTGTCCGCCAGCACGACCACGGTCTGGCCTGTGGCCAGCGGGCTGCCCTGGGCCCGGAGCCGGGTCGAGCTGTCGATCTTGTAGGTGGCCGTGAAGCCGTCGCTGCTGCGGACGGTCATGGAGGTGGACGATGCCGCCGTGACCTCACCGCGCTGGAACGTGAGGGTTCGGGTCTTCCCGGTGCTGTCGGTGGCGGTGAACTCGCCGTGCTGGAGCCGGCCCAAGCCCAAGCCGAGACCGGGCGCCTCGTCGTCACCGCCGTTTCCGCGCAGCCCCGGCATGCCGCCCATTGGACCCCTGTCGCGCGGGAGCTGCGGGGCCGAGCGATGGTCCTGGAAGGGGGCGACGGTGCGCTCGAACCGCCCGTGACGAGTGATCGCGCCGATGACCAGCCCGAGCACCAGCAACCCGATGACGGCCACCGCCACGATCGCCGTGATCGTCGCGATCCTGCCGCCGGTCGTCGACACGGCATCCCGCCAGATGGACCGACGCGGCGTCACAGGGGGCCCCGCGGTGGGCGACCAGCCGACGGGCTGGCCAGGTCCTGGGGGCACCGACGCCGCCTGGGCCGGCGGAACGGCGCCGGGCCCCGGCGGAACCGCACCCCGGCCTGACGGAACCGCACCAGGACGCGGGGGAACCGCACCAGGACCCGGGGGCACCGCACCGGGACCGGCGGGGCCGCTCGACCCAATCGACGGTGTAGCCGCCATGGGCTGTGTAGGTTCGGCCGCAGGCACCTGCCGCGTGGGCTCTTCCGCAGCCGGTTCGGGTGCGCCGGAGCGGGTGGGCTCAGTTGGCAGCCCCGGCTGGCCCGGGACGCCCTCGGGATCTGGCCCCGCGGGCTTCTGGGGCGTGGTGTCGTCCATCGACGATCCTTTCGACAGTCCTTCCGACCAGCCAGCATGACGCTACTCCCTGTGAACTTGCCTTGACTCCACTGGGAGTTCGGCCATGAGGCCCTCGGAACCGCTCCCCTCATCGGCACTACCGTGGTGCGGTGACGTCTCCCGCGACACCCATGGCGACAACGCCTGGCGGCCACAGTGGCCCACGGTCGCTCGCCGACGACATCCGGGGCCGCGACGACCAGCAGCTCCGGACGCTCATCCTGCGTCGGCCAGACCTGGCCCGCCCGGCGCCGGCAGACCTCACCGCCCTCGCCGCGCGAGCGGGCACGCGGGCCAGCATCCAGCGCAGCCTTGACTCGCTCGACCTGGCCCACCTTCAGGTTCTGGAGGCGGCGGTCGCCCTCGGCGATCCCGTCGACCGCGACGCGCTGGCGGCGGCATTGGGCGGCGGCGACGGTGGCGAGGAGGCCACCGCAGGCGGCACCGTCGAGCATGGCGTTGGTTCGGCCGATGCCGTTGGTTCGGCCGATGCCGTTGGTTCGGCCGGTTCTGTCGGTGCCGTGGACCTCGGCGACGTCCTCGACGGGCTGCTCGCCAGCCTGTGGGAGTCGGCCCTGGTCTGGCGCAGCCCTGAGGGCCTCCGTGTGGTGCGTGGCGTCGCCGAGGCTCTCGGCCCCCACCCTGCGGGCCTCGGGCCGCCTGTCGCTGAGCTGGACCGAACCGGGACCGCCGCCCGCCGCCTCCCGGGGCCGGACGGCATACGGCAGCTGGCGCACGACGCCCCGCAAGCCGCTCGCGCCGTCTTGGACCGGCTTGCCTGGGGTCCACCCGTAGGACTCCTGGGTGACACCGACCCGGACGAGGCGAGCCCGGTCGGGTGGGTGGGGCATGCAGTCCGCTGGCTCGTGGACGCGGGCCTGGTTCTTGACCAGGGACACGGCCAGGTCGTGATGCCGCGCGAGGTGGGCCTCGCCTTGCGCGGAGGCCGGGTGCATCGGGAGCCCCGCCTGACCCCGCCGGTCGCGGCCGGCGGCCATCGCAAGGTCGACGACATCGGCCAGGCAGCGGGTGGCCAGGTGAGCGACCTGCTCGTCCTGGTCGACGAGCTTGCCGCGGCGTGGGGCCCGCGACCGCCGCGGGTGTTGCGCGCCGGCGGCCTGTCCATCCGCGACCTGCGTCAGCTCGCCACCCGGCTCGACGTCGACCAGCGGCGGGCGGCGTTCGTGGCCGAGCTCGCCCTCGCGGCGGGTCTGGTCGCCGACGACGGGGAGCTGGAGCCGGTCTGGGCGCCGACAGCGGCGTTCGACGAGTGGCAGCAGCTGCCCGGAGCCGCCCAGTGGGTGCCCCTCGCCGAGGCCTGGCTGGCGTCGACACGCGCGGCCTACCTCGTGGGCACGACGGCTCCGGGCGGTTCCGGCACGGTGAACGCCCTCGGGCCCGAGGCTCATTGGCCCCCTGCACGCGCGCTGCGGCGGGACGTCCTCGGTGAGCTGCTCCGTCTGGCAGAGGGAAGCGCCGCCGATGCCGCCGATGTGGCGGAGGGCTTGCGATGGCGTCGCCCGCGTCGGCTGCCACCCCGGCTCGAGGAGCTTGTCCGCGCGACTCTCACCGAGGCCGAGTGGCTGGGCGTTACCGGACGTGGTGCCCTCTCGGAGGCTGGCCGGGCCCTTGCGACCGGCGTCACCGGCGAGGCGCTCGCCTCGACCATGCATCCGCACCTGCCGGCCCCGGTCGACAAGGTTCTGCTCCAAGCGGATCTCACGGCGATTGCCCCAGGTCCCCTGGTCGGCAGCCTGGCGCAGTTCATGCGCCTGGTCGCCGACGTCGAGTCGCGGGGCGGGGCAACTGTCTACCGGTTCCGCTCCGACACCGTGCGCCGCTGCCTGGACGCCGGGTGGTCGGCCGACCAGGTCCTGTCCGGGCTGGCCGACGCCAGCCAGACCCCGGTGCCGCAGCCCCTGGAGTACCTGGTGCGAGACGTCGCCCGCCGCCACGGCCAGACCAGGGTGAGCTCAGCAGCGACGGTCGTCCGCAGCGACGACCCGGCCGCGCTGGAGGCCATGGCGGCAGACCGGGCACTGGGCGCCTTGCAGCTGCGGGCCGTGGCACCCACCGCCCTGGTTTCGCCGGTGGGCGCGGAGGTCGTGCTCGAGATGCTGCGCGAAGGTGGGTACTCCCCCGTGGTCGAGACGGCCAGCGGCGGCATCGTCGCCGTCCCTGCCGCCCAGCGTCGCTCACGGGCCCGTCGCCCAGCCCCAGCCTCCGTACGCCGGCTGGACGAGGACGTGACCACGGCGCTCATCGCGTCGCTGCGGGCGGGTGAGGAGTCAGCGGCATACCTGCGCGCGCAGCGCGAGGCCCGGCCGGGACCGCACCTCCCGAGCACCGACCCGACCACCACTGTGGCGATCTTGCGCGAGGCCGCGGCCGACCGCCAGGGGGTGTGGATCGGCTACGCCGACCGGGAGGGGCAGGTTGCCCGCATGCTGCTCTATCCCGAGCGGGTCGAGGGAGGACGAGTGCACGGCACGGCTGACGGTGCGCGGCGCACGCTGTCGATCCACCGCATCACTGGCGCCGCAGCAGAGTGACCCGGAGCGGGTTGGCCACCCACCCACCTTTATCGGGCGACCCGAGAAAGGTCCGCCTAGCCCGGGTTCGCACGTCGGGGTTTGTGCACCTTTGTCGGGTGACCCGATAGACGTGCATGAGAAAACGTGCACAGAAACACAGGCCCGTCAGGTGCCGGAGAGGGCCTTGACCACTCGCGACGGGGATGGACGTCCGAGCTGCTCGGCCATCCAGGTGCTGGTCTCGACGAGCGCCGGGAGACTGACCCCGGTCTTGACCCCTGCGCCGTCGAGGGCCCAGACGAGGTCCTCTGTGGCGAGGTTGCCGGTGGCGCTCTTGGCATAGGGACACCCGCCCAGCCCGCCGGTCGAGGCGTCGACGACGGTCACGCCTTGGCGGAGCGCAGTGATCGTGTTGGCCAAGGCCTGGCCGTACGTGTCGTGGAAGTGCACCCCGACGCGGTCGGCGCCGATCCCCCGGGCGTCGAGCGCGTCGAGGAGCCGGCTGACGTGTCCGGTGGTGCCGGTGCCGATGGTGTCGCCGATCGAGAGCTGGTCGCAGCCAAGGTCCATGAGCCGATCCGCGACGCCTGCCACCTGCTCGACCGGGACCGGGCCCTCCCACGGGTCGCCGAAGCACATCGACACGTAGGCGCGAACCCACAGCCCAGCCTGGCGGGCCTGGTCGACCACCGGCCGGAACATCGCGATGGACTCGGCAACCGTCCGGTTGAGGTTCTTGCGGGCGAAGGTGTCCGTCGCACTCCCGAAGATGGCGACGGCCCCGACGCCCGCCTCGAGCGCCCGGTCCAGCCCACGCTCGTTGGGCACCAGCACGGGACGGCTCTGCCCGCGGCCCTCGGGGCCGAGCATCTCGAGCACCTCAGTGGCATCGGCCAGCTGCGGCACCCAGGCCGGTGGGACGAACGACGTCGTCTCGATGGTCTCCAGCCCACAGGCGGCCAGCCGGCGGATGAACTCCGCTTTGACCGCCGCCGGCACCACCGCGTTCTCGTTCTGCAGCCCGTCGCGCGGCCCGACTTCGTAGATCGTCACCCGCTCGGGGAGGTCAGCGGCAGGTTCTGACTGGGGCAGGCCGGGAATCACGCCTCGATCGTCCCATGCGCCCGCGGTGGAAGGGGATGGCTGTACGCCGCGGTCACCTGACCGGGATAGATTTGCCGGGTATGCCGTCCGGCCAGTCGGGCGCGGACGCGGGCTCGGGAGGGTGAGGACCGACATGCCAGACGACACGAGCGACCAGACGCCGCCTCGGCAGGAACCGTCAGAGCACGAGCCCCAGCGAGACCAACCGCAGGGCCAGCCGGCGAGCGGGGAGTCGCAGTACGAGCCCGAGCGCGCTGACGCGACCAGCGACACGTGGAGCTCAGCCGAGCCAACCGTCGAGATCGGGCGAGAGGAGCGCACCGAGCAGCTGCCCGTGCCGCCCGCGCCTCCGACCGGCCCCGAAGGACCCCGCCCGTCAGCCCCTGCACCGACGACACCGCCAGCTCCAGCAGAACCCTCGGGTCCCGCGGCCCCCGCGCCCTCGGCGCCGAGCCCGTCCACCACGCCACCTGCCGGGGGCTACCCGCCGCCTTCGCGCGCCGCTGGCGCGTCCCCGGGTCCGGGCGCACCGGCATACCAGCCGGCTCCGCAGGGACCCCAGGGCCAGCCTCAGGGCCAGCCCCCGAGCCAGCCTCACGGCGGCCCCTACGGCCAGCCGCCCTACGGCCAGCAGCCCTACGGCCAGCAGCAGTACGGCCAGCCGCCGTCCTGGTACGGCCAGCAGCACGCGTACGGCCAGCCGCCGGCCGGCTACACCTATCCCCAGCCTGGCCAGCCGGCATACAACCCCTATGCGGCCTCGCCCGCCTCCACCACCCCCAACGTGTCGGCGATCGTGCTGGTCGTCATCTCGGGAGTGCTCACCCTCGGCACGTGCATCGTCGGCCTGCCATCGCTGGTCATGGCGATCCTGGCGCTGACAAAGCAGGAGACCGACCCCGAGGGCTCGCGCCGGCTCACCCGCTGGGGATGGATCACGCTCGCCATCTTGTTCGTCCTAGCGGTGTTGGCGGTCGCCCTGATCGTCGCGGTCGCCGTGACCCGCTCGAACATCGATCCCTACAACACCTACTGACCCAGCCACACCTACTGACCCAGCCACAGGAGACGCGTGACCGACGGCGCCCTCATCGTCCAGAGCGACAAGACCCTCCTCCTGGATGTGCAGCACTTGCGCGCCGAGGAGGCCCGCCGCGCAATCGCGCCCTTCGCCGAGCTCGAGCGCGCCCCCGAGCACATTCACACCTACCGGATCACCCCGCTGGGCCTGTGGAACGCCCGCGCTGCGGGCCATGACGCCGAGCAGGTCGTCCATGCGCTGGTCACCCACAGCCGGTATGCCGTGCCGCACGCCCTCCTCGTCGACGTCGCCGAGACGATGGACCGCTATGGGCGGCTCGTCCTGGCCAAGGATGTCGAGGGCCGGCTCATCCTGGAGACAACCGACCGGGCCGTGCTGGAGGAGGTGCTGCGGCACAAGAAGATCAAGCCGCTGCTCGGCGAGCGGCTCGACGAGTCGCATGTACTGGTGCACCCCTCGGAGCGGGGCCACCTCAAGCAGGAGCTGCTCAAGGTCGGCTGGCCGGCGGAGGACCTGGCCGGCTACGTCGACGGCGAGGCACACCCGATCGCGCTGCGCGAGCAAGGCTGGTCGCTGCGCCCCTACCAGCGGCAGGCGGTCGACGGGTTCTGGCACGGCGGGTCGGGCGTGGTGGTGCTGCCCTGCGGCGCGGGAAAGACGCTGGTCGGCGCGGGTGCGATGGCGGCCGCTTCGGCCACGACCCTGATCCTGGTCACCAACACCGTGGCCGCCCGTCAGTGGCGCGACGAGCTGGTGCGCCGCACGTCGCTGACCGAGGACGAGATCGGCGAGTACTCCGGCGCCCGCAAGGAGGTCCGCCCGGTCACCATCGCGACCTACCAGGTGCTCACCACCAAGCGGAAGGGCGTCTACCCGCACCTCGACCTGCTCGACGCCCGCGACTGGGGTCTCATCGTCTACGACGAGGTCCACCTCCTGCCGGCGCCGATCTTCCGCATGACGGCCGACCTCCAGGCCCGGCGCCGGCTCGGGCTCACGGCAACGCTGGTCCGCGAGGACGGCCGCGAGCACGACGTGTTCTCGCTCATCGGGCCGAAGCGCTATGACGCGCCGTGGAAGGACATCGAGTCCCAGGGCTACATCGCCCCCGCCGACTGCGTGGAGGTGCGGGTCACGCTCCCTGACAGCGAGCGCATGACGTATGCCGTGGCGGAGCCCGACGACCGCTACCGCCTCGCCTCGTCCTCGGACTCCAAGCTCCCGGTGGTGGAGCGGCTCGTGGCCCGGCACCCGGGCGAGCCGGTGCTCGTCATCGCCCAGTACCTCGACCAGATCGCCGAGGTGGCCGAGCGCCTCGGAGCTGAGATCATCACCGGCGAGACACCGGTCAAGGAGCGGCAGCGACTGTTCCAGGCCTTCCGGGATGGTGAGCTCCAGCTGCTCGTGGTCTCCAAGGTGGCCAACTTCTCCATCGACCTGCCCGAGGCCAGCGTGGCCATCCAGGTCTCCGGGACGTTTGGCTCCCGGCAGGAGGAGGCACAGCGGCTCGGTCGAGTGCTGCGCCCCAAAGGTGACCAGCGCACCGCCCACTTCTACTCCGTCGTCGCCCGCGACACGGTCGACGCCGACTTCGCGGCCCACCGGCAGCGGTTCCTGGCCGAGCAGGGCTACTCCTACCGCATCGTCGACGCCGACGACCTGGCCGACGTCTGAGGCGAGCGCACCGGTTCTGCGACACCCACGAAGCGGCTACGAGAGCAACCGAGGCGGCGCCGGGAGCGTCAGACAGATATGGGCCCTCTGTCGCGCGCCATCCCGGGAGTAGCCAGCGTCCTCGTCCTCGCGGCATGCGGCAGAGCCGTCGACGGCCAGCCGCCGAGTGCATCCGGAGATGCCTTCACCCAGCGGGCGGCCGTCGTCGCCGAGGCCTGGGCGAACTCCGACGGGCTGACCGCCTGGCGCTCCGGCTTCACCCCGCTGCAGAGACTCACGACTGAACCCGACTGGGGCGACGACGGCGCCCTCAAGTACGCCTTCATCAACGGCTGGCGGTCGGTGCGGACCGACCTCCCGCGCGGCCCCGAGCGAGGCCTGATCCGGTATGCAGGTGGGGCCACGCAGGAGGTCGCCCTCACCGGCGCTCGTGGGGCGCTGGACCTGGCGATGCCGTCCAGCGGAGTGCCGTGCGAGGACCTCCAGCCACCGGTGACACCGGTTCCGACCCTGACCTTCCCGGCCCCGACGACCTCGTCCGCCCCGGACCGGACCCTCCCTCCCCTGACCACCCCACCACCGGGAGCTCCCGACGCTCCGGACTCGCAGGTCACGTCGACCCAGGCGCCAGGGTGCTCGACCGTGGTCATCACGGCGGCGCGGCTGACCACCGCCCATGTCGTGACCAGCCGGGGCACAGCCGACGTCCCGGCCTGGGAGTTCACGGTCCTGGGTGCGCGCACCCCGCTGGTGCGGATCGCGGTGGCCAAGCCCGACGTCACCGAACAGCCGATGGTGGACGTCCCTCCCCTGTCGCGCAACACCGGCATCGCCACATCCCAGAGCATCGACGGTGTCTCGGGCCGCTTGCTCTCGTTTACGCTCGCCATCGGCGCCTGTGACCGCGACGTGAAGGGGCGCGCGTACGAGACGGCCGACCTCGTGATCGTGGGCGGGACCTTCACCCTGCCGACAGGCAACCTGCCCTGCCCGGCCATGATCAAGCTCCAACCGGTGACGGTCAGGCTGGCCGAGCCCCTGGGCGAGCGACTCGTCGTCGACGCGTCCACTGGCCAACCGGTCGGCGCACCGCCGGCCTGAGGACTGCAGCCGACTGGGCCCCGCAGCCGGGTCCTTCCAGGGTGCAGATGCAGCTCCCCTGTCCTCACTACCTGCCCGACCGTGCAGGACATCCAGTGCGCCGCCCGCGCGGATGGGCGATCGGCGGCACGCACCCAGACGGCATACAGGAAACTTCCAGACAACCGCCGGACACTGATAGGCGTGAGCACCCAGACCCCTCCTGAGGCCCGCCTCCTGGTCGTCGAGGACGAGCCCAACATCCGCGAGCTGCTGGCGACCTCGCTGCGGTTCGCCGGTTTCGACGTCCAGACCGCCGCCAACGGCACCGACGCCATCAAGGCCTCGACGGAGCAGGAGCCGGACCTCGTTGTGCTGGACGTCATGCTCCCCGACATGGACGGCTTCACTGTGACCCGACGCCTGCGCGAGTCGGGGCGGCAGCTGCCCATCGTCTTCGTCACTGCCCGCGACTCGGTCGACGACAAGATCAAGGGCCTGACCATCGGCGGCGACGACTACGTCACGAAGCCGTTCAGCCTCGAGGAGGTGGTGGCCCGCATCCGCGCTGTCCTGCGCCGCACGCGTGGCGAGGTCGACGACTCGGCCACCCTGCGGTTCGAGGACCTGGAGCTTGACGAGGACTCCCACGAGGTCAGGCGCGGTCGCCGGGTCATCGAGGTGTCGCCCACCGAGTTCAAGCTGCTGCGCTACCTCATGCTGAACCCCAACCGGGTCCTCTCCAAGGCCCAGATCCTCGACCATGTCTGGGACTACGACTTCCGCGGCGAGTCCGGCATCGTCGAGTCCTACATCTCCTACCTGCGCCGCAAGATCGACGTCAACGGCGAGCCGCCGCTGATCCACACCAAGCGTGGCGTGGGTTACGTCCTCCGCCTGCCGCCGGAGGGCTGATGCCGATCCCTGACCGCGTCGTCCGACGGCTCGAGGCCATGCCGCTGCAGGTGCGGCTGGTCGCGATCGTCATGGTGCTCGTGGTCGTGGCGCTCACCCTCACCAACATCGCCACGGCGTATCTGATGCGCCGCGACCTCATGGGTCGCATCGACGACGAGCTCGCTCGGGCCGCCGTGCCCGTCGCCAGCCAGGCCCTGGCCGCGTACACCGCGCGCACGGTCCCGGAAGTCCCCACCGGCTACGTCGTCGTCTTCCTGCCGACGGACGCGCGGCAGAACGCCATCGTCCTCAACCCGACCGGCGTGCGCGACCGGCCCGCGGTTCCCGCGCTGCCGCTCAGCGACCGGCGGGTCCTCAGTGCGAAGCCGTGGACGATCGGCTCGACCAACAGCGACCAGCAGTGGCGCGTGGTCGCCGGCCGGCTCCGCAGTGGCGAGGCGACCTTCGTCGTCGGGATCCCGCTGAGCGGCGTGAGCCACACGGTGGGGCGGCTGCTGACCGTCACGACGCTGCTGGGGATCGGGGTCCTGTTCGCCTGCGCCGCCCTGGGGTCGTATGCCGTCCGGCGGGCCTTCCGCCCGCTCGCCCAGATCGAGGACACCGCGGCCGCGATCGCGGACGGCGACCTCGGGCGACGCATCCCGACCCGGGTCGCCCAGGACGAGGTCACGTCCCTGTCGCGGTCGCTCAACGCCATGCTGGCCCAGATCGAGCAGTCCTTCTCGGTGCGCGAGGCGTCCGAGGAGCGCATGCGGCAGTTCGTTGCCGACGCCTCCCACGAGCTGCGGACCCCCCTGGCGACCGTGCGCGGATACGCCGAGCTCTACCGCCAGGGTGCGGTGAGCAAACCGGAAGACGTGGCGAGCGCCATGACGCGCATCGAGGGCGAGGCCAGCCGCATGAGCGGACTCGTCGAAGACCTCCTCACCCTGGCCAGGCTCGACGACGAGCGACCCCTCGAGCAGCTGCCCGTGGACCTCACCGTCCTGGCCGCCGATGCGGCCCAGGACGCCCGGGCGATGGACCCGCAGCGGACGATCCGCGTCATGGGGCTCGACGGCGTGCTCACCTCCACAGTGGTCACCGGCGACGACGCCAAGCTCCGCCAGGTGCTGGCCAACCTGCTGGCGAACGCCCTGCGGCACACACCCGCGGGCACCCCCATCGAGCTTGCGGTCGGATACGAGGAGAACGGAGACGGGTCGGGCGACGGATCCCGGGGCAGGAGGGCGGCGGTGGTGGAGGTCCGCGACCACGGGCCGGGCATCGAGGCCGATAGGGCGCGGAGGGTGTTCGAGCGCTTCTACCGCGCCGACCCGGCCCGGGGACGGAGCACCGGGGGTGGCAACGGGCTCGGCCTGGCCATCGTCGCGGCCATTGTCACCGCCCACGGCGGCAAGGTGGGGGTGGCGGAGACCGTCGGCGGCGGTGCGACGTTCGTCGTGCAGCTCCCCACAGCAAACTCCCAGACTCCGCCCAGCCGCGATTGACGTTGCCGCGGTTGAGTGGTCACACCAGCCAGACAGGAAGAGCCACGATGAGCAGCACGCACACTGACACCAATCAGGACGAGCAGCAGCGGGACGACCAGCACCCCAACCAGGAGCAGTCGCAGCCGCAGCCAACCGAGCAGCACACCGCCCCTCTCTGGTACGGCGAGCCCAGGTTCGCCCAGCGCACCGCCACTCCGGACACCGGCGAGGCGGGCGCCCACCACATGTCCGGCTACCCCGCGCCTCAGGGGGACGCGGGGTACGCCGGCTCCCCGGCGGCACCCACCCAGCAGTTCCCGGGAGGGGGCAGCCCGGGATACCCGTCAGGCACTGCCACCGGCGCCCAGCCTGACCCGCGCAACCCCCGGAACCGACGCCTCACCGAGCTCATCTCGGTGGCCGCGCTCGCCGCCCTGCTCGCCAGCGGTGGCACCTATGCCGCGACCCAGCTGGGTTCGGACACGCCGTCCTCCTCCGCGGCGTCGTCGTCGAGCTCCAGCCTGGGTCGCGGCACCCCCGGGCCGGTCAAGCAGGCCGATCCCAACAACCCGAACTGGGCGGTCACCTCGGCAGCGGTCGCGCCCAGTGTCGTGTCCATCGCCGTGCAGACCCAGGGGGCGGCCGAGCAGGGCTCTGGTGTCATCATCGACGCCAAGGGCCATGTGCTCACCAACAACCACGTCGTCAGCGGCGCGACGGAGATCAAGGTGACGCTCAACGACGGGCGCACCTACGGGGCGAGCGTCGTCGGCACCGACCCCTCCACCGACCTCGCGGTCATCTCGATCAAGAACCCGCCTTCCGACCTGGCGCCCATCGCCTTCGGCAACTCCGACGCGCTCAAGGTCGGCGACCCGGTCATGGCCGTGGGCAACCCGCTGGGGCTGGCCGGCACCGTGACGACGGGCATCGTCAGCGCCCTCAACCGGCCGGTGACCACGACCAACGAGAGCCAGCAGCAGGACCCGTTCGGCCAGCAGGGCCAGACCGAGCCGGTCGTGACCAACGCGATCCAGACCAGTGCGGCGATCAACCCCGGAAACAGCGGCGGCGCCCTGGTCAACGGCTCCGGCCAGCTGGTCGGCATTAACTCCTCCATCGCCTCCCTCGGCTCCAGCGTGGGCGGCCAGTCGGGCAGCATCGGCATCGGCTTCGCCATACCGATCAACGAGGCCAAGAGCATCGCCCAGCAGCTGATCGACAAGGGGAAGGCGCAGCACGCCTACCTCGGCGTCAGCTCGAGGGACGGCTCAGCCAGCAACGGCTCGGCACAGCGCGCCGGCGCGGAGATCGTCACGGTCCAGCCCGGCACGCCCGCGGCGGAGGCGGGGCTCAAGACCGGTGACGTCATCGTGGCGGTCAACGGCGAGTCGGTCGGCTCCTCGGAGTCGCTGGTCGCCTACATCCGCGAGCGCACCGTCGGCGACAAGGTGAAGCTGACCGTCCTGCGTGGCGGCAAGTCCATCGAGCTCACCGCCTCCCTGGCGGTCAAGCCCAGCTGATATGGAGTGTGAAGCCCAGCTGGGCCCCGGTGTCCCGGCGGCGAGTCGCCGTACTGCTCCCCTTTCCTCGCTGTGCCGGGCACGTGCGCCCCGCGCCGGTCACACCCCCAGACCGGCGCGGGGCGCCACAACGTCCGGGCCGGACAGGGCCGCATCCGCGCCCGGACGCAGCCCTGTTGCCCAGCCAGCTGGGGTATGCCGGTCAGTCGAATCCCCGACGAAAGCCCAGCTCCCAGTCGGGATAGACCGGTTCCCAACCCAGCTCGCGGCGGGCCTTGGCGTTGCTCGACCCGCGCATGGCGGTCATCATGAGCATCCCGAGGTGCCCGATCATGGGCGCGGCCAGCCAGCCGGGCAGCTTGCGGGGCCGCGGAGCGCCGACGGCCGCGGCGAAGACCGGGATCCACTCGGCGGGCCGCGCCGGCCGGCTGTCCACGATGTTGTAGACCCCGGGCTCGCCCGTCGACACCGCCAGTGCTGCAGCCCTGGCGGCGTCCTCGATGTGGACGAACGACCACTGGCCGGCCCCGCCGCCGACGATCGGCAGCCGCCGCCGAAGGACCAGGGTGCCGATGTCGCCCTCCCGGCTGAGCCCGGTGCCGCGCCCG
The DNA here is from genome assembly GCA_035691065.1 of Dermatophilaceae bacterium. Taxonomy (GTDB): domain Bacteria; phylum Actinomycetota; class Actinomycetes; order Actinomycetales; family Dermatophilaceae; genus DASSJT01. The sequence continues at coordinate 20,794 of DASSJT010000153.1, forward strand.
TAGAGGTAGCCATAGCGGAGCACCAGGCCCTCCATGCCCTCCGCGGTGGTCACCTGGCGTTCGAGGTCGGCGATGGCTGCCAGGGTCTCCACGGACTCCGGTGCGGGCTCGTGGTCGAGTCCTTCGGTCTCATCGGCCGGGCCGCTTCCGGTCCGCGGCGTCGTCCAGCCGGTGAAGCTCTGGGCGACGAACCGGCGCACGCCCACCGCTTGGGCCGCGGCGACCAGGTTGGCCGTGCCCTCGGTGCGCAGCCGGTTGGTGAGGGCGAACTCCTGGTCGAACCTGCGCAGGTTGCCGGCCGAGCCCTTGAGCCCGGTGAGCTGGTGGATGACCACCTCCGGCTCGGCTGCCGCGACGGCTGACTTGACGGCGGCGCGGTCGAGAGCGTCCATCACGACCGGGCGCGCTCCCAGGCGCGCCACTGCGCGTGACCCAGTCTGGGTGGTCGAGGTTCCGACGACGTCATGACCGGCGTCCACCAGAAGGGGGACGAGGTGTTGGCCGACGACACCCGATGCGCCGGCGAGGAAGATCTTCATGCGTCTGCTCCTTTCGATACTCCTTCGACGGGACAGGGCAGGTATCTGTGACACGTTCGCAGGGCCATCCCGTGGTTGGCTGGTGGCCATGAGCGAGCCGGGTGACGACGCGCTGCGGCGACTGATGTTCTCGATCGCCTATCGCATGCTGGGCAGCGTCGCCGAGGCGGAGGACATCGTGCAGGACGCCTTCGTCAAGCTCCACCTGGCCGAGCTGGGCGGCGCCCGCATCGACAACTCGGAGGCGTTCGCCACCACGGTGACGACGCGGCTGGCGATCGACGCGCTGCGCTCGGCGCGGGTCCGCCGCGAACAGTACGTGGGCACCTGGCTGCCCGAGCCGGTGCTCCAGGACCCGCGCGCCGACCCGGCCCGCAGCGCCGAGCTGGACGAGTCGCTCTCGGTAGCCGTCCTGGTCCTCATGGAACAGCTGAGCCCCGTCGAGCGTGCCGTCTTCGTGCTGCGCGAGGTCGTCGGATACGACTACGCGCAGATCACCGAGGTGGTCGAGAAGTCGGAAACGGCCTGACGCCAGGTCTTCTCACGGGCGAAGCGCCGGATCGACGCGGGCCGGCCGGAGTTCGATCCCGACCGCACGGCGCGGGAGCGGGTGGTGCGCGACCTCGTGGCCGCCCTGCGGCATGCCGACCTCGCCGAGCTGGAGCGGCTGCTCTTGGCCGACGTGGTCTTCGACGCCGATGGCGGCGGCGTCGCCCCCGCCGTCCGCCGGCCGGTCCGTGGAGCCGTGCAGGTGGCGCGCCTACTGCGCGGCCTCAACCGCCAGGCGCAGCGCGCCGGCCTCGAGATCACGACGGTGGTGGCAAACGGCCAGCCGGCGTTCCTGATGAGGCTGCCGGACGGCATACCGTTCGGTGTGCTCACCATCGATGTCGCAAACGGCCGGATCATCGCGCTGCACAACCAGATCAACCCGGCCAAGCTGGCTCACCTGGGGCTGTCCAGTTGCGACGCGTGACGTGACCCGGTCATGACTGGGTCAGCTCAGGCAGTCGATGTCCAGGCCAGGCCATGCACGCCCACGGCCACGGCCACGGCCACGGCCACGGCCACGGTGCCGGCATAAACGAGTTGGGCCCCCGCTGCCTGCGATGGAAGAATCGCCCCTTATGCCCATCGCGCAACCCGTCGTGCCCACCGATGAGCTGCAGCGAGAACGCGACTACCTGGCGAAGGCGCGCACCGAGCTGGCCCGCATGCGCGAGCGCACCCTCTCCCTCGACGCGCAGAGCGGCGACGCCGTCTCGGCGGCCTACCTCGCCAAGACCCTTCACGAGCGCGCTCTCGCCCTGACCGACGACGCGAGCACCACGCTGTTCTTCGGGCGGGTCGACCGGCTGGCCGAGCCTCAGGGCCTCGAGCGGTGGTACATCGGGCGGCGCCACGTCGCCGACACCCACGGCGACCCCGTCGTCATCGACTGGCGCGCCGACATGTCGAGGGCGTTCTACCGCGCGTCCCGGTCCGAGCCGATGGGAGTCACGCTGCGCAGGCGGTTCGGGCTGGACCACGGCGACATCACGGCCTTTGAGGACGAACACCTCCTCGACCGGACCGAGCGCGCCGCCAAGAGCCAGATCCTGGTCGAGGAGATCGAGCGGCCCCGGGTGGGTCCCATGCGCGACATCGTCGCCACGATCCAGCCGGAGCAGGACGAGATCGTCCGCGCCGACGCGACGACGACGGTGTGTGTCCAGGGCGCGCCCGGCACGGGGAAGACCGCCGTCGGCCTCCACCGCGCGGCCTGGCTGCTCTACGCCTTTCGCGAGCGCCTGGCCCGCGCAGGCGTCCTGGTCGTCGGGCCCAACCGGGCCTTTCTCGACCACATCGGCGCGGTGCTCCCGGCTCTCGGCGAGGTGCAGGTGCGGCACACCACCGTCGACGACCTCGTCGCGAGGCTCCCTGCCAGAGGCTCTGACAGCACCGATACCGCTGTCCTCAAAGGGGATCCGCGTTTGGCCGAGGTGCTGAGGCGAGCCGTCTGGTCACGGGTGCGACCCGCCACCGAGCCGCTGGTCGTCCCGCGCGGCGTCCGTATGTGGCGCGTACCGGCATACGAGGTCCACGAGATCCTCGAGGAACTGAGGGGCCGCGGTGTCCGCTACGACGCGGCCCGCGCGATGCTTCCCCAGCGACTTGCCCATGCGGTGCTGCTCCAGATGGAGCGGGCCGGCGACTCGCCTGACGACCGGGTGCAGGACGCAGTCGCGCGCAGCGCGCCGGTCAAGAAGTATGCCGGTGGGCTGTGGCCCCCGGTCGACGCGCGCGACGTGCTGTTCCGGCTCCTGTCCGACCCGGCCGAGCTCACCGTTCATGCCGACGGGCTGCTCACGGACCAAGAGCAGGCGCTGCTGCTGTGGGCGAGCCCTCCGAAGACCAGGGGCGCGGCGCGCTGGAGCCAGGCGGACGCGGTCCTGCTCGACGAGCTCGCCGACGTCATCGACCGCACCCCCAGCCTCGGCCATGTGGTGCTCGACGAGGCCCAGGACCTCTCCCCCATGCAACTCAGAGCCGTTGGCCGGCGATGCTCGACAGGGGCGGCGACGGTCTTGGGCGACATCGCCCAGGGCACGACTCCCTGGGCGACCGGCTCGTGGGCAGAGTCGCTCTCCCACCTGGGCAAGCCGGACGGCCATGTCGAAGTCCTCGACCGGGGGTTCCGGGTGCCGAGCACCGTGATCGAGTACGCCGCACGGCTGCTCCCCGCCATGGCGCCGGGCCTCGGGACCCCGGTCTCGGTCCGTGACAACCCGGGTCGGCTCGACCTCATCGCCACGGCAGACCGCAGGGCGGCCACCGCGGCCGTCGTGCAGACGGTGCGGCGCGAGCTGGCCGAGCCGGGGTCGATCGGGATCATCGCGCCCGACGCCGATGTGGTCGCGGTGTCGCGAGCGCTCGACCATGCGGGGCTCGCCCACGGCGTGCTCGGCGCCGACCACGGCGACGTCGAGCACCAGCTCGATGTCGTTCCCGCGACCGTGGCCAAGGGGCTGGAGTTCGACCGCGTCGTGGTGCTCGAGCCCGCCGCCATCGCCGCCGCCGAGCCGGACGAGCGCACTGGTCTGCGCCGTCTCTACGTCGTCCTGACCCGAGCCGTCTCGGCCCTGACGGTCGTGCACTCCGATCCGCTGCCCGGGCAGCTTGCCGTCTGACCCATTGCGCGGCGCCGTCGCGTTTCGCGACCCACACGAGCGGACGGACGACCCACCAGCTGAGTACCCGGGCTCTGTCGGCTGCGGATGCGGCCGCTCGAGGCTGGGCGCATGAACAGTCGCCTCGACTCCGTCCTCTCCCTCGAAGCAGAGTTTGCCGAGGCGATGCAGCGCCTCTACACCGTCGGGAACGGGCTCGACCGACTCCGGCAGGAGATCGAGCGAGAGCAGGCGCCGAGCCCGGCTCCCCCCGCCGCTCCTGCCGCCCCTCCACGGCGGCCGATGCCGGCCGCTGCCCCACCACCCCAGCCGGCGGCCACCATCAAGCCGGCGCCCGGCATACCCTCGAAGCAGTCGCAGCCCGCCGTGTCGTGGTGGCAGCGCGAGGGAATGGTGGCCCGGGTCCTTGGCGTTGCGGGCGCGGGCGTGACCCTCATCGGGCTGGTCATGCTGCTGGTGATCGCCATCCAGCGCGGACTGTTCGGGCCCGTCCCGCGGGTCGTCGCCGGCGCAGTTCTCGCGGCCTCGCTCATCGCCGTCGCCCACCTGGTGCACCGTCGGCAGGAGGAGAACTCCGGCGCACTCGCCCTGGCCGCAACCGGCTACGCGGCCGCCTACCTCGATGTCGTGGCCATGACGTCCATCTACCACTACCTCCCGGTGTGGGCCGGACTCACCTTGGCCGGCCTCACCGCCGCCAGTGGCCTCCTCATCGCGCGGGCATGGGACAGCGAGCTGCTCGGGGTTCTCACCGTGCTGGGCGTGGCGGTGCTGGCGCCGGTGGTCGGCGGGGTGTTGGCCTGGCCGACCGCCGCGTTCCTGGTGGTCCTGGCAGGCGCGACATTCCCCGCACAGCTGGGGCGGAACTGGCCCGCCCTCGAGGTGGTCCGCATCGTCCCCGCTGTGGTCATCCTGCTGCTGGACCTGGACCTCGGTCGGGTCTGGTCGATCTCGGCGGCCCCGTCGGCGCCCCTGACCGTCCTCGCTGTGGTGCTGGCGGCGGTCGGCCTCGGGTCGTCGGCCTGGCTGGTCAGCCGCACCCCCCACGACGTGGCGGCTTCCGCCATGGTGGGGGCGAGCGCCCTGCCGCTGATCGCGCTGCCGGAGACGTTCGCGGACAGCCGGCAAGCGACAGTCGCGGCGCTGGCCACGGCTGTCGCCTACCTGCTCGCCTGGCATGCCGTGTGCGTGCTTCAGCGCGGGACCCTGCCACTGCATCTGCGAGCCACCATCGCCGGCGTCGCAGCGGTGGCCGTGCTCCAGTCGGTGGTGGAGGGCGCCCCGGACGACTACCTCGGCACCGGAGTGCTGGTCGTGGCCCTCGCCTACCTCGCCATGTCGCTCGTCGGCCACAGCGGCACGGCTGCGGTCGTCGGCGTGGCGATCAGCGGCGTGGGCCTGCTCGCCTATGCGCGGTTCATCCCAGCAGTGCTCGGCGCCGAGCCCCATGGTCGGCTCGGTCTCGTCACCCTGCTCGACAGCGTGCTGGCGACAGCCGTCCTCGCCGCGCTGGCGCTGGTGCTCCGTGAGTTCGATGCCGTCCCTGGTAGCGGACGCTCGGTCCCGACGTCGGCCCTGTGGCTCGGCTCGCTGCTCACCTCCAGCGGCGCCGTCGTGTCTGCGGCTGTGCTGACTGGGCGCAGCATCGACGCGGAGCAGGGCGGGTTCGTGGCTGGTCATGCTGCGGCGACCCTCCTGTGGATGACCGCCGCGGCGTCCCTGCTGATCCACGGCCTCAAGCGGGTCGCCGACGCCGGCGTGTCCCTTCGTGCGGGGCTGGTCCTGGCGGCCGTCGCCGTCGGGAAGCTGATGCTCTTCGACCTCGCCGCGCTCGAGGGGATGGGCCGCGTGCTTGCCTTCATCGGCTCCGGGACCCTCCTCCTGGCCATGGGCACTGGGTACGCCCGCGCCCTCGACCGGTCGCGACGCACCCGGCCGGTGTGAGGCACCGTGGCGGCGCCATGGGAGACTGCCCGGCGTGCCGGCCCTCACGACCTGGTGGACGCTCGACGTGCGCGAGCTGTCACCCCGCGCGCACTCCGACGCGGTCCTGGGCATCGGGGCCGACCTGGAGCGGCGCCTCGCTGAACCGCACCGGCGCTACCACACCGCGCACCACCTCGTGGAGATGTTCTGGGCCCTGGAGGAGCTGGAGCAGGCTGGCGAGATCCGCGGACGCCAAGGGGCCCTCGCCCGGGTGGCCGCCTGGTTCCACGACGCCGTCTACGACATCGGCGGCCCGGGCGACAACGAGCGGCTCAGCGCCGACCTCGCCGTGAGCAGCCTTAGGTCGCTGGCCTTCGAGGCGAAGGACGTCGAGACCGTCGAGCGCCTCATCCTCGAGACCACGCGCCACCTGCTACCGCGCGACGGCGGCGTGGCGGCGGCATTCCACGACGCCGACCTGTGGATCCTGAGCGCACCGCAGGCGCGGTTCGACGAGTACTGCGAGCAGGTGCGCGAGGAGTATGCCGCCGTTCCCGACGACGTGTATGCCCCGGCCCGCGTCGGGATCCTGGAGCCGTTCACGCTTCGTGACGCGATCTACGCGACCTGGACAGCGCAGCAGCAGTGGGAGGGCCGCGCCCGGGAGAACCTCGCCAGGGAGCTCGCCCGGCTGCGCGCGGTGACGAGCGCCTGATCGTCCGGCTGGCCTTCTCGCCGGCCTGAGCAGCCGGGTCAGCGGCCACGCCGGCTGAACAGGTCAGCGGGCGAGCCTCCGGCACAGGGTCAGCGGGCCAGCCGGCCGCTGAGCACGCGGTCGGCGAGCGGCCACCAGAACTGCGCCTCGCACCGCATGGCGAACTCCTCCACCGTGACCCATTCCTTCTGGACGATGGTCGGGTCGTCGCCCCCCAGTGGCGGTTTCACGTGGTCGATGCGGGTGCGGAACACCTGCAGGATGTCCTGCCCCGACCGCCACAGGCCCCCTTCACCGTGGGGATGGAACCGCTCGTAGCCGCACGGCTCCAGACCGAGCGGGTCCAGTAGCAGCCCGACCTCCTCGGCCGCCTCTCGGACGGCGGTGTCGAACACGGACTCCTCGCCCTCGCGCCAGCCCCCGGGTGCGCCCCACTCCTGTCGGCGGGGGCTGTACGTGACCGCTTGGTGGCCCACGGCATCGGAGACGAACACCATCGAGGCGAAGACCCTGGCCTCGGGCGCGAGCGTGCGGGACTCGATCAGGTCGATGTCGGCGGTCGTGCCGTCGGGGAACGCCACGCTCGTGGCGCGGGCCACTCCCTTCTCGCCCCGGCGCTTCTGCAGCCGAAGACCGCTGTCGCGAAGGGCGCGGACCAGCTCGCTGCCGCCGACGGGTGTGGCGCCCGCCGCGACCAGCGCGGCATACATCTCGCCGGGCACGTCGTAGTGGTCGCCTTCGAAGCCGCGGGCGGGTATGCCGTGTGCCTCGGCGAAGGCGTGGAGCTCGGCATAGGACGTGTCGCTGATCAGGTGTGACCAGGTGCGCCCATGGGCAGGCCACTGTGGCGGGTCGATGAGGATCGCCATCAATGCCCTGCCGCCGAGACCATGGCCCCGATCGTAGGCGCTCGCCGGATCGGACCCGGCTGTGGATAACCCCGATGCCGGATTACGGAGACTGCCTAGCGTTGGGCCTGCCGACCCAGATGGGCGGTCCGACGAGGGGAGAAGACATGTCCGCGCAGTTCCATGTCGACACCGAGCGCATTCAGGCAGCCTCAGCCGACATCGGTCGCATCTCCGCCGAGATCGAGGGACAGGTCGGCGCGATGATGGGCCGGCTGACCGCGCTCCAGGACGCCTGGCGTGGCTCGGCGGCCGCTCGGTTCCAAGGCGTGGTGGGCGAGTGGCAGGGCACCCAGCGTCACGTGAAGGAGTCGCTCGACCACATCGGGCAGCTGCTGGCTCAGGCCGGTGTGACCTATGCCGAGACCGAGGCCGCGGCCGAGCGCATGTTTCTGTGAGGGGCCCTGCGCGCCTCACCTTCCGGTGCGGCGACTGAGGCCTCACCGAAGCCGGGCCAGCAGCTGGGCTGACCGGCAGGCGGTGAGGCGCCGACAGGGCCGCGGGGCCCGGCATCCCCTGATCCGCCGGGTCCCGCCACCTGGCCCCGCCACCTAGCCCCCGGCGCCGCGAGGACTCCATGGCTCGCCGCCGTGCGCGACGGGCTGTGCGCCGGTCACGCCGCCGACCCGAGGCGCCGGGACCTCTGACCCCTACTCCGTGGAGATCGCGCGCAGCACGTCCAGTCGAGCCGCACGGCGACCCGGCCAGACTGCCGCCAGCACGCCGACCACCGCCGCCAGCCCCGTGAAGAGCCAGAGCTGGGCGTAGGGGATGGAGAGAACCTTGATGCCCTGGTCCACCAGCGAGTGCTGCAGCGCGACGCCTGCGGCCAGTCCGAGCACGATGCCGAGCACGGCCCCGAGGAGGGCGATGACCACCGACTCGAGCCGCAGCATCGACCGCAGCTGGCGCCGGCTGAGTCCGACCGCCCGGAGCAGCCCGATCTCTCGGGTCCGCTCGATGACCGACAGGGCCAGCGTGTTGATGATGCCGAGCACCGCGATGATGACGGCCAGACCGAGAAGCGCGTAGATGATGTAGAGCATCTGGTCGATGGGCGCGCGCCGCTCGGCGGCGAAGGAGTTCTGGTCCTTCAGCGTCACCGTGGGGATGCCCGCGATGATCTTGTTGATGTCGGCTGCCACCGCCTTGGGGTCGGCTCCGGGGGCCCGCACCACGAACGCCATGCTGTCCTGCTGCGGAAGCCCCGCCTTGGTCGCCGTGGCCAGCGAGACGAGGTAGCCGGCTGGGGTCGAGGAGCGCGCCTTGTAGATGCCGACCACCTTGAGCTTGGTGTCGACCCCGGCAATCGAGGCCCTGACGGTGTCACCCATGCGGTAGCCGTTCTCCGCCGCCCTGGCGTCGTCGACGAGGATGGTGTTGGGCTTGGCCAGCGCTCCAACCGAGCCAGCCACCATGTCCATCGTCACCGCCTTCGGGAACGTGGCGGGGTCGACGGCTCCCGCGAACGACGGGCCGTCCTTGAACCCCAGCGGCAGGAACCGGAAGCTGCTCACCGTCTGCACTCCGGGCACCGTGCGGACCTGGTCGGTGATCGTCTGCGCGAAGGGCTGCCCGATCGCGTTGGAGACGACGTAGTCGGCCGTGAAGTTCTCCTTGATGGTCTTGTCGATACTGGCCTTCGCGGAGGCTCCGAAGACCGACATCATCGCGACCAGGGTCAGGCCGATCATCAGTGCCGAGGCTGTTGCGGCCGTGCGGCGCGGGTTGCGCACCGCGTTCTGCTCGGCCATCACGCCGACCGTGCCGAACACCTTGCGGTAGAGCCATCCGACCACCGCGATGAGCGGCCGGCCGATGATCGGGCTGATCAGCGAGGTGCCGATCACGAGGCCGAAGATGCCACCGCCGATCCAGTACGTGCCATGCGCGATGTGCGTGAACGCGCCGAGCAGGACCGCGTAGATGCCCAGTACCTGCAGGGTCGCCCCGGCAAGGGCACGCCACTGGAGGGAGGACTCGGGCATCGCGACGTCGTCGCGCATCGCGGCCACCGGCGGCATCTTCCCCGCGCGGCGAGCGGGCAGGTAGGCGGCGACCATCGTGACGACCAGCCCCACGGCATACGACGCAAGAACGGTCGAGGACTGGAAGACCAGCGGTGAGCTGCTCAGGTCCAGTCCGAAGGTGCTGAACAGCGCGCGGATGCCGATGGCGAGGAGGAAACCGAGCCCCAGGCCGATGGTCGACCCGATCGTCGCGATCACGAAGGCCTCGAAGAGCACCGATCGCGACACCTGCCGGCGCCTGGCGCCGAGGGCTCGCAGGAGGGCCAGCTCCCGGCTGCGCTGCGCCACGAGGATCGAGAACGTGTTCATGATGAGGAAGGAGCCGACCACGACCGCCACACCGGCGAAGACCAACAGGAAGATGCCGATGAAGTTGGTGACCTGGCCGATCTGGTCCTGTGCCTCCGCAGCAGCGGCGTCACCCGTCACGGCCTCCAGGCCCTTGGGCAGCTTGGCGGCGACCGCCTTCTGGAGCTCTTCCTGGCTGGTGCCGTCCGCGGCCGTCACCCACACGTCGGTGTAGACGTCCTTGCCGTGCTCGAACAGCCGCTGCGCTGTGGCCGTGTCGAAGAAGGTGAGCGTGGCGCCGACGGTACCGCCCGGGCCGAACTTCACCAGGCCGACGACGGTGGCGGTGAACTTGGCCTGGCTGCCCGAGGTGATGATCGTGGCCTTGTCGCCGACGACGTAGCCAGCCCGCTTGGCCGTGCTCGTGTCGATCGCGATCTCGCCGGAGCGCTGCGGCCAGCGTCCGCTCTCGACGGTGGCGGGGGGCTCGCCCGATGCGGTCGGTGCGCCGGTGTGGTTGAGGCCGAGTCCGGGTGCGCCCTGGCCGCCGATGACCTTGCCCTGCTTGGACACGATGAACGTCGTGGGGTCGACGACGTTCCCGTCGGCCCGAGCCGCGCCCCGCGCACCGCCCAGCTGGCGAACCACGCTGGCGGGGATGGTCTTCGACGACGTGGTGCCGTCGGCGCGTCCGGTGCCCTCGGGGCGCACGACCACGTCGCCGACGGTCTTGGTGATACCCACGAACGCCCGGTTGAGGGTGTCGGTGAAGATCAGCGACCCGGCCACGAAGGCGACGCCGAGGATGATGGCGAAGGCGCTCATGAACAGCCGCAGCTTGCGGCCGAGCAGGCTCTTCCAGCTGGCGTGGAGCATGGCTCAGGCACCGGTCCGGTGCACGTCGAGCAAGCGCATCTGCTCCAGGATGAGGTCGGGCGTGGGGGCCCGGAGCTCGCCGACGACCCGGCCGTCGGCGAGGAAGATCACCCGGTCGGTGTGGCTCGCTGCGCCCGGGTCGTGAGTGACCATGACCACGGTCTGGCCGAACTCGTCGACGCTGTGCCGCAGGAACCGCAGCACCTCGGCCCCGGAGGTGGAGTCGAGGTTGCCGGTGGGCTCGTCGGCAAAAACGATCTCGGGGCGGCTCATGAGCGCTCGGGCACAGGCCACGCGCTGCTGCTGGCCGCCGGACAGCTCACTCGGGCGGTGGCTCAGCCGGTCGCGCAGCCCGATCGTGTCGATGACCGTGTCGTACCAGTCGGGCTCGGGGCGACGGCCCGCGATGGCAAGTGGCAGGAGGATGTTCTCATCGGCGGTCAGGGTCGGCACGAGGTTGAAGGACTGGAAGACGAAGCCGATCCGGTCGCGGCGCAGGATCGTGAGCGCCTTGTCCTTGAGCCTGGTGAGCTCGACGTCCCCGACGAACACCTGGCCCGACGTCGCCGAGTCGAGGCCCGCGGTGCAGTGCATCAGCGTCGACTTGCCCGAGCCCGAGGGGCCCATGATGGCGGTGAACTCGCCGGCCAGGAGGTCGATCGACACGGCGTCGAGCGCGGTGACCTCCGCCTCGCCCTTGCCGTAGACCTTGGTCAGCTCGACCGTTCGTGCCGCGACGCTGCGGATGGTCTCGCTCTGTCGTGTCATTGCCGTGGCGGTCATCGGTGTCCCCTCTGTCAGCTCCGCACTCTTCAGACGGCACAACGCTAGGAGAGCCGAGGGTGTGCCCGCTCTC
>DASSJT010000154.1:0-14223 GCA_035691065.1 Dermatophilaceae bacterium
TGGCCCCACTCCACCACCGTGACCGACTCCTCCAGCGAGGTGTCGAGGTCGAGGGTGTCGAGCTCGTCGAAGCCGCCCAGGCGGTAGGCGTCGACGTGCACGAGCGGCGGACCGCCGACGAGCGAGGGGTGGGCGCGGGCGATCACGAACGTCGGCGACGTGATCGGCCCCCGCACACCGAGTCCCTCCCCGATGCCCTGGGTCAGCGTGGTCTTCCCAGCCCCGAGGCCACCGGCCAGCACGACGAGGTCGCCCGCCTGCAGGAGCGCGGCCAGACGCAACCCCAGGGCCCGGGTGTCTGCGGCGTCGTGAAGGGTGAGGCGGGCAGGGAGCCCGCCGGACGGCATACCGCTCATTTCTGCCTGGCCTCCGCCGCGCGGGCCTTGGCGACCCGGCGCCGCTTTGCCATGTCCATGACCAGCATCCGCACGCGCGGCTTGTGCTCGACTGCCAAGCCGGCGGCGTGCGCGCGCATGCCACGCTCGACCAGGGCCTCGAGCTGCTCGTCGACCACGTCGGGGTGCTCCAGCATGATGATGTGGCCGGCGTCCTCGATGACGACGTGCTCGGCACCAGGCACCCGCCGCACGATCTCGGCGCTGTGGTCGGGCGGGGTCAGCACGTCCTGCAAGCCGTTGAGGACCAGCACCTCGATGCCGAGGAAGTGCTCGAGGGCGTGGCGCTTGTCGTGGCGGTCGAACGTCGCCATGAAGTCCGACATGACGGTCAGGGGCGTGGCGAACAGCAGGTCGGCCGTGAAGCGGATCGCCTCCGGGGGGACGGGCGAGGCGAACGAGTAGTGGCCCACGAGGAACTCCTCGAGCTCCCGCGCCCGCCCGCGAAGCCCGTTGAAGAGGCCCTGGCGGGCGCCGAGGCGGTCCAGCACGGCCGGCCCCACGCGGCTGACCAGCTTGCCGAAGAGCTCGCCGTAGCCCAGGGAGACCAGCTGCGCGCCACCCGCGCTCGTGGCCACGAAGGCGGCCGCCACGACGCGCTCCTTGACCAGGTCGGGATACTGGTCGGCGAGGGCCATCATGGTCATGCCCCCCATCGAGTGGCCCACCAGCGCGATCGGTCCCTCGGGCACGACGCCCTCGATCACGGCCCGCAGGTCGCGCCCCAGCTGGTCGATGTCGCAGGCCGCTTTCGGGCTGAGGCCGGACCGACCGTGGCTTCGCTGGTCCCACAGCACCACCCGGTGGCCCGTTGCTGCGAGGGCCCGGCGCTGCAGGACCCAGCTGCCCAGGCTGAGGCAGAAGCCGTGCGAGAGAACCACGGTGATGCCCGAGTGGTCGACGTCGACCGGGGGCAGGTCGATCTCGACGTGGAGCGCGACCCCGTCGTCGGCGAGCACCTCGACGACCTCGCTGGGCTCCTCGTAGTAGTTGCCCTCCGGGGCCAGCGTCGAGAGCGCCAGTCGCCGGTGCTCGGCGCGGCCACGGGCGACGCCCAGTGCCGTCGCGACGCTCGCGGCGGCGACGCCGACTCCCAGCCCGACCAGGGTGCGCTGACCACCGGCCATCAGGCGGCGCCGCCCTGGCCGTAGTCGAGGTGGATGCGGGGCACGCGGGCGCCGATCCGGGTGACGATCTCGTAGTTGATCGTCCCCGTGGCAGCGGCCCAGTCCTGCGCGGTGGGCTCGCCGCGGGACTCGCGCCCGATCACGACGACGTCGTCACCTGCCGCCGCCGGGCTGTGCGGCCCCAGGTCCAGCACGAACTGGTCCATGCACACGCGGCCGGCCACTGCGAACCGCTCGCCGCCCACCTGGGCCGGCCCGACGTTGGTGCCGTTGCGCGGTATGCCGTCGGCGTAGCCCAGGGGGACCAGGCCCAGCCGGGTGGCGCCGGACGTCGCGTACTCGTGGCCGTAGGAGACTCCCTGCCCGGCTGGGGTGTCCTTGACCAATGCCAGGCGGGCCCGCACCGTCATGGCCTCGGTGAGCCCGTAGCTGGGGGGTCCGCCGAGCTGGGGCACCGGTGAGAGCCCGTAGACCGCGACGCCGGGCCGGACCATGTCGAAGTGCGCCGAGGGGTTGGTCAGCGTGGCCGCGGAGTTGGCCAGGTGCCGCAGCTGCGGGCGGACTCCCGCGCGCTCGAGCTCAGCGACCGCCTCGACGAACCGCTCCTGCTGGGCCCGGACGGTCGGGTGCTCCGGGGCGTCGGCATAGGCGAAGTGCGACCAGATGCCGACCACCTCGACCGCCTGCTCGGCACCGAGCCGTGCGGCGACGCGGATCAGGTCCGCCCACTCCTGCCCCCACGCGCCGTTGCGGCCCAGCCCGGTGTCGACCTTGAGGTGGACGCGAGCGGTCGTGCCGACCTGTCGGGCGGCGTCGGCGATGGCCTCGAGCGACCAGACGCTCGAGGCGGAGATGTCGATGCGGTGGGCGATCGCGCCGGCGAAGTCGGCGCCGGGCACGTACAGCCAGCTCAGCATCGGCGTCTGGACACCGGTCGCGCGCAGGGCCAGAGCCTCGGCGAGCTGGGCGACGCCGAGGTAGGTCGCACCGCCGGCGACGACCGCTCGGGCGCTCTCGAGGATGCCGTGCCCGTAGCCGTCGGCCTTGACCACGGCCATCACCTCGGCGCTGCCCGCGCGACGCTTGAGCTCCCGGACGTTGTCGGCGATCGCGCCGCAGTCCACCTCCGCCCACGCCGAAAGCCCCGCCGGCACGGGCGGGGCACCCGCGCGGCTGGAGAGGGACAGGTCGGCCATGGCCAGCGAGTCTATGCGCGCGTCAGCGGCGAGCCAGCAGGGTGGCAACTGCACGCGGTATGCCGTGGGCGATGGCCAGCGCCCGCACCGGCCCGCCCGGGTTGGCCTGGTCGGCAGCGACGCCGTGGACCAGCGCCGCCAGGCTCCCGGCGTCGAGCGGGTCCAGGCCGGCGGCCAGGAGGGTTCCCGCCAGCCCGGCAAGGACATCCCCCGCACCGGCGGTGGCCGTCCACCCCGGGGCGTCGGCCTGTGCCCGCATCGGGTGGCCGGAGTCCTGCGGGGGCACGACCAGCGTGGTGGAGCCCTTGAGCAGCACGGTCGCCCCGGTGAGGTCCGCGGCCTCCTGGGCCTTGGCCGTGGGCCGCTCGGAGACGGCTGCCCGGGTCACCTCGGCTCCGGTCAGCCGCGCCAGCAGCCGGGCGAGCTCGCCCGCGTGGGGCGTGAGCAGGGTGGGGGCGCTGCGTGGCCCCGTCACCAGCTCGAGGCCACCGGCGTCGAGGAGCACGGGCAGGTCGGAGGCCAGCGCCTGCTCGGCGGCATCGAGCTGCTCGGCACTCGCCGACCGGGTGTCGAGCCCGGGCCCGATGACCCACGCCTGCACCTGTCCCGACCCGAAGACGACCTCGGGAACGGCCGCCCGGATCAGTGACTCGGGCGTCGGCGGGCCGAGGTAGCGCACCATCCCGACGCCGGCACTCACGGCGGCGGTGGCCGAGAGGATGGCCGCGCCGGTGTAGCCCTCGCCGCCGGCGACGAGACCCAGGACTCCCCGGGCGTACTTGTCGTCGTCGGGCCCCGGCACCGGCCAGAGCCCAGACGCGTCGTCGAAGGTCAGCCGCTGGACGATGGCCGTCGTGCCCGACAGGTCGAGCCCGATGTCGACCACGCTGAGCTGACCCGTGGCGCGGTCGGAGGGTGGCAGGAGGTGTACCGGCTTGGCGACCGCGAACGTGACGGTCTCGTCCGCGAAGACCGGTGGTCCGGCCGGGGACAGCCCCGCCGGATCGGCACCGGACGGCAGGTCGACTGCGATCAGCCAGGCGTTCTCGGGCACGGCGTCGAGCCAGGGCCGCGCCCAGTCGGGCAGGCCAGCGCGGGCGCCGAGGCCCAGGATGCCGTCGAGCACCACATCTGCCTCGTGGACCCGGGCCAGGCCGAACGGGTCGTCGCCCAGCGCCAGCAGGACGCCCGCCTCCTCCGCAGCCGCCTTGGCCGGGGCGTGCACCCGGTCGGTGTGGACCGCAGCGGCGTTGAACCCCTCGCGCGCGAGGTGCGCCACGGCATACAGCGCATCGGCGCCGTTGTTGCCAGGACCCGCGAGGGCGACCACCGTGCTCCCCCCGCGCTCCTCCATACGGGCCGCGGCGACCTCGGCAAGACCCAGCGAGGCGCGCTGCATCAGCTCCCCCTCGGGGAGCCGCGCCATGAGCGCCGCTTCCGCGGCTCGAACGGCATCCGGGGCGTAGGCCTCGATCATGAGGTCAGTCCTCGGCGATCACGACGGCCGACGCGATGCCCGCGTCGTGGGACAGCGACACGTGCAGCGACCGGACACCCATCGAGTCGGCCCGTGCCTGCACCGTGCCGCTGATGTCGAACACCGGCTGGCCTTCCTCGGTGCGATGCACGGTGACGTCGGCCCAGTGGAGGCCGACCGGCGCGCCGAGCGCCTTTGCCAGTGCCTCCTTCGCGGCGAAACGCGCGGCCAGCGAGTTCAGCGGCAGGGTCCGCTCGTGCTCGGTGAAGAGCCGGTCGACCAGCGATGGCGTGCGCTGCAGCGCCTCGCCGAACCGCTCCACGTCGACCACGTCGATGCCCAGCCCGATGATCACCCTCGGCACCCCGCCATCACGACGACCGGGTCCGGCGCCATCACTCGACCGTGACCGACTTGGCGAGGTTGCGGGGCTGGTCGACGTCGAGGCCCTTGGCGGTGGCGAGGTGCAGGGCGAAGACCTGCAGCGGGACGACCGTGAGCAGCGGCGCGAGGAGGGGCGACGTGTGCGGCACGCGGATCACCTCGTCGGCGAAGGGCACGACGTCCTCGTCGCCCTCCTCGGCGATGACCAGGGTGCGGGCTCCGCGAGCCCGGATCTCCTGGATGTTGGAGACGACCTTCTTGTGCAGCTCGTGGGGCGTGGCCGGGCCGGGGACCACGATGAACACCGGCTGGCCGGCGTCGATAAGCGCGATCGGGCCGTGCTTCAGCTCTCCCGCGGCGAATCCCTCGGCGTGGATGTAAGCCAGCTCCTTCAGCTTCAGCGCACCCTCCATTGCCACGGGGAAGCCCACGTTGCGGCCGAGGAAGAGCACCGAGCGGGTGTCGGCCATGAAACGGGCGATCTCCCGGACCCGCCCCATCTGGCCGAGCAGCTTCTCGATCTTCGGGGGTACGTCGGCCAGCTCCTTCATCACCGCCTGCGCCTCATCGGCGAAGGTGCCCCCGCGCAGCTGGGCGAGGTAGAGGCCGAGGATGTAGCAGGCGGTGATCTGGGCCAGGAAGGCCTTCGTCGAGGCGACTGCGATCTCCGGCCCGGCGTGCGTGTAGAGCACCGCCTCGGACTCGCGCGGGATCGTCGAGCCGTGGGTGTTGCAGATGGACAGCGTCCGGGCCCCGAGCTCGCTGGCGTGCTTGACCGCCATGAGCGTGTCCATGGTCTCCCCGGACTGGGAGATCGACACCACCAGGGTGCGCTCGTCGACCACCGGGTCGCGATAGCGGAACTCATGGGCAAGGTCGACCTCGCACGGGATCCGGGTCCAGTGCTCCACGGCATACTTCGCCACCATGCCGGCGTAGGCAGCGGTGCCGCAGGCGATGAACACGATCTTGTTGACGCCCCGCAGGTCGTCCTCGGAGATGCGAAGCTCGTCCAGGACGAGGCGGCCCTCGTCGTCGGTGCGTCCCAGCAGGGTGTCGGCGACCGCGTGCGGCTGCTCGTTGATCTCCTTCTCCATGAACGTGGCGTAGCCGCCCTTCTCGGCCGCGGCAGCGTCCCAGGTCACCTCATAGGCCTTGCCGTCGGCGGGCGTGCCGTCGAAGTTGGTCACCGAGTAGGTGTCGGGGGTGATGGTGACGATCTGGTCCTGACCCAGCTCGAGCGCCGACCGGGTGTGGCCGATGAACGCCGCCACGTCAGAGCCGAGGAAGTTCTCACCGTCGCCGAGGCCGACGACCAGCGGGCTGTTGCGGCGGGCCCCGACGACCACGCCGGGTGCGTCGGCATGCACCGCCAGCAGGGTGAAGGCGCCCTCGAGCCGGTTGACGACCAGGCGCATGGCCTTGGTGAGGTCGCCGGTCTTGGCGTAGGCCTCGGCCACGAGGTGTGCTGCTACCTCGGTGTCGGTCTCGCTGGCGAAGCCCACACCCGAGGCGAGCAGCTCCTTCTTCAGCGAGTGGAAGTTCTCGATGATCCCGTTGTGGATCAGGGCCAGTCGGCCGTCTGGGCCGCCGCGGTGGGGGTGCGCGTTCTGGTCGGTGGGCCCGCCGTGGGTGGCCCAGCGGGTGTGGCCGATGCCGGTCGTGGCAGCCGGGAGCGGATGGGACGCGAGCGCGTCCTGGAGGTTGACGAGCTTGCCCGCTCGTTTCTCGCTGGCCACACCCTCCGGGGTCACCAGCGCGACGCCCGCGGAGTCGTAGCCGCGGTACTCCAGCCGGGCCAGGCCCTCCATGACGACATTCAGAGCCTTGCCGTCGGCGGTCGGCCCGACGTAGCCCACGATTCCACACATGGCGGCCAGCCTAACGTGGCCCATGCCACGCACGGCGTCGTGCCGTGGCCCGGCACCTGGTGGGCAAGAATGGCGCGGTGACCTCACCGTCAGGCAACGGCGCGACGGCCCGAGGGGCCGTCCACCGCACCCTGCCCTCCCCCTACGTCGAGCTGGACCGCGCCGCCTGGGCGCGGCTGCGGCAGAACCAGCCGCTGAGCCTGTCGGCCGAGGATGTCGAGCGCCTGAGCGGCCTCAGCGACCCGATCGACCTGGAGGAGGTCGAGGCGGTCTACCTTCCGCTGTCCCGGCTGCTCAACTTCTACGTGGGGGCGACGAGCGCCCTGCACCGGGTCACCTCCGAGTTCCTCGGGGAGCGCCCGGCCAAGACGCCCTTCGTCATCGGCGTCGCGGGGTCGGTCGCCGTCGGCAAGTCGACGACGGCCCGCATCCTGCGCGAGATGCTCCGGCGCTGGCCCGACACGCCTCGTGTCCAGCTCATCACGACCGATGGCTTCCTCTATCCCAACGCCGAGCTCGAGCGGCGAGATCTCTTGCAGCGCAAGGGCTTTCCCGAGTCCTACGACCGACGAGCGCTGCTTCGCTTCATGGCCGAGGTGAAGGCGGGCAGCGACGAGGTGTCGGCCCCGGTCTACTCCCACCTGACCTATGACATCGTCCCCGGCCAGCACCAGGTCATCCGGCACCCCGATGTCCTCATCGTCGAGGGCCTCAACGTCCTGCAGGCCCCTCGGGCGCACGTGGACGGGAGCTCGGGTCTGGCAGTCAGCGACTTCTTCGACTTCTCGGTCTACGTGGACGCCCGGGTCGAGGACATCCGCGAGTGGTACGTCGAGCGCTTCCTGCGCCTGCGCGAGACCGCCTTCGCCAAGCCGGAGTCCTACTTCCACCGGTACGCCGACCTGTCCGACGAGGAGGCACGCGCCACCGCCCTGCGAATCTGGTGCGACATCAACGAGCCCAACCTCCGCGAGAACGTCCTGCCGACCCGCGGCCGCGCGACCCTGCGCCTGTCCAAGGCAGCCGACCACAAGGTGACCCGGATCCGCCTCCGCAAGCTCTGACGTCGCGCCGCCGCTGGACGGCATACCTCGCCAGGTCGGTGGCCGGGAGCATGATGGTGGGTATGCCGGAGAGCCAGGACCGTGCCCATCCTCCCTCCCGCGTCGAGATGCGGGTCGAGCACGACTCCATGGGGGAGGTGCAGGTGCCCGCATCGGCGCTCTACGGCGCCCAGACCGCGCGGGCGGTCGAGAACTTCCCGATCTCGGGGCAGCCGGTGCCGGCCCAGGTCGTGCATGCCCTCGCGCTGGTCAAGAAGGCTGCCGCGAGGGCCAACCGCGAGCTGGGCGTCCTCGACGGCCCGCGCTCGGAGGCCATCGCCGCCGCGGCCCAGGAGGTGGCCGAGGGCCGGCACGACTCCCACTTCCCGATCGACGTGTTCCAGACCGGCTCGGGCACGTCGACCAACATGAACGCCAACGAGGTCATCGGGCGCCTGGCGCACCTGGCTTCCGGGCTCGAGGTCCACCCCAACGACCACGTCAACGCCGGACAGTCGAGCAACGACACGTTCCCCAGCGCCCTGCGCATCGCCGCGACCCTCACCGCTCGGCGCGAGCTGGTCCCGGCGCTGCTGCACCTGGCGACCAGCCTGCGCGGCCGCGAGGAGGCTTTCGCCGACGTCGTGAAGGCCGGGCGCACCCACCTTATGGACGCTGTGCCCGTGACCCTGGGCCAGGAGTTCGGTGGCTACCGGCGCCAGGTCGAGCTCGGCGCCGAGCGGGTGCTGGTGGCGAGCCAGGCGACGGCGGAGCTGCCCCTCGGCGGCACCGCCGCCGGCACGGGGCTAAATGCCGCGCCCGGCTTCGCCGCCCGGGTCATCGAGCTGGTCTCGGAGGAGACCGGCGTGGAGTTCCGGGAGGCGGAGAACCACTTCGAGGCCCAGTCCGCACAGGATGCCGTGGTGGAGCTCAGCGGGGCCATGAAGGTGGTCGCCGTCAGCCTCACGAAGATCTGCAACGACCTGCGCTGGATGTCCTCCGGTCCTCGCGCCGGGCTCGGCGAGATCCACCTGCCCGACCTCCAGCCGGGCTCGAGCATCATGCCGGGCAAGGTCAACCCGGTGGTCTGCGAGGCCACCCTGATGGTCTGCGCCCAGGTCTTCGGCAACGACGCCACGGTCACGGCGGCCGGGGCGGCGGGCAACTTCGAGCTCAACGTCATGCTCCCGGTGCTGGCCCGCAACATCATCGAGTCCGCGACCCTGCTGGCGAGCAGCGCCCGCCTCCTCGCGGACCGGTGCGTCGACGGCATACAGGCCGATGCGGAGCGCTGCCTGGACCTCGCCCAGGGAAGTCCGGCAGTCGTGACTCCGCTCAACCGCTACATCGGCTACGAGGCGGCCGCGGCGGTGGTGAAGCAGTCGCTGCGCGAGCAGCGGTCGATCCGCGAGGTGGTCATCGACCGCGGGCACGTGGCCAGCGGGGAACTCACGGAACAGCAGCTCGACGAGGCGCTCGACGTGCTCGCGATGGCGCGGCCCGCTCAGCGGGCCAGTCGTTGAGTCAGTACCAGTTGGTCGCCTGCGAGTGCGCCCACGCGCTGCAGGGCGTGCCGTAGACGGTGCTGATGTAGTTGAGGCCCCACTTGATCTGGGTCACCGGGTTGGTCTGCCAGTCGGCCCCGACCGTGCTCATCTTGGAGCCGGGAAGGGCCTGGGGTATGCCGTAGGCGCCGGAGGAGGCGTTGTAGGCCTGGTAGTTCCACCCGGACTCCTTGGTCCACAGGGAGTCGAGGCAGGAGAACTGCGTGCTGCCACCCCAGCCGTAGTCGAGCATCAGGAGCTTGGCCACGCTCCTGGGGTCGGCGATGGCATTGGCGATGATGGCGGCCTGCCTGGCCTCGAGCTCCTTGCGGGCCTTCTCGCGAGCCGCGCGCTCGGCGGCCTCCTTGCGGGCCTTCGCCGCCGCCTCCGCGGCTGCGGCGGCCTGCAGCCGCTGGCGCTCGCCGAGGGCCGACCTGGAGACGTTGGCGGCGCTGCGATCGGCGACGAGGCGCGAGGCGTCCTCGATGGCGGCGTTGGACTGCTCGTTGGCCTGCGAGATCGCCTCGTTGCTGAGCGTGAACGACGCGGCCGGCGCAGCGCCCTTGCCGCCGGCGGTGACTCCGGCGGCGGTCGTCGCGACAACGGCGAGGGCCAGGCTCGACGTGACTGCCGGTTTTCCTAGTGCTTTGCCCAGGACTGCTGACCTGGGGGCTGGTGCTTTTGCGTGACGGGGGCGGTGACGGCCCTCGTACTGGCTCATGCGCGTCCTCCATCTGGAGCCACCCAGGGGGTGATGGCTCCGTGGGTCATCCAGGGGGAGATGACCCCAGAGGAAGTCGCCCAGGGGAGGCGACTTCCGGCCATACAACACCCGGCCTCAGGGGTTGGCCGGGTGTTTATGAAACCGAGACCTTACCGCAGAGTCACGCCCGTTGGGTACAACCCTGCGATGTGGCTCACTCGTGTCGGAGAGGTGCAGATTGCTGGGCAGTTACTGCGGAGCCGCCCCGGCACGAGTGACCACCATGTCAGACCTCGACGCCTCCTTCAAGCAGGTCGGTCACCAAGGCGGCGATCGGGCTGCGCTCGCTGCGGTTGAGGGTCACGTGCGCGAAGAGGGGATGCCCCTTGAGCGCCTCGATGACCGCGGCGACCCCGTCGTGGCGGCCGACGCGGAGGTTGTCACGCTGCGCCACGTCGTGGGTGAGGACCACCCGCGAGTTCTGGCCGATGCGCGACAACACGGTGAGGAGCACGTTGCGCTCCAGCGACTGGGCCTCGTCGACGATCACGAACGCGTCGTGCAGCGAGCGCCCGCGGATGTGCGTCAGCGGCATCACTTCCAGCATGCCCCGGTCGAGCACCTCCTCGACGACCTCGTGCGACACCAGGGCGCCGAGGGTGTCGAAGACGGCCTGGGCCCACGGGCCCATCTTCTCGGCCTCGCTGCCCGGCAGGTACCCGAGTTCCTGGCCGCCCACGGCATACAGCGGGCGGAACACGACCACTCGCCGGTGCTGGCGCCGCTCCATGACCGCCTCGAGGCCGGCGCAGAGCGCGAGCGCGCTCTTGCCGGTGCCTGCACGCCCCCCGAGGCTGATGATGCCGACGTCCGGGTCGAGCAGCAGGTCGAGGGCGATCCGCTGCTCGGCGCTGCGGCCGTGGAGTCCGAACGCGTCGCGGTCTCCCCGGACGAGCCGGACGTGCTTGTCCGCGCCCACCCTCCCCAGGCCGCTGCCGCGGGGCGAGATCAGCTTGAGCCCGGTGTGGCACGGAAGCTCGGCCGCAGCCACGCTCTCCAGCCGGCCGTGCTCGTAGAGGTTGTCCATCTCCTCGACGGTCACCTCCAGCTCGTGCATGCCGGTCCACCCGGAGTCGACCGCGAGCTCGGCGCGGTACTCCTGCGCCATGAGGCCCACCGCCGAGGCCTTGACCCGCATCGGCAGGTCCTTGCTGACCACGGTCACGTCGCAGCCTTCGTTGGCGAGGTTCTTGGCCACGGACAGGATGCGGGTGTCGTTGTCGCCGAGCCGGAACCCGGCCGGGAGCGCCATCGGGTCGGTGTGGTTGAGCTCGACGCGCAGCGAGCCGCCATCGTCGCCGACCGGCACCGGCGCGTCGAGGCGTCCGTGGGTGACCCGCAGGTCGTCGAGCATGCGCAGTGCCGTGCGCGCGAAGTAGCCGAGCTCGGGGTGGTGGCGCTTCCCCTCCAGCTCGGTCACGACGACGACCGGCACCACGACCTCGTGCTCCTTGAACCGGACCATGGCGCGCGGGTCGGATAGGAGCACCGAGGTGTCCAGGACATATGTCTTGTATGCCGGTGGGCTGGCTGGTGCGGACGTCTTCCGCTTGGTCTTCGTTGCCTTCGCCGGGGCGGTGTGCGTCGCTGCGCCCATGGTGGTGCGGGACGCGGGCGAATCGAAGGAGGGACGAGCCGTTCGGCTGGGTGTCGAGGCCATTCTGTCTCCTTGGCACAACGCGCGCGGTGGCGCGGTGCGCCTACTCGCGGGCGAAGTGCCGGGACCTGGCCCGATCGCGGCGGTCGGGCCGGGTCCGGCCCTCCTGCCGGAGCGGTCTGTGCTCCTTCACGTCGGGCCTCCCGAGCGCGGTGCGGGTGCGTCGCGCTAGTCCGACGGTACGTCCCCGGTGGTTTCCTGTCGCGCTGATTGGCGCGTGTCCACAGAGTTCACACCCCTGTCACATGACCCCTGCGCGCCGGGTGCGGAATCTGCAGCCCGGTGTCACGAGTGGGGAGGGGACGACGGTGGGGGCTAGGGCGGGGCTCAGGAGCCGAAGCGGCGGTTCCGCTCCGCATAGGCGCGCAGCGCCCGGAGGAAGTCGACGTGCCGGAAGTCGGGCCAGTAGGCCTCGCAGAAGTAGAACTCGCTGTGGGCGCTCTGCCAGAGCAGGAATCCGGAAAGGCGCTGCTCCCCCGAGGTGCGGATGACGAGGTCCGGGTCGGGCTGGCCCCTGGTGTACAGGTGCTCCGCGATGTGCTCGACCTGGAGGGTCTCCGCCAGCTCCTCGATGCTGGTGCCGTTCGCGGCGTGGGCGACGAGCATGGAGCGGACCGCATCGGTGATCTCCTGGCGCCCGCCGTAACCCACAGCCACGTTGACCGTCATGCCCTCGACCGCCTCGGTGAGGTCAGCGGCCTCCTTGAGCCGCTGCGCCGTGGCCGTGGGCAGCATGTCGAGCGACCCGACCGGGTTGATCCGCCATCGACGGCTCTGGGCGAGGTCGGACACTGTGTTCTCGATGATGGTGAGCAGTGGGGCCAGCTCGGCCTCCGGGCGGTTGAGGTTGTCGGTCGACAGCAGCCAGAGGGTGACGATCTCGACGCGGGCGTCCTCGCACCACCCGAGGAAGTTCGCGATGTTGTCGGCACCAGCCTGGTGGCCTTCCTTGGTGCCCGCCCCCCGGGCGCGTGCCCAGCGACGGTTGCCGTCCAGCATGACCCCCACGTGCCGGGGAACTGGGCCCTTGGCGAGGCGGCGGCTCAGTCGGCGCTCGTAGGCGGCATAGAGCAGGTCGTTCAACGCCATGAGCTCACTCCTCGTTCGGGCGCGCGTCACGATTCAGTCCCGCGCAGCCTCGACAACGCTACTCCAGCCGCCCGTGAGCCGGGATCGGCACGTCACGACGCACCCACACACAGAACCTACTTGACAGTAAGTTACGCAACCGTAGGTTACAGTGGGGACCATGCGAGCTGAGCCGAACCTCCCCGAGGTGCCCCACGAGGGAGCCATCGAGACCATGGTCGCAGCGGTCAAGCCGCGCCTGCGCGGCTGGCTGCACGCCGGCATGGTGCCGCTGACCGTGGCCGCGGGTGTCGTCCTCATCGCCCTGGCGCCGTCGACCCCGGCGCGAATCGCCGCCGCAGTGTTCTCCGCCACCGCGTGGTTGCTGTTCGGCACCTCTGCCGTCTACCACCGTGGGAACTGGTCGCCCCGGGTCGCTGGGGTGCTCAAGCGGCTGGACCACTCCAACATCTTCCTGATCATCGCGGGCAGCTACACGCCGTTCGCCCTGCTCCTCCCGCGGGATGACGCGCGCACCATGCTGGCCATCGTCTGGGGTGGCGCGGTGGTCGGCGTGCTCTTCCGCGTGCTGTGGGTGGGGGCGCCGCGCTGGCTCTACACGCCGGTCTATGTCGCCCTGGGCTGGGTGGCCGTGTTCTACCTGGGGCCCCTGCTGCACGGGGGCGGAGTCGCCATCGTGACGCTGATTGCGGTCGGCGGCCTGCTCTACACGCTGGGCGCGGTGGTCTACGGCATCAAGCGGCCCAACCCGTCGCCCCGGTGGTTCGGCTTCCACGAGGTCTTCCACGCCCTGACCATCGCGGCGTTCATCGTGCACTACGTGGCGGCGTCGATGACCGTCTACGGCACCTCGGCGGCGTAGACCGTCCCTGGGGCGGTCCCGCAGGGTCTATGCGTTCTGCCAGAGCCCGATGACGTTGCCCTCGGGGTCGGTGAAGTACGCGGTGAACCCCATGTCCCCGACCGGCATCCGGCCTCGCACGACCGAGCCACCGCGTTCGGTCACCTGGGCCAGCGTCGCGTCGATGTCGGCGACGTCGATGACCACCACCGGGTGCCCCAGCGGGGTGCCACGCTCGCCCATCCCCCCGTTGATGAACCCAGCCTCGGTGGCGCCCTGCTCGCCGGTGGGGCCGGTGGTGACCAGCGTGTAGTCCATGCCTGGGACGTCCTGCAGCTGCCAGCCGAACAGCTCGCTGTAGAACGACCTGGCCCTGGCGCCGTCGTCGAACGGAATCTCGAAGTGAACGACGCGACCACTCATGACAGACCTCCTGAGGTGGGTATCCAAAGACCCCATCATGGCCGGAGCACACGCCAACCGGGATGGGCCAGAAGGCCCGGCTTACCTGCGCTGGCCCTCGGAGTCGTTGCTGCCGTCGACGGAGCTTTCCACGGCGCCACCCCGCTCGGCGTCGCCGCCCCGCTCAGCGTCGCCGCTTGGGTCGGTGTCGTCCCCTGCCGACGGGTCACCTCCGGCTGGCGGGCCCTCTTGTCGGGGCGCGTCCTGCTCCGAGTGCAGTCCCGACGGGCCTCCATCGACACCGTGCTGGTCGGCATCATGCTGGTCGGCCTCGCGGCGAGCCGCCTCCTCTTCCTGCTGGGCGCGGTAGGACATGCGCCGCATGCGGGCGTTCATGTTGCGCATCAGCAGCCACAGCGCGATGGCGAGGACGA
>DASSJT010000155.1:0-26279 GCA_035691065.1 Dermatophilaceae bacterium
ATCCGCTCGTCCGGCTGACGACGGCGCTGAGGGACCTCGCCGACGAGGTGCGACCGCTGCTCGGCCAGGTGCGCGCCCAGCCGGGCGCGCCGCTGCTGGACCGGATCGCCGCGCTTCTCGCGATCAGCCGACGGGCGGCAACGGCCGCGGTGGACCGGTCCCGCGGGCGAGACCCGCTGCCGAAGGCGGCGCGCCGGCTGCCGTTGGACGTGGTGGCGAGTCTGGAGCAGCAGGCCCAGGACGAGATCGACCAGGCTATCCAGGCCGCGGTCAGGGCGGTGGGTGTCGATGCCTAGGACGATGTTCAGCGCCGCCATCGAGCGGGCTCTCCTGCTTGCGATGGGCCAGGACCCCAGCGTGGTGGTCATCGGGGAGGATGTGCGCCTCCTCCGCCGTGACGCGTACGTCCGCTTCGGCGGAGACCGGGTCGTGGACAGCCCGGTCAGCGAGTCGGCCTTGCTGGGCGCCGCCCTCGGGAGCGCGATGGCCGGCCTTCGCCCGGTGGTCGAGGTCATGTTCGTGGACTTCGTCGGCGTGGCGCTCGACCAGCTGCTCAACCACGCCGCCAAGGTCGAGGCCTTCACGGGCGGCAGGTGGCAGGTGCCGATGGTGGTCCGGGCCGCGTGCGGGGGAGGGTATGGCGACGCCGGGCAGCACGAGCAGGCGCTCTGGGGCCTGCTCGCAGGCATCCCGGGCCTGTCGGTGGTGGTTCCCTCCACCCCGGCCGACGCGGCCGGTCTGATGCTCGCGGCGATCGACGACCCGGGGCCGGTCGTGTTCCTCGAGCACAAGCTCCTGTCGCAGCCATGGCTCGACTACGTCGGTGGCAGCAGCCGCAGCTCGGTGAGCTTCGACGTGCCGAGTGCCGGCGCCGAGGGCGAGGTCCCCGACGTCCCGGAGCCAGTGCCCCTGGGCCGGGCTGCCCTGCGCCGGGAGGGCACCGACCTGGCGATGGTCTCGCTCGGCGTGGGCGCGCATCGGTGCGTCGAGGCGGCAGAGCGTCTTGCTGGCGACGGGGTCTCCGTTGCGGTTCTCGACCTGCGCAGCGTGGCGCCGCTCGACCGCGACGCGATCGCAGGTCTGGCCCGTCAGACCGGCCGGGTGCTGCTGGTCGATGAGGACTACACCCGCGGCGGCCTCTCGGGGGAGGTGGCTGCGGTGCTGGCGGAGGAGCGGATCGCCGCAGCCTACGACCGGGTCACGACGGAGGAGACGATCCCGTACGCGCGGGCGCTGGAGGCGGCGGTGCTGCCCAGTGTCGCGCGAATCTGCACCGCTGCTCGGGCGCTCCTGAACGGCGCCGTATGAAACGGCGCCGTATGACATCCGATCGACAGGGGAGGGTGACATGAACGCCGTGCTCGGAGTGCTGCTCGTCGTCACCGGCGTGGGGACGGTGCTCTACTGGCTCGACTTCTTCCTGCGCGGGACGGTCCAGGTGGTCGAGGAGGACTGGTACCTGAGGTTCGAGCGGTCCTTCCCCGTGGCAGACGCCTGGATGGCTGCCTGCTCGCTGGTCGCCGCGGTGGGGCTGTTCTCCGATCGCAGCTACGGGACGGTCTTCGGGCTGCTGGCGGGCAGCGCGCTGATCTTCCTCGGCTTGATGGATCTCACCTTCAACCTCCAGAACGGGCTGTTCCGGCTGCTGCCCGGCTCAGGGCAGATGTGGGCGGAAACGGTCATCATCGTCTGGGCGCTTGCCGTCGGCGCCGTTCTCACGGCATACCTCGGCTCCCGCGTCACCTGAGCAATGCTGGCCTGTCACCTGAGCCCTTCTGGGTCGGAGGCGGCCTGGTTCAGGCCCATATCCCGGTTCAGGGCTGCTTCCGCCGGGCCGACCGCACCCGTGAGTCGAAGTAGGCGAACCAGGTCCCACGCAGGAGGCCGGACGTCCGTGCGACCACCTTGGTCTGCCAGTCGGGAGTGATCAGGAAGCGTCCCTGCTCCATGCCGGCGACGATGCTCGCAGCCACCCGGTCGGCGGTGTACGGCTTGATCGCGCCCGAGATGGC
Source organism: Dermatophilaceae bacterium (assembly GCA_035691065.1). Classification (GTDB taxonomy): domain Bacteria; phylum Actinomycetota; class Actinomycetes; order Actinomycetales; family Dermatophilaceae; genus DASSJT01. The sequence continues at coordinate 2,013 of DASSJT010000155.1, forward strand.
GAAGGTCTCGGTCGGCTTGTAGCGGTTCTCGTAGGCGAGCTGGGGTGTGTCGGTGTCCGGCGGGCAGACGCAGCCGACGTGGATGCCCATCGGCCGCAGCTCCATGCGCAGCACCTCCAGCAGCGCGCGGACCGCGAACTTCGGGGGCGAGTAGGCCGAGTAGCCGAAGATGCCGACCAGCCCGGCCGTGGAGGAGATGCCGGCCACGCTTCCGCTGCCCCGCTGCGTCATGGCCGGAACGACCGCGCGCATGGCGTACAGGGTGCCGAAGTAGTCGATCTCCATCGTGCGCCGGAAGATCGCGTCGTCGAGGGCCTCGAAGTGGCCCGGGTGGGCGATCCCCGCGCAGGTCAGCAGCACGTCGCAAGGCCCCAGCGCAGCCGTCACCCGGCTGACCGCGCCGTTCACAGCATCACGGTCAGTGACGTCCAGTCCGGCAACCTGGTAGGCCGCACCCGCGCCGTCCAGCTCGGTGGCGGTCTCCTCGAGATCGTCGTCGGGAAGGGCGAGTACCGAGACGCGGGACCCTCGCGCCATCACGTGCCGCACGAACGCACGCCCAATGCCGCTCGACCCGCCGGTCACCACGACGTGGGCATCGTGCCACGTCTCGACCCGGGGGCGCCTGGGGTGTCGCTCCAGCGGCAGAGCCGCGCTGCTCAACTGGTCATGGGTCACGACGGCACGCTAGGAGCGCGTACCTGCGCGACGCAGAGGCAAAGGTCCCTGCGGCCGGACACCGGTAGGCGTCCGGGTAGGTTGCGGTTGAGAGGACACTGCAACACCGGCTGAGGAGATCTCTGTGAAGCGCGTGGCTCCTCGAACGACGACCCTGCACGGTCACGAGCTCGCCTACCTGGACAGCGGCTCGGGCAACGTCGTGCTCTTCCTCCACGGTCTGTTGGGCTCGCACCGCAACTGGACCCACCTCATCGACCGGATCAATGACAACCACCGGGTGATCGTGCCCGACCTCTTCGGGCACGGGCAGTCGGCCAAGCCAGCGGGCGACTACTCGCTCGGCGCCCACGCTGCGACCATGCGGGACCTGCTGGACCGGCTGGGCATCGAGCGGATCACCCTGGTCGGGCACTCCCTCGGCGGCGGCATCGCGATGGAGTTCTACTACCTGTTCCCGGCGCGGGTCGATCGACTCGTCCTCGTCGCGAGCGGCGGACTGGGACGAGAGGTGAACCCGGTCCTGCGGTCCGCGACCCTGCCCCTGGCGGAATGGGTGCTGCCGGTCATCGCCTCACGGTGGATGGTGTCACGGGCCGAGGCTGCCGGGCGGGTCATGTCGAAGGTGGGATGGAAGCCCGGCTCGGACATCACCGCGATCTGGCAGGGCTTCACCTCCCTCGGTAACGGCGACAGCCGGCGTGCCTTCCTCGCCACGACCCGCGCCGTCATCGACCCGGGAGGCCAGACCGTGAGTGCCCACGACTACCTGCCCGACGCCTTGCCGATACCGACACTCATCGTGTGGGGCTCTCGCGACCGGATGATCCCGGCGTGGCACGCCATCCGCGCTCAGCAGTCCATCCCGGATTCTCGGCTGGAGCTGTTCGAGGGCGCCGGTCACTTCCCCCACCTCGACCAGCCGGACCGCTTCGCGGCGGTCCTGCGGGACTTCATCGCGGCCAACCCGTCCGAATGAGCCCACGGGCGCCATCGGCCACCTTCGCGATGCTCCTGGGCAACCCACCGGGGGCGGCGGGCTACGGTGGGTCCATGGCGACGCCGATGCCCGAACTCAGGATTGCCCAGGACCACGAGGCCGACCGGGTCTTGAGCGAGAGTTCCTTCGCCCTCCTCGTGGGGATGCTGCTGGACCAGCAGTACCCGATGGAGCACGCGTTCCGGGGGCCGGCCAAGATCCTCGACCGCTTCGGCAGCCTGGATCCCGGACGCATCGCCGCGGCCGAGCCCGAGGCGTTCGCCGACCTCTGCGCCACGCCGCCCGCCATCCACCGCTACGGCCGGTCGATGGCCGGGCGAGTGCAGCAGCTGGCACAGGTAGTCGTCTCCGACTACGGCGGCGACGCCGAGCGCATCTGGACCGAGGCGTCCGATCCCGTCGACCTCCTGGCCCGGCTGCGCTCCCTGCCCGGCTACGGCGACCAGAAGGCGCGGATCTTCGCCGCCCTGCTGGGCAAGCAGCTCGGCGTCCGACCCGACGGCTGGCGCGAGGCGATCGGCCCCTACGCCGAGGACGGGTCCTACCGCTCGGTGGCGGACGTCGTCGACGAGAGCTCGCTGCAGAAGGTGCGGGAGTTCAAGCAGGCGGCCAAGGCGGCGGCGAAGGCCGCTGCCCCCGAGAGCTGAGGCGTATGCCGGCCGAGCAGCTTCCGCTCATCGTCTGCGCCACGTGCGGGGCCAGGCCCGCCGACGAGGCGGCCGCCGCGCAGGCCCGGCTGGCGTGGGCCCGGGGGGTCGAGGGCGGGCGTGAGGTGTGGACGTGCGACCAGTGCAGCCGCCGTTTCCTGCGCAGCATCGAGGGCAAGCTCGACTCCGGCTGGTGGTGACCCCGCCTACTCTGGCGGCACCGGTGGGGGCAGCCGGCTCGCGTCGAGCCCGGGCAGCAGCTCGATGAGCACGTCTCGCGCCCGCACCGTGCCGCCCACCTGACAGAGCACGCCCACGCCCCCCAGCCACACCCGGTGGATCAGGAGATAGGCGGGCGGCAGGTTCAGCTTCATGCCTACGAGGAACGACGGCTTGCGCAGGTCGTTGACGTGCTGGGCGATGCCGCGCAGCCATGCCCGCGAGAAGGTGAACTCGTCGTGGCGGAGCGGGTCGATGAAGGGACTCAGGTACTCCAGCAAAGCCTGCGGGTCGATGTCGATGGACTCCCTGATGAAGCCCTCGCGACGCAGACCGTCGGCCAACCCCTGTGCGTCGCCGGCCAGGGCGCAGGTGAGCAGCTCCCCGATCGCCTTCGGCAGGCCGTCCGGCAGGTGGTTCACGGCACCGTAGTCCAGCACCCCCAGCCGGCGGTCGGGGGTGATCCGGAAGTTGCCCGGATGCGGGTCGGCGTGGAGGAGGCCGGCTCGGCCCGGGGCGTCGAGGAGGAACCGCAGGTAGAGCTCGCAGGCGGCGTCGCGCTGCTTCGGCGTGCCGTCCCGGATGATGGCCGACAGCGGCTCGCCCTCGAGCCACTCCGACACGATCACCGTCTCGGACTGGGCGAGCACCTCTGGCACCTTGACCCGCGCGTCGTCGCGGAACGCCCTGGCGAAGGCTCGCTGGGAGGCCGCCTCCAGTGTGTAGTCGAGCTCCTCGCTCATGCGCGACATCAGCTCGTCGGTGATGGGCTTGACCTCCAGTCCGGGGATCCAGCTCGTGGCAACCCGGGCCACGAGGGCGATCTGGCGCAGGTCGCTGAGCAAAGCCGGCCCAGCCCCCGGATACTGCACCTTGACGGCCACCTTGCGGCCGTCGCGCCACACTGCCCTGTGCACCTGCCCGATCGAGGCCGCTGCCGCGGGAGTGTCGTCGAACGAGCGGAACTTCGATGTGCGCCAGCGCGGCCCCAGCTGGTCGGCGAGGATGCTGTGGACCGTCTCTGCCGGCATGGGCGGTGCTGCCTCCTGAAGCTTGGTCAGCGTCGCACGATAGGGCGAGGCCAGCTCCTCGGGAAGGGCGGCCTCCATGACCGACATGGCCTGGCCGAACTTCATGGCGCCGCCCTTGAGCTCGCCCAGCACCCGGAACAGCTGCTCGGCCGTGCGGGCCTGGAGCTCGGCGGCGACCAGCTCGGCGGGGCGCCCGCCGACCCGCTTGCCGAGCCCGACAGCAGTGCGCCCGGCATAGCCCAGGGGGAGGCTGACCAGGCGCGCCGTGCGGGCCACGGATCGGCGCGGGATGTCGCTCACGCCGACATTCTCACCTGAGCCGCCGCCATCAGGAGGCACGGGTGGCCAGATCCGCCGAGCCGCCGAGCTCCCAGGTCGCGGCCCCGCACGCGCAGTCGGGGTGCGGAAGCCACCGGCGCTGGGTGATCTCCGGCCACGGGAGGGACACTTCCAGGGAGACTCCCGTGGCACCGTCCCGCCCGTCCAGGGCGGCGAGTGCTGCCATGGCGGTGATGGAGGCGGTCAGGGCCAGCAGCGAGGTCTCGGCGTCGACCTCGGGCACCGGCCCGACCGCGGTGGGCAGCGCCTGCGCGAGCAGGACCGGCCAGACCGGGTCCAGATCGGTCCGCGCCAGGTCCAGACAGCGCACGCAGGCCGTGCGGCCGGGGTGGACCACCGGCCCGACGAGCGCCGTGCTGGTGCCCACCGCGACCGGGACGTGGGCAACGCCCCCGCTGTGCCATGCGGCCGCCGCGTCCGGCGGGAGCGGCAGGGTGCCGACCACGACCGCGAGGTCGGGGGCCGGGTCCACCTCCTGCGCGGCCGGCACCCCGGCCGGCCCACCGGCATACGGGCCGATCAGCGTGGCGCGGGCACCTGCCCTCCGCAGCAGGGCACAGATCTCCACGGCGAGCGGCCCGGTCCCCGCGACCACGGCCTCTTGCCGCGCCCGCGCGGCCAGGACGCTGAAGCCGTCGCCGGGCGCCGGGTCGGAGGCGGCCAGTGCGTCGGCGTCGAGGGCGAGGGACCGGGGTGCGTGCTGGGCGAGGCTGGCGAAGTGCCACCGGCCGGCGGGTGCCTCCACGAGGGCGCCGTGGGCGCGAAGAAGGTCCAGCAGACGCCGGGCCCGATCAGGAGGTATGCCGTGCGCGGCGGCCTCGGCGACCGAGCCGGCCAGCGTCCGGGTACCGTCCAGGCTCGTCACCCAGGCCGCCTCGGACTCGGTGACCCCGTCGAGGACCAGCCCCTGCCGCGGCTCCAGACCGAGCTGGAGCGTGGTGGGCCCCCTGCGCAGCGGCCGCAGGTGGGGCTTGAGTCTCGGGCGGGCGGGCACAGGACCTCCTCGGGCGGCGGCGCCGTGTCAATCTCGCAGATCCCGCGGATGGGCCTGGACCAGCATCCACAGCATCCACAGCGTCGACATGGGTGTGGACCACCCACAGCGGCGGCCCGGGAGCCCTCGGGCCATGACGAGGGCGGGACCCGACCAACCGGTCGGGTCCCGCCCCTGGGTGTCTGGGGTTGCTCTGGTGTGGCTGGGGGTGTGGCTCAGGCCTTGCCAAGGATGCGGTTGAGGTTCGTGCCGCACACGGGGCACTGGCCCTTGGCCATCCGGCGTCCGTTGTCAGACACGACAACCTTGCCCTCGGCCTCGCGCTTGGCCTTGCACTTCACGCAGTAGAACTCGCCCTTGTAGGTCTCGTCTGCCATTGCCATGTCTCCTTGTCGTTCCCACCGCCGTCCCGCGGTGCTGGACTTCCGCCACCCTAGTGCAGCGCACGCACAACGGCGTGCATTGGGGTGCTTGCGCCGTGCTCGGTGGGCGGACCCAGAGCCTGGGCGCCGAGCGGGTCGGCGGAGGCTCCCACCAGTGCCCAGGCGGGCGGTCTGGTGCCCACAGGACCTTCGGTGAGCCCTTGTGCGCGCCCCGCTCGGTGGTGGGGCGCCAGCGGCTCAACGGCGCCTGCAGGCTGGTTGCGGACAAACGTCGGCCCGCTGGCCTATCTTCATGCTGTGGGCAGGGGTGCCGAAGGCCGGCAGGCCGACCTGGGCCTCGACATCGACGGCGAGGTCGAGGTGCGCCGCAGCGCCCGCCGTCGGCGCACGGTGAGTGCCTACCGTGAGGGCGGCCGCACCGTGGTCCTCATCCCTGCGAGGTTCACTCGCAGCCAGGAGCGGGAGTGGGTCGACAAGATGCTGGCCCGCCTGGCCGCGAGCGACCGTCGCCGCAGACCGTCCGACGCCGAGCTGGCAAGGCGCGCGGCCGACCTGTCGCGGCGCTATCTGGGCGGCGCGGCGAAGCCGACGAGCATCCGCTGGGTCGGCAACCAGCACAACCGCTGGGGCTCGTGCACCCCGAGCGAGGGCACGATCCGGATCTCGACGCGGCTGCAGGGCATGCCCTCCTACGTCGTCGACTACGTCATCCTGCACGAGCTCGCCCACCTGCTGAGCGCCGGCCACGGCGCCGACTTCTGGGAATGGCTGTCGGGCTACCCGCGGCTCGACCGGGCCCGCGGCTACCTGGACGGCTACGCCGGTGCACGGTCGCGCTGGGTCGATGACAGCCGCGGCGGGGCCGGAGCGGTCGACGGCGATCCGGCGGGGGATGTCGACGAGGGCTGATGCCTCCGCGCGTTCGCGACTTTCTCCGCACGGTTCGCGTGCACTGTTCGCGTCCCGGTAGGCCTGGTGTCGGGGAGGAGCCGGGGCGGGTCAGGGGAGGGCGCGAAGCGCAGCGGCGGCCAGCCGCGAGATCTCCTGCCGCGACCCCGCGGGAAGCCCGTCGATCGGCCACCACCGGACGTCGAGCGACTCCGCGCTGACGGCGGGCCGGCTGCCGGGGGCCGCGATCGCGGCGTAGCGGAGGTCGAGGTGCTCGCGGCAGCGCCGGAACGCCCCCACGAGTGTGTGGCGGTCGAGCTGCACCAGCCGGGGGTGCAGGCGCAGCCCGGCCAGCCCCGACTCCTCGTGGGCCTCACGCGCCGCGGCTTCCAGCGGCCCCGCATCGGCGGGCTCGAAGTGCCCACCGAGCTGGAACCACTGCCCCGCCTTGCGGTGCAGCGTCAGCAGCACCCGATCCCGATCGGGGCTGACCACGAGGCAGGACGCTGTGAAGTGCGCCGGCGGCCCGGCCTTCTCCATGGCGTCGGGGTGTGCCGCCAGGTGGGCCAGGAACTCCCGCCGCAGCCCTTCCTGTGAGTCGTCCGGGGCCTCCCAGCGCCGAAGGAGCTCCTCGGTGCGGCGGTGCAGGTGGGCGTATGCCGGGTGGCCGGCCCGTGCGTGAGCGGGTGCGTGAGCGGGTGCGTGAGTGTGCGTTTCAGCCCGTGTGTGAGCTTGTGAGTGAGTCTGGGAGTCGGCGTGGGCGACCCCGGTGTCGATCCGCCTGTGGATCTCAGTCACCCGAGTCCCCTCGGAGGATCTCGTCGAGGGCCACATCCACGTCGTCGCCGGCAGCGCGCCCGGTCACCTTCTCCACGAAGCCGAGCGGGTCGTCGAGGTCGGCCGCCGTGGGTGCGACGTCGGGGTGGCCCCAGGCCGCGTCGCGGGCCGCCGGGCCGTGCCGGTCTTCGACCGCGGCCCACAGGTTGGCCGCGTCGCGCAGGCGCCGAGGGCGCAGCTCCAGGCCGACGAGGGCACTGAAGGTCTTCTCGGCAGGGCCGCCACTCGCGCGTCGGCGCCGCATCGCCTCACCCAGGGCGTCGGCCTGGGGAAGGTGCGGCGTGCTGGCCCGTGCGGCAACCGTGTCGACCCAGCCCTCGACGAGCGCGAGGAGGGTCTCCAGGCGCCCGAGCGCGGCCTTCTGCGCCTCGCTCGGGGTCGGGGAGAACAGCGAGTGCTGCAGGGCCTCCTGCAGCGCCTGGGGGTCGGAGGCGTCGACCGACTGGAGCTGCGCCTCGATCGCCTCGGTGTCGATCCGGATGTCGCGGGCGTAGTCCTGGACCGCGGTCAGCAGCTGGGGCGCCAGCCACGGCACGCCCGCGAACAGCCGCGAGCGCGCGGACTCCCGGACCGCGAGGTAGAGGCGCACCTGCTCCTCGTCGATGCCGAGGCCCTGCGCGAACTCGGCGATGTTGGCCGGGACCAGAGCGACGCCGTGGTCGGCGACCAGCGGCAGCCCGACCTCGGTCCCGCTGAGGATGTCGCCCGCCAGCGTGCCCACGGCCTGGCCGAGCTGGACGCCGAACATCGACGCGCTCATGGAACCGAGCATCGGCTCCATCTGCCTGATCAGGGCCGCCGGGTCGACCCCCTCCGGGAGCATGCCTTCGGGCAGGGCCTCCGCGCCCAGCTGCTCCACCTGCTGGCGCATGGCCGCACCCACGGCGGTCGCCACGCCCTCGGCGATCGGCGCCACGATCGAGCGCCAGACCGGCATGGTCGCGTCGACCCACTCGGCCCGGCTCCACCCGTGGGCGGGGGCCGCCGGCGCCGGGAGCGCGGTCACGTCGTCGAGCCAGAGGTCGGCGACGTGGACGCTGTCGACCACGTGCCTGCGGGCGCCGTCCCCGACGCTGCTGTCGCCCTCGGAGGAGACCACGCGCCGCGCGGTGTCGAGGGCCAGCTGGGCGTTGAGCGGTCCCTCGACCGGCTGGGCGAACATGGCGCGCACCTGGGCGGCCATCGACTGGAGCGCGGCAGGATCGACCCGGCCGAGTCCCATCGCCTCGAGCTGGTCCTGGAGCGCCTTGATGGCCTGGGGGTCGAGCAGGCTAGGGTCGAGCGAGCGCGGGTCAAGCGCGCCACCGCCCGTGAGCGCGCCCAACAGCTCGCGCAGCTCCGGCGGCAGGCCCATGCCCTCGAGCCCTCCGGCGTCCGCCTGGCCCCCTTGCCGCTCGGTGCCTTCAGTGCCCTCCGGGTCCGGGCCCTCGGGGTCGCCGGACGAATGGTCTGGACGGTCAGTCACGACTGCTCCCTGCCTGGCGCCCAGAAAGCGCCTGAGAGGATGGGTGATGACATCTGGTGCCGGTGTTCGGCGCCGATACTCCAAGACAACCACTCGGAGGCCTCGGTGAGTTCCCCCCAGGGCGTCGTTCGCTCTCGGCGCAGCGCCATCACGGTGGCCGTCGCCGGTGCCTCGTCGCCCGCCGGGACCGGCATCCTGCGTGCGCTCGTGGGTGCGGCCGCGCGGGGAGTCCCCCCGTCTCCGGATGGCTCGGTTCCGGCTGCGCGGATCGGCACCGTCATCGGCATCGGCCAGGAACCCGGCAGCGTGGGCGGCGTCGAGTGGCGCATCGGCGACGACACGACGCCGGAGGTGGTGCAGGCCCTCGCCGGCGCCGACGTCGTGGTGTTCGTGGCGGCCAGCAGCGATCTCGATGCCGACCTGCGCATGACCCCTCGCCAGCGCCGCGAGCGCAGCCTGCGCCGGGCCCAGACGGTCATCACCGCGGCCGCGGCCGCCGGGGCCTCGCAGCTCGTCGCGATCACCAGCGCGATGGTCTACGGCGCACGCGACGACAACCCCGTGCCCCTGGACGACCATGCGCCCCTTCGGGCGCCCGTCGACACCGGTGTCGTGGGCGACCTGATCGACGTCGAGCAGCTGCTCGCGGTCACCGCCGATGTCCATCCGGGGCTCATGGTCACCGTGCTGCGGCCGGCCGCCCTGGTGGGCCCGGGTGTCGACACGGTCATCACGCGCCACTTCGAGGCCCCTCGGCTGCTGACCGTCCGCGGCTCCTCGCCGGCCTGGCAGTTCTGCCACGTCGAGGACCTCGGAGCGGCCGTGGCCGTCGCGTCCGCGCGCCGGCTGGCCGGACCGCTCACGGTGGGCTCGGAGGGGTGGCTGGACCAGGCGGAGGTCGAGCACCTGAGCGGGATGCGGCACGTCGAGCTGTCGGAGTCGGCCGCTCTCGGCGCCGCGCAGCGGCTGCACCGGGTGGGCGTTCTCCCCACTCCGGCGAGCGACCTGGCCTTCGCCCTGCATCCCTGGGCGGTCTCGTCAGGCAGGCTGCGTGCGGAGGGCTGGCTGCCGGCATACGACAATGCCACCTGCCTGGGCGTCGTCCTCGACGGCGTGCGCGGATCGCTTGCCGTGGCCGCTCGCCGGGTAGACCGCAAGGATGCCGCGCTTGGCGCGGCCAGCGCGGCGGTGGCCATGGTGGGCACCGCAGCCATCATGCGCCGCAGGCGCCGCAGAGGAGGACGTGCATGACGACGACGGGGCAGCCCGGTTCGAGGGCCGAAGTGGTGCTGTGCGCCCTCAGCGAAGAGCCGCTGTCGCTCGACGCCGCGGTCGGCGCCGTCCGCCACCCCGACTGCGGTGGCATCGCGCTCTTCCTGGGCCAGGTGCGCCAGCACGACCACGGCGACCAGGTGACGACGCTGGACTACTCCGCCCACCCCCAGGCCGTGGCGGCCATGGAGGAGGTATGCCGTGAGGTCGCCTCACGGGCCGAGGGCGAGGGCCTGCTGCGGCTTGCCGTCGCCCACCGCACCGGACACCTCGAGGTGGGCGACACGGCGGTCGTCGTCGCCGTTGCCGCGCCACACCGCGGCGCCGCCCTGTCCGCCTGCCGCGACCTGATCGACACGCTGAAGAAGTCGGTGCCGATCTGGAAGCACCAGACGTTCCTCGACGGCCACGACGAGTGGGTGGGCCTGCCGTGAGCCGTGAGCACTGGACCCAGGACCCCGCGCTCGACGACCCGGGTCCGCACCCACCCGGCGTGACGCCGGCCGCTTCGCGGGGCGGGCCGCCCGGCCCGCCGGCTGCCGACCGGCTCACCCGGCGTTCGACCGGCATGCTGGTGGGCGCCTTCCTCGCGATCACCGTGGCGGCGCTGATGGTGATCGTCACGCTGCCCTACGCGATCATGGAGCCCGGGCCGATCACGAACACGCTCGGCAAGGGAGCCGACGGGAAGCCACTGGTCGAGGTCACCGGGCACGAGACCTACCCGACGTCGGGCGCGCTGGACTTCACCACGGTCCGGGTCGTCGGGGGGCCGGGCGCGCGTCCCAGCGTGTGGCAGGTCATCCTGGCCTGGCTGGACCCCCACGGTGCCGTCTACCCCGAGGACCAGCTCTTCCCCAAGGGGGCGACCGAGAAGCAGATCGAGGAGCAGAACACCGCCGAGATGGCCGACTCCCAGCAGGAGGCCATCGCCGTCGCGCTTCGGGCCCTCGGTGTGCAGGTCCCCGAGCGGGTCACCATCGCCGAGGTGGCCAAGGATGCTCCCGCTGCCGCGGTGCTCAAGCCGGGCGACGAGCTGGTCACGATCAATGGCGCCCCCGCCAAGGACGCCCAGGCGGTGCGTGACGCCATCGGCGCGCTGCCGGCCGGGCAGGCCGTGCCAGTGGTGCTCAAACGGAACGGCGCGACCATGACGGTGCAGGCCAAGACCCGCAGCTCCGGAGGCCGAACCGTCCTGGGTGTCTTCCTCGCCACCAAGTTCGACTTCCCGTTCCAGGTCAAGATCAACGCCGGCGAGGTCGGTGGCCCCTCCGCGGGGCTGATGTTCACGCTCGGGATCTACGACCGGCTGACGCCAGGAGAGATGACGGGTGGCGAGCAGATCGCCGGCACGGGCACGATCGCCTCGGACGGCGTGGTCGGGCCGATCGGCGGTATCCAGCAGAAGCTGGCGGGCGCCCGCGAGGGTGGAGCGCACTACTTCCTTGCGCCGGCCGACAACTGCGACGAGGTCGTGGGCCACGTTCCCGGCGGGCTCCAGGTGTTCAAGGTCTCGACGTTCGCCCAGGCGCGCACGGCGGTGCAGGACATCGCCGCACACCAGACTGCCGGTCTCGCGACCTGCGGGAAGAGCTAGCGCCTAGTCCTCCAGCGTCGCCCGGAGCGCGTGGACAAGTCCGGGAGCGATGTCCTCGCCGGAGGCGACCTGGTCGTCGCGGTCGTGGTCGCGCTGCCGGAGCAGGCACCGGCTCCGTCCGTCGCGCAGGACGGCCACGAGCAGGCGGACGTCCCTGCGCTGCCGATGGGCGCTGAGGGCATCGACAGCTGCCTGTGGGTCGGCCGGCAGGTCACGCTCGGCCTCGGGCGGCACGACGATCCGCTCGAGGGCGATGGCGGCGCCGGCCACCGAGTCCGGCCACGCGAGCCGGCCGAGCAGACCCTCGATCGACGACGTGCGGGGCAGGTCCTCCTGCTCGATCGCGGTGAGGGCGCCGTCGGCGATGTCGGCCGCCGAGAGCTGGCCGCGCAGGTGGGGCTCGCGCTCCAGCAGCTCGGCCGTCGGGACCAGGGCGAACAGCCGGGGGTTCTGGTCCCACCCGGCGGCCGCGACGTGGCGCTCGGTGTCGAGGGCCACGAGCGAAAGGGGGTCGGTCACCGGCTGGCTGGCTGTCACGCGCACCATTCTGCGGGAACCGGCGGGGGCCTCGGTAAGTTGTCCTCCTGAGGGACTCGCGCGTGCGCCGGCGCACGCCGGACGACGCGGGTCCAGGCGACAACGGGAAACGGCACTGGTGTGAGTCAGTCAGACTGGTTTGGCGGCGGTCGAACGGGCGGCGGCGAGGGCGCAGGCGACTCAGGGGCCGGGCGCCCGCGACGGCCCGGCTTCGGACCCCGACGACCACGGCCCGGTGGCCGCCGACGGCGAGGCCCACTGGGGCCGACCGTGGTGATCCTGATCGTCCTGTTCTTCCTGATCACGTTCGCGGCGGGCCTGTGGACCGACCTGCTGTGGTACGACTCCATCGGCTTCCGCACCGTGCTCACCACCGAGTGGGCCGTCAAGAGCCTGCTCTTCGTGGCGGGGGCGGCCGTCACCGGGGGCCTGGTGTTCTCCAGCCTCTACCTCGGCTACCGGACCAGGCCGGTCTACGCGCCGGTGACTCCGCAGCAGCAGGTCCTCGACCAGTACCGCGAGGCGATCGAGCCGGTCCGCCGGCTCGCGATGATCGGCATCCCCGCGGTGCTGGGCCTCCTCGCCGGGTCCGCCTCGGCTGGGCAGTGGAAGACATTCCTGCTCTGGCGCAACTCCGTGCCGTTCGGCATCAAGGACCCCCACTTCCACCGCGACGTCTCCTTCTTCGTCTTCACCCTGCCCTGGCTGCGGTACGTCCTCGGCTTCCTTACCCTCGCGCTGATCATGGCTGCCATCGCGGCCGCGTTCACCCACTACATCTACGGCGGCCTCACCCTGCCCGGGCGGGGGGCACAGACGACCCGCGCTGCCCGCACCCACCTCGCCATTCTCCTCGCCGCCCTGGTCCTGGTGCGTGCGGTCAGCTACTGGTTCGACCGCTACGCCCTGTCCATCAACGACTCGCGGCTGATGACCGGCATCACCTACACCGACGACCACGCCGTCCTGCCGACCAAGGCGATCCTGGCGGTGGCGGCCCTCATGTGCGCCGCCCTCTTCATCGCCTCGATCTGGACCAAGTCCTGGCGGCTGCCCATCGTGGGCGTCGTGCTGCTCCTGGTCACGTCGATCGTCGTCGGCGGCATGTATCCCGCGCTCATCCGCAGCCTCCAGGTGAAGCCGTCCGAGAAGTCCCTCGAGCATCCCTACCTCGAGAACAACATCGAGGCCACCAGATCGGCCTACGGGCTCAACACCGTCAAGGTCATCCCCTACCGCGCGGAGACCCAGGCCTCGCCGGGCCAGCTGCGCAACGACGCGGCGACCATTCCCGGCATACGCCTCGTCGACCCCATTGTGGTCTCGCCCACGTTCCGCCAGCTGCAGGGCCTGAAGTCCTACTACGGGTTCCCGGACGCCCTCGACGTCGACCGCTACACGATCGGTGGCAAGGAGAGCGACGCCGTCATCGCGGTCCGCGAGATGCGGCTGGGCGGGATCCCGGACGCGCAGCGCAACTGGCTCAACGACCACACCGTCTACACCCACGGCTTCGGCGTTGTCGCCGCCTACGGCAACCGGCGCGACAAGGACGGCCAGCCGGTCTTCATGGAGAAGGACGTGCCCTCGACGGGCGTCCTCCCGGAGTTCGAGCCGCGCATCTACTTCGGCGAGCAGTCACCGTCCTACTCGATCGTCGGCGCCCCGGCCGGCGCCCAGGCGCGGGAGTTCGACTACCCCGACGACTCCAGCGCGTCTGGGCAGAAGACCACGACCTACACCGGACAGGGCGGCGTCCAGGTCGGCGACTTCGCCCGCCGGCTGGCCTACACGATCAAGTACCGCGAGCTGAAGTTCCTGCTCTCCGACGCGGTCAACGGCCAGTCCCGGATCCTCGACCACCGCACCCCGCTGGAGCGGGTGAGGCGCGCGGCACCCTGGCTCACCACCGACGGGAACCCCTACCCGGCCGTGGTCAACGGGCGCATCCAGTGGGTCGTCGACGGCTACACCACGTCGGCCAGCTACCCCAACTCGCGGCTCCAGGACATCGACAACGCGACCTCCGACTCGATCACCGAGCGCTCGACCAGCGTGGCCCCGATCACGAGCGGCCAGATCAACTACATCCGCAACTCGGTCAAGGCCACGGTCGACGCCTATGACGGCAGCGTGCACCTCTACGCCTGGGACGAGAAGGACCCCGTCCTGCGGGCCTGGAGCAAGGCCTTCAAGGGCACGGTCCAGCCGATGAGCGACATCAGCGGCGACCTGATGAGCCACCTGCGCTACCCGGAGGACCTGTTCAAGGTCCAGCGGATGATGCTGACGAAGTACCACGGCACGGACGCCGACGCGTTCTACAGCGGCCAGGACTACTGGAAGATCCCCGAGGACCCCGCCCGTGCCGGGTTCGACCAGCCGCCCTACTACCTCACCCTCGCGATGCCGGAGCAGACGTCCCCGGCGTTCTCGCTGACCAGCACGTTCGTTCCCGTCGGTGGCGACCGGGAGGTCCTCTCGGGCTTCCTGGCGGTCGACTCCGACGCGGGCTCGGTGGCCGGGCAGCGGAAGACCTCCTACGGCACGCTCCGGCTGCTGGAGCTGCCCCGCAACTCCAACGTCGACGGTCCAGGACAGGTCCAGAACCGCATCGAGTCCTCGACCGCCAACGCGGCAGGCCAGAGCCTCAACCTCTCGCAGTTCATCGCCAACAACCGCCAGACCGGCAAGCAGCTCACCTTCGGCAACCAGCTGACCCTCCCGGTCGGCGGTGGCCTGCTCTACGTCCAGCCCATCTACGTGAGCTCTGCCTCCAGCTCCGCCTACCCGATCTCCGCGGCCACGGTCGCCGTCTTCGGCAACCAGCTGGCCTGGGGCGAGACCCTCAACCTCGCCCTCGACGGGCTGTTCGGCGGCAACGCCGGCGCCAGCGCGGGCGACGTCGGCTCGGGTGGCGGCACCACCACTCCCACGCCGCCCCCGACGACTGGGGGCGGGACGGGCTCCAACGCCGCTCTGCAGAAGGCGCTGGCCGACATCCAGGCGGCGTATGCCGATGGGCAGGCTGCGCTGAAGAAGGGCGACTTCGCGGCCTACGGCGAGGCGCAGAAGCGGCTCCAGACGGCCATCGCGGCGGCCATTGCGGCGGCGCCGCGCGGGTCGGTGACGGTGAGCCCGACCGCGTCGCCGACGGCGACAGCCTCGCCGACCAGCTCGCCCTAGCCGGCAACCTCGCCGACCAGCTCGCCCCAGCCGGCATACCGCAGTCGAGGTCAGCCGGTGATCGCCCCGCTGAGCCTGCCCTGCTCGGCGAGGTCTTCGGCGAGGAACTCGCGCAACAGGTCCACCGCCTGCACGATCTTCTGGCTGCGCAGGGCGTAGAAGACGTTGGTGCCGACCCGGTGGGAGGAGACCAGGCCGCGCTCGCGGAGGACCGCCAGGTGCTGGCTGGCGTTGGACTGGCTGATGCCGAGGGCTTCGCAGAGGTCCCCGACGCTCAGCTCGCGGTCGCGCAGCTCGTTGATGATCATCAGGCGCTTGGGGTCGGCGATGGCCTTGCAGACGCGGGCATGGAGCTCTTGCAGCTGTGCTGCGATGTCGCTGTCCATGGTTCCTCCCGTGCCGTGCCTCGGGTGCTGCCCCGTGGCCCGGGGCGCTCCAGTCTAGGTGGCTGTCCTCCTCTGCCCGCATCCTCTCAGCCGGCGCCGCGGAGGACGAGCAGAACCGCGCCGAGAGCGAGGACCAGCGCCGCCACCGAGACCGCTCCGACCAGACCTGGGCTCGCGGGCGACTGGTTGGCCTCGATGCGCCGCACGGTTCGGTCGTAGCGGGCATCGACGGCGAGCAGCAGCGCCAGCGCGAACAGCAGGCCGAGGCCGCCGGCGATGGC
This sequence comes from Dermatophilaceae bacterium, assembly GCA_035691065.1. Taxonomy (GTDB): domain Bacteria; phylum Actinomycetota; class Actinomycetes; order Actinomycetales; family Dermatophilaceae; genus DASSJT01. The sequence continues at coordinate 17,753 of DASSJT010000155.1, forward strand.
GGCCAGCAGGTCGGCGCCCGCCTCGTGCAGGAGCACGGCGCCCACCCCGCCGACGCCGAGCGCCGTCCGCTGCCACGCCATGGCAGTGCGCTCGGCCTGGAGCCCCGGGTCCAGGGGCGGCCCGTCTCGTGGGCCTGGGGCCAGCATTCCGAGCCGACTCATGCCGACCGCCTCAGCCCGCGAGGTTGACGACGGTCAGGGCGAACGCGGCCAGCGCGGACAGGGCGAGCGCGACGGCGACGAGACGCGGGACCGGGGAGTGGGGGAGCCGCGCGCCGAGGCGCATGGCCCGCTCGGCCCGCTCCCAGTGCCCGTAGGACACGCCAGCAAGGACGCCACCGAGGCAGATCAGGAGGAGTCCGAGGGCGACCCTCAGCACCTGCAGACCCGGCACGAACTGCACCACGGCGACCCCAGCGGCCATCAGGGCGAGGGAGGTGCGGATCCAGGCGAGGAAGGTGCGCTCGTTCGCGAGGGTGAACCGGTAGTCGGGTGGCTCCCCGACCTCGTGGAGCGGCTCGCGGTCGCGCCACCGGGCGCGTGGGGCTGGCATCACCGCAACGTCGTCGACGCGGCGCACTGGTTCCGCCCGACGTCGAGGACGTCCATCTCGTCCTCCGGAGGCGCCAGCCGGCCGGCGTTGACCAGCCGGATGGTGTCGTAGACCTCGGGAGCATGGGGGAGCGAGCTGACGATCTCCTCGACGAAGCGCTCCATGGCCTGCTCGTTGAGCAGCGTCGCGGTGAAGGCGTCCTTGATGGTGGTGAGGACCAGGCCCTGGTCATTGACCTCCTCGCTGCTGGACCAGTGCGCTGGCGCGATGACCGTGGCGGGGTCCAGGGGGCGCAGGCGCTCGTGGACGCTGTGGAAGAGGTCCCGCGCCAGCTCCTCCGCATGCCCCGTCAGGTCGGGTCGGCCCAGGCCTCTGACGAAGACCGTGTCACCGACGATCAGGAGCCGGTCGCTGACCAACAGCGCGGTCGTGCCTGGGGTGTGCCCCGGCAGGTGCATGGTCAGGGTGCGCACGACGGCGGAACCGAGGTCGATCTCGTCGCCGTCCCGCAGCGGCCGGTTCGGGAACGGAACCAGGCCGCCGGCGTCCTCCGGGGGCAGGTGGTACTCCGCGCCCAGCTCCTCGGCCAGGGCGGGTCCGCCGCTGATGTGGTCGGCGTGCACGTGGGTGTCGACCACGTGCGTGATGGCCATGTCGAGCTCGGCCGCGAGGTCGAGGTAGGGCTGGGAGTGACGGGTGGGGTCCACGACCATGCAGCTGGCGCCGGGAACGCCGACGACGTACGAGAGACAGGCCTTGGCGGGGCGCTGGAACTGCCAGGCCCGCACCTCCCCGGGAAGGTCCGGGATCTCCCGCGGTACCAGCAGGCGCGCCCAGGCGTCGGTGCCGCCCTCCAGCGAGCGGGTCTCCACCCCGCACCGGGAGAACTCCTCGGCCACCAGCTCGGAGCCGTTGCCCTGCCCGCAGACCACCACGGCGCCAGGGCACGTTGCCGCGGCGTGCGCCTCGAGGTCCTCGAAGACCTCGTAGACCGGGATGTTCCGGGTGGGGACCGGGCGGTGGCCCTCCACTCGGCTGGCCGCGAACTCGTCCTTGTTGCGGATATCGAGGATCTCGCTGACCTCGCCCGCTTCGAGCTGCCGGAAGAGCTCCGCGGCTGTGATGGTCCGTGCCATGGGTTGCCTCCTGAGCGGCGGGACGGGAATGCGCATGAGAAATATTCGGGTCTTGTTGTATGCGCATAGACGAATGTAGTGTAGGGCATCACAGGTGGCAACAGCCTGGTCGCAATGGAGCGAAAGAGGTCCGCAGATGTCGGATGCAGCAGACGACGCCCCCCAGAGCATGACCATCATCGCCTGGTCGGGGGACCTGGACCGGGTGTGGCCCACGCTGATCCTGGGGTCCACCGGGGCGGCCTATGGCATGCAGACCACCATCTTCTTCACGTTCTGGGGGCTGTTCGCCCTCGTGCGCGACGAGGTGCGCATCACCGGGAACAACGTGATGACCAAGGCCCTGGCCGGCATGAACCGGCCCGGCATCAGCAACCTCAAGCTCTCCAAGCTCCACATGGCCGGCGCCGGGGCCTGGATGATGAACAAGCTTGCGGCCGACCACAAGGTCGCCTCCCCCAAGGAGCTCCTCGAGATGTGCACCGAGCTCGGGGTCAACCTGTGGCCCTGCGAGATGTCCATGGACCTCATGGGACTGCGCCGGGAGGACCTGATCGACGGGGTGGGGGAGCCGGTCGGCGCTGCGACGGCGCTGTCGGAGATGAGCCGCTCGCAGATCCAGCTCTTCATCTGAGCGACCCGACTGAGCGACAGACCGACCGACCAGACCCGACCGACCAGAACCGGCAAACAGTCCCGGCAGACAGACCCGGGCAATAAAACGTCAGACCAGGACAGGAGCCCCCATGGACTACCAGCCGGACCTCGTCATCGACGCCAAGGGCCGGAAGTGCCCGATGCCGGTGCTGCTCAGCTCGCGCGGCATCAAGGGCCTGCAGCCCGGGCAGATCATGCTGGTCGAGGCCACGGACGGCGGGTCACGCAGCGACATCCCGTCCTGGGCGAAGGACACCGGCAACGAGCTGCTGGAGTCGAGCAGCGACGACGGTGTGTTCCGCTACGTCATCCGGAAGCGCTGAGGCGTGCGCTACGGCTTCGCCATCGACCAGCGCACCTGCATCGGCTGCCATGCCTGCACGGTCGCGTGCAAGACCGAGCACGAGGTGCCGCTCGGCCAGTTCCGCACCTGGGTGAAGTACGTCGACGCCGGCACCTTTCCCGACACCACCCGGTCGTTCGGGGTCATGCGGTGCAACCACTGCACCGACGCGCCCTGCGTGAAGATCTGCCCGACCCAGGCCCTGTTCAAGCGTGAGGACGGGATCGTCGACTTCGACAACGAGCGGTGCATCGGGTGCAAGAGCTGCATGCAGGCCTGCCCCTACGACGCCATCTACATCGACGAGGACACCCACACCGCCGCCAAGTGCAACCTCTGCGCACATCGCATCGACCAGGACCGGGAGCCGGCCTGCGTCGTCGTCTGCCCGACCCACTCGATCTGGGTGGGTGACCTGGACGACCCCACCAGCGGCATCGCCCGGCTGGTGAGCACCCAGGAGACCGCGGTGCGGGCTCCGGAGCAGAACACCGGGCCGAACGTGTTCTACCTGGGAGCCGACCGAGCCGTCCTCGACCCCCTGCTCGCACCGGTCGACGACACCTACATCTGGGCGCGTCCCGACGCGCAGCGTCTGGCCACGGCCGGAGACCTCCCCGGCGACCCCACCACCAGCGCGAGGACCACGCTCAACACGGCGCACCCCCGCCCCTGGGGCTGGCGGGTCACGACGTACCTGTGGACCAAGGCGGTCGGCGCCGGGGCCATCGCGCTCGCGGGGCTGGCCTACCTGCTCGGCATCGACCTGGGTGGTGTTGGCCACTACGTCGCGCCGGCGCTCGGGCTCTTCGGCGCCGCGACGACCGGCGGTCTCCTCGTCTGGGACCTCAAGCGCCCCGACCGGTTCCACTACATCTTCCTCAAGTCGAACTGGACCTCCTGGCTCGTGCTCGGCGCCTACGTCCTCACGGCCTTCTCCGGCGGTGCGGTGCTGTGGCTCATTGCAGCAGTCCTCGACATCGGGTGGCTGATGACCTTCCTGGCCTTGCTCGCGATCCCTGCCGGCGCCCTGATGGCGGGCTACACGGCATTCCTCTTCGGGCAGGCAGAGGGTCGGGACCTGTGGCAGTCTCCGGTGCTCTTCTGGCACCTGGTCGTCCAGGCCGGCATGGTGGGCAGCGGTGCGCTGGCCGTGGCCGCGGCAGTCGGCGGCCTGCCCCAGGCGGCCTCGGCCCTGCTCGCACGCGCGTTCGCGGTCACTGTCGTCCTCCACCTGCTGATGCTGGCCGTGGAGTATGCCGGCCGGCATGCCAGCCGCCAGGCGGCGGTGGCGGCGCACATCGTCACCCGCGGGCGCTATTCCCGGACGTTCTGGCTCGGCGCGGTGCTGCCCGCGGTCGTCGCCGGCGTCCTCGGCGTCCTCGCGTGGGGTGGCACCACCCCGGTCGTCCTCGCCCTGGCCGGCCTGCTCGTCCAGCCGGCCCTCGTCGCCTACGAGAGCGTCTTCGTGCGGGCTGGACAGGACGTGCCGCTCTCATGACCCGTTGCGCTCGACCCATCACTGTACGACCCATCGCCGTACGACCCGCCGCCACACGACGCGCCGCCGCACCACCGACCGGGAGGGACTGCCTGCCATGACCGCCGAGACCGACCTCGAGGGCGGCCGCCGCTCGGCGCTGCCGGCGCTGCCCGGGGAGCGGACCCACGAGCGCCTGCGCAACTTCCCGCCGGTCGCCGACTGGGACCACCACGTCGAGTACGACGCCAAGGCCCATCCGCGGAAGGTCTCGCACGAGTACATGCTCGTCCCGACGACGTGCTTCAACTGCGAGTCGGCGTGTGGCCTGCTCGCCTACGTCGACAAGTCGGACCTGTCGGTGAAGCGGCTCGAGGGCAACCCCGCCCACCCCGGCTCCCGGGGGCGCAACTGCGCCAAGGGGCCGGCGACGATCAACCAGCTCAACGACCCCGAGCGGATCCTCTACCCGTTGCGGCGCTCCGGGAAGCGCGGCAGCGGCGAGTGGGAGCGCATCACCTGGGACGAGGCCCTCGACGACATCGCGGCCCGCATCCGGGCGGCCATCGTCGAGGACCGGCGCGACGAGGTCGTCTACCACGTGGGCCGTCCCGGGGAAGACGGGTTCGCCGAGCGGTTCCTCCTCGCCTGGGGCGTCGACGGCCACAACAGCCACACGAACATCTGCTCAGCAGGCGCGCGGCTCGGGTACTCGCTGTGGGGAGGCTACGACCGGCCCTCGCCGGACTACGCCAACGCCAAGGTCATCCTGCTCATCTCGAGCCACCTCGAGGCCGGGCACTACTTCAACCCCCACGCCCAGCGCATCATGGAGGGCAAGGTCAGCGGGGGCGCCAAGGTCGTGGTGCTCGACCCCCGGCTGTCCAACACGGCAGCCCACGCGGACCTCTGGATCGCCCCGTGGCCGGGAAGCGAGGCGGCCATCCTGCTGGCCGTCGCGGCATACCTCCTGCGCACCGGGCAGGTGGACCGTGCCTTCCTGCGGCGCTGGGTCAACTGGTCGACCTACATGAAGAACCGCCACCCGGAGACCGCAGCGGGCGACTTCGAGGCGTTCCTCACCGCCCTGACCGCGGACTACGCGGACTACACCTTCGCGTATGCCGCGGAGCAGGCCCAGGTGCCCGAGGCCCAGGTCGAGGAGCTGGCCCGGATCGTCGCCGGCGCCGGGTCGGCACTGTCAGCCCACGTCTGGCGCGCTGCGACCGCGGGGAACCTCGGGGGGTGGCAGGTGTCCCGGGCGCTGTTCTTCCTCAACGTCCTGACCGGCAGCGTCGGCACCAAGGGCGGAACCAGCCCGAACGGCTGGGACAAGATCATCGCCCACGGGCCGAACGTCCCCGAGGGGCACGAGTCGTGGAACGAGCTGCTCTGGCCGGCCGAGTTCCCGATGTCCACCAACGAGATGTCGATCCTCCTGCCGCACCTGCTGAAGGACGGGCGCGGGAAGCTGGCGATGTACTTCTCGCGGGTCTACAACCCGGTGTGGACCAACCCTGACGGGTTCAGCTGGCTGGAGGCACTGACCGAGGAGTCGCTTGTCGGCTGCCATGTCGCCCTCACCCCGACGTGGTCGGAGACCGCCACGTTCGCCGACTACGTCCTGCCGATGGGGCACAGCACCGAGCGCCACGACACCCAGTCCTACGAGCAGTACGCGGGGAAGTGGCTGGGGTTCCGCCAGCCCGTGACCCGCGTGGCCCTGGAGAAGATGGGCCATCTGGTCTCCGACACCCGGGAGTCGAACCCCGGCGAGGTGTGGGAGGAGAACGAGTTCTGGTTCGAGCTCTCGTGGCGCATCGACCCCGACGGATCGCTCGGCATCCGGAAGTTCTTCGAGTCGCCCTACCGGCCGGGCGAGAAGGTGACCGTCGACGAGTACTACCGCTGGGTCTTCGAGAACAGCGTGCCCGGCCTGCCGGAGGCCGCTGCCGAGCAGGGTCTGACGCCGCTGGAGTATATGCGCAAGTACGGAGTCTTCGAGGTGGCCAAGGACTCCTACCGCTTGGACGAACGGCCGCTGACCGACGCGGAGGTCGCGGGCGCGACGCCCGACGGCAACGGCGTGCTGCGCAAGCCGGTCACACTCGACTCGACGCCCCCGCTGGTGGGGGAGGCGGGCTCGGTCGGCGTGGTGCACGAGGACGGCACCCGGACGGCGGGGTGGCTGACCCCCTCGCGCAAGCTGGAGCTGTTCAGCGAGACCATGGTCGACTTCGGCTGGGAGGAGTACGCGACTCCTGGGTACATCGAGTCCCACGTCAGCCGTCGGGCGGTCAACGAGGACAACGCCGAGATGGTGCTCATGCCGACGTTCCGGCTGCCCACGCTGGTCCACACCAGGTCGGGCAACGCGAAGTACCTCAACGAGATCAGCAACACCCACCCGCTGTGGATGAACAGCGCGGACGCGGCTCGGCTGGGGTTCGGCACAGGGGACCTGGTGCGGGTCAACACCGAGATCGGGTACTTCGTGGCCCGGGTCTGGTCGACTGAGGCGATCCGGCCCGGCGTCATCGGGCTCTCCCACCACATGGGCCGCTGGCGCACCTCGGAGCACGCTGGCTCGCGGTGGGCGATGGGCCTGGTCGACCTCAGCCGTGACGACGATGGCGTCTGGAGGCTGCGCTACAAGGAGGGGGTCAAGCCCTTCGCCAGCGACGACCCCGACAGCCAACGGATCTACTGGGACGACCCCGGCGTGCACCAGAACCTCGCGTTCGCCGTGCACCCGGACCCACTCTCGGGGATGCACTGCTGGCACCAGAAGGTCCGCCTCGAGAAGGCCCGTGCCGACGACCAGTACGGCGACGTCGTCGTCGACACGAAGCGGTCGCGCGAGGTCTACCGCGCCTGGATGGCCAACACCCGCCCCGGCCCCAGCCGGTCGGGTCTGCGCAGACCCGAGTTCATGATGCGGCCGGTCAAGCCCAAGCGGCGCGCCTTCCGGGCCGACGCCGGGCGCCCGGACGCGGCTGCGGGGGAGGCATGAGCGTGCTGTCCCGGCGGAGACCGGCGGCCGCCGTCGACCTGGCCGCGGTCCACCTCGCCCTGGCGACCGTGCAGGACCCCGAGCTGCACCTTCCACTCCCGGAGGTGGGCATGCTCGGCGAGGTCGCGGTCGACCGGGCTGGGGTCGTGCGGGTCGTCGTCCGGCTGACCACTCCCGCCTGCCCCCTGCGGGAGCGACTGACTGCTGAGGTGGGCGCGGCCCTCCGCGGGATCGCCGGTGTGGCCGGGGTGGACGTGGCGTTCACCGCCATGGGTGAGGCCGAGCGCATGCAGCTGGCGGTACGGCTCCGCGGGAATCGCTCGGTGGGCACGCACCCGTTCGACGCCGGCTCCGGCACCCGCGTCTATGCCGTGGCCAGCGGCAAGGGCGGCGTCGGGAAGTCGTCCGTCACCGCCAACCTCGCCGTCGCGCTGGCTCAGCAGGGCGAGCGCGTGGGCGTGCTGGACGCCGACGTCTGGGGCTGGTCGATCCCTCAGCTGTTCGGTGTGCGTCGCGCGCCGGTCGCCCTCAAGGGCCTGATGCTGCCGGTGGAGGCGCATGGGGTGGCGCTCATGTCCGTCGGCTTCTTCGTCGAGGACGACGAGCCCGTGGTGTGGCGCGGGCCGATGCTGCACAAGGCGATCGAGCAGTTCCTGGGAGACGTGCACTGGGGCGAGCTGGACACGCTGCTGATCGACCTGCCCCCCGGGACCGGCGACGTCACCCTGTCGCTGCTGGAACTGGTGCCCGATGCCCAGCTGCTCGCCGTCACCACCCCGCAGGTCGCGGCCCAGACGGTGGCTGCGCGGGTGGGTCGGATGGCGCGGGATGCCCGTATGCCGGTCGCCGGGGTGGTCGAGAACATGTCCACCCTGGTGTGCCCTTCGTGTGCCGAGGCCACGCCCATGTTCGGGGAAGGCGGCGGACGCCGGCTTGCCGAGTCGATCGCCGCACCGCTGCTGGGGAAGGTGCCGCTCGACCTGCCTTTGCGAACGTCCGGCGACGCGGGCGTACCAGCGGTGGTCGGGGCGCCGAAGGCGCCCTCGGCCGTGGAGCTGCGCCGGATCGCAGCGCAGCTGCCGACCGTCCGGCGGAGCCTGGTGGGAAGGCGCCTGCCCCTGTCCGTGGTGTGACGCCTCTCCGTGGCGTCGGCTGGGTCCCCTCATTGCCTCTCCTGCCTGCCGCGCTACCGGAGCCTTCATGCCTTGCCGCGACACGGCATACCGCCTCTTAGAGCCAATTTGCCTTGGGCGCCGGCGTTCACGTAGGGTTGAAGCACCGACGCGGGGTGGAGCAGCTCGGTAGCTCGCCGGGCTCATAACCCGGAGGTCGCAGGTTCAAATCC
>DASSJT010000156.1:0-13685 GCA_035691065.1 Dermatophilaceae bacterium
CAGGTGTACGGCGACGGGGTGCTCCGGACGCGGCGCGAGGGCGCCGTCCTCGAGGTGACCCTCGACCGGCCCAAGGCCAACGCGATCGACCTCGCCACCAGCCGCGAGATGGGCGAGGTGTTCGCCGGCTTCCGCGACGACGACTCCTTGCGGGTCGCCATCCTGAGGACCGAGGGCGACAAGTTCTTCTGCGCCGGCTGGGACCTCAAGGCAGCTGCCGCGGGCGACGCGGTCGACGGCGACTACGGGGTCGGTGGCTTCGGCGGCCTGCAGGAGCTGCCGGGCCTGAACAAGCCGGTGATCGCCGCCGTGCACGGGCTGGCGATGGGCGGCGGATTCGAGATCGCCTTGTCCTGCGACCTGATCTACGCCTCGGCCGCCACCCGGTTCGGGCTGCCGGAGATCAACGCCGGCACGCTCGCGGACGCGGCCACGATCAAGCTGCCGAAGCGGATGCCGTACCACGTGGCGATGGAGCTGCTCCTGACCGGGCGCTGGATGGATGCCGCCGAGGCGCACCGCTGGGGCGTCGTCAACGAGGTGCTCGACGACGAGGAAGCGCTGATGGCGCGCGCGTGGGAGGTGGCCCGGCTGCTGGAGTCGGGGCCGCCGCTGGTGTTCGCCGCGATCAAGGAGACCGCGCGGGTCGCGGAAGGCAAGCCGTTCCAGGTCGTGCTGGACCTGGTCACCAGCCGCACCCTGCCGACGGTCGACACGCTCTACGGGTCCGAGGACGGGCAGGAGGGCTTCAAGGCGTTCGCGGAGAAGCGCGCGCCCGTGTGGAGGGGGCGCTGACCGGTCCGGATGCGCCGTTGGGCGAGGATGGACCCATGGAGTACGTCGAGGTGGCTCGGGCCGACGACGCGCGCGGCGAGGTCGTGCTGCGGCGTCGTACCGACGACAACGCGGTGGACGTCTTCGAGCTGAGGGTCAACGGGGTCTACGTGATGGACACCCTCGAGACCAGCACGGAGCACGCGCTGGCCGAGGTCGCGCTCGCGCAGGTGGCCGACCCGCGCAACGTGCTGGTCGGCGGGCTCGGGCTCGGGTTCACCATGCATGCGGTGCTCGAGGACGTGCGGGTCGAGAAGGTCGTCGTGGTCGAGATCGAGGGCGCGCTGATCGACTGGATGCGCGACGGCACCGTGCCGCACGGCCCGGAGTACCTCGCCGACGCGCGGCTGACGATCGCCAACCTCGACATCGCCGTGGCGGTCCAGGAACTGACCCCGGGAGGCTACGACCTGGTGCTGCTCGACGTCGACAACGGTCCGGGCAACCTGGTGCTCGACAGCAACGCCCGCCTCTACGGGCACGAGTTCCTGGCCGCGGTGCGACGTGCGCTGTCGCCGGAAGGAGTAGTCGCGATCTGGTCGGCCGACCAGTCACCGGACCTCGAGGCCGCGATGCGCGACGTGTACGGCGACGTGTCCGCGCTGACGTACGACGTGGACCTCCAGGGTCGTCCGGAGCACTACTGGCTCTACGTCGCGTCTAACGTGGACGCATGAGCGAGGACTACCGCGTCGAGCACGACAGCATGGGCGAGGTCCGCGTGCCGAAGGACGCGCTCTGGCGGGCGCAGACCCAGCGGGCGGTCGAGAACTTCCCGATCTCAGGGACGCCGATCGAGCCCGCGCTGATCAGCGCGATGGCCCGGGTCAAGGCCGCGGCTGCCACCGCAAACGAGCAGCTCGACGTGCTCACAGCCCAGCAAGCACAGGCGATCCGTGACGCCGCAGCCACGATCGTGGACGGCGAGCACGTCGACGCGTTCCCGATCGACGTCTTCCAGACCGGCTCCGGCACGTCGTCCAACATGAACATGAACGAGGTGCTCGCCACCCTCGCCGCGCAGGCCGGGGTCGACATCCACCCCAACGACCACGTGAACGCCAGCCAGTCCAGCAATGACACGTTCCCGACCTCGATCCACGTCGCCGCGGCGGTGGCGGCGACCAGCGACCTGGTGCCGGCGCTGGAGACGCTCGCGTCGTCGCTGGAGGCGAAGGCCACCGAGTTCCACGACCTCGTGAAGTCCGGCCGCACGCACCTGATGGACGCCACCCCGGTGACGCTCGGCCAGGAGTTCGGCGGCTACGCGGCCGTCGTACGACGCGGAATCGAGCGGCTCGAGACCACGCTCCCGCGGGTGCTCGAGCTGCCGCTCGGCGGCACCGCGGTCGGCACCGGCATCAACACCCCCGACGGTTTCGCCGGACGCGCGATCGCAGCCCTCGTTGACGACACCGGCCTTGCGTTCATCGAGGCCCGCGACCACTTCGAGGCGCAGGGCGGCCGCGACGGCCTGGTCGAGCTCAGCGGTCAGCTCCGCACGATCGCGGTCGGCCTCACCAAGATCTGCAACGATCTGCGCTGGATGGGCAGCGGTCCGACCGCCGGCCTCGGCGAGATCGCGCTCCCCGACCTGCAGCCCGGGTCGAGCATCATGCCCGGCAAGGTCAACCCGGTGCTGCCCGAGGCCACGCTCATGGTCTGCGCGCAGGTGATCGGCAACGACGTCACCGTCACCACCGCCGGCGCCAGCGGCCTCTTCGAGCTCAACGTGATGATGCCGGTGATCGCCCGCAACGTGCTGGAGTCCACCCGGCTGCTCGCGAACGCTTCCCGCGTGCTCGCCTCCCGCTGCGTCGACGGGATCACCGCCCACGAGGACCGGATGCGCGCCTACGCCGAGTCCTCCCCCTCGATCGTCACGCCACTGAACTCCGCGATCGGCTACGAGCAGGCCGCCAAGGTCGCCAAACAGGCGCTGAAGGACGGCACCACGATCCGCGAGACGGTGATCGCGATGGGGTTCGTGGAACGCGGTGAGCTCAGCGAGGAACAGCTCGACGCGGCTCTGGATGTCGACGCGATGACCCGCAAGGACTGAGCCAGGCGCGGCGCGCCTGGTGCTTGGCCTCTCCCCTGACAACGACGGGACTAGGGTCGAGCACGTGCACGAACACAAGCGATTCGACGACGAGGCAGCCACGTGGGACGACGACCCCGGCCACGAGAAGCGGCAGGTGGCGGTGGCCCAGGCCATCAAGGGGGCCGTGGACCTCAGCCCTCGGATGAGCGCCGTTGACCTTGGCGGTGGCACCGGTCGCCTCAGCATCCTGCTTGCCGACCTGGTCGGCTCCGTCGTGGTCACCGACCCCTCCGCCGGAATGGTGCAGGTCGCACGGGAGCGGATCAAGGCGGCCGGGTTGAGCGACCGCCTGCGCGCGGTTCAGGCGGACCTGACGACAGACCGGCTCGATGGGGTGTACGACGTGGTGTGGAGCTCCATGGCGTTGCACCACGTGCAGAACCTGGATGAACTGTTGCGGTCCGTGGCGGGGCTCCTGGTGCACGGTGGTCGGCTGTTGATCGCGGACCTCGACGAAGATCCCGACGGCGCCTTCCACGCCGACAAGATCGACTTCGACGGACATCACGGATTCGACAGGCAACGCCTCACCGAGCAGTTGGCTCGCGCCGGGTTCGGCGACGTCAGCTTCGTCGACGCCACGACCATTCTCAAGGACGACCGCGAGTTCGGGGTATTTCTGTGTACGGCCACCAAGGCATGAGCGCAGCGGGAACATACTGACTGGGCCAGCGGGCATGCCGGGCAGGCACTGAGGCGTGGACCAACACATCGCCGCGTCCTCATGGAACAGCGCGGCGCGGGAGGGCCGGGCTCCCGACGTACGCACCCCAAGGGGCGCCCCGGCGGGACGACACCGCTGGGTGGTTCGACCAGGTACCACCTGACGGGGTCGCAGTCCCGTCCTGGTGCTCGCCGGTTACTCCACGATGGCCCCACGCGGGTCGAGTTCGCCAGCGGACGAATGTCCTACTACCGCCCGGATACATGCACGCTGTGGCGGTTGTAGGCCCTACGGACACTGGCATCCGCGACCCGACACGGAGGAGTCTCACCACATCGTTCACACCGCCCGGAACCCGTCTGGGCCCAACCTCTGGAGACATCTCATGAAGACATCCCGCTCCGTCATCCTGGCCGCCACAGCCTGCGCGGCCTTGTCCACACTGGTCACCATCGCCCCCGCGCAGGCCAGCGGCGGCACCACCGCCGTTGCGACCTCGGGGTCGTGCAGCGCAACATCGACCTGGAAGCTGAAGGCCAAGCCGGAGCTCGACCTCGGCACGATCCAGATCGAGTTCTCAGTCGACAGCAACAAGGTCGGCCAGATCTGGGCCGTCCGCCTTGCCGACAACACCACGACGGTCTTCTCCGGACACCGCACCACGCTTGCGCCGAGCGGCTCGTTCACCGTCAAGCGCCTCACGGCCGACCAAGCAGGCACCGACCTCATCAGGGCAAGAGCCACCAATCCGGCCACCGGCGAGGTCTGCTCGGGCCAGGTGCGGCTCTGATCGGGCCGCCCTGGGATGCCACCAGGACCACGTCGGACGGCTCCCCAGCCACCTCGCCCACCGCGCGCTGTTACACGGGCGAGGTGGTTGGCGAGGAGTCCGCGGCTGACGCCCTCGCGGTCCGCGACGGACGTACCGCGTGACGCGGGTACAACACAACGTCAAGCCATGCGTTCATGATCGTCCTGTACCTGCACTCTGCCCAGCTGGCATGACGTCAGCAGCTATCGGCGTTGGCTGCACTTCGAAAGGGCCTGAACGCGTTCAGCCCGGACCCGACTCCTCGAAAATCGTGATGTGCAAGTCAGCGGGCGCCTCGAGCCGGGCGTTCACAGAGTTCCAGGGGGTCCTGGTCGGAGGTGCCACGACCTCGGCCCCAGCCTCCGCCAGCCGGCCGACGGTGTGGGCCGTGTCGTCGACCTCGAACGCGACCCGCATTCGCGGAGCCACCCGGCGGCCCACCTCGACCTCGTCGATCATCGCAACCTGCGCGGGGTTGGACAGCTCGAGCGTGGCGCGACCGGCTTCGAGGATCACCACGTGCTCGCCCTTGTCGCCCACGAGGTCCAGCTCGACCGGCATGCCGAGCACGTCACGGTAGAACGCGACTGCGGCTTCGAAGTCCTCGGTCTCGACAACCAGGCGAAGTTGACGGACACGGGGCTTCTGCGGCGCTCCCACAAGCTCGAGTCTCTCATCCCGGCACGTCAGCTCATGCTTGCTGTGCCGGTGTACGCGTGGGTGTCGATCGCGCGGAGTGCCGCTCCGCTCCCGTTCCTTGGCTGTCCGCGTGGTTCCGGCGTGATGCCACCGGCGTGCCGACGGGCTCCGGGATGGCGGACCTTGGCGAGGCGCAGAGCTGACCCTAGGGTGCGACCATGCCTGCGCAGCGCTCCACCTTCACCTCGCCCGTCGACGGCCTCGAGCTGGCCACGTACGAATGGGACGTCGCCGATCCGCGCGGCGTGGTGCAGGTCGCCCATGGCCTCGCCGAGCACTCCGCCCGCTACGACCGATTCGCGCGTGCCCTCAACGATGCCGGCTACACCGTCCGCGCGAGCGACCACCGTGGGCACGGCGCCTCGATCGCAGGAACGCCCGGCGACTTCGGTGCCCCCGGGTTCGAAGCGCTGATCGTCGATATGGCGGCGTACGGCGCGACTCTGCGCGGCGACTCGCCGTTGTTCCTCTTCGCCCACTCGATGGGCTCGTTCGCCGCCCAGTCGGTCATCCTCACCCACTCCGAGCAGTACGAGGGGGTCGTCCTCTCCGGCAGCACTGTCCTCGACCTGCTGGCAGCCGGCATGGCGGAGGCCGAGGGGCCGGTCGGGCTCGAGGCCTTCAACGCCGGCTTCGAGCACCGCACCGGATACGAGTGGCTCTCACGCGACGAGACCGAGGTCGACCGCTACGTGGCCGACCCGTTGTGCGGTTTCGACCTGCCCGACGAGACGGTGCCGGCGCTGTTCGGTGCCGCGGGGATGCTCGCGGATCCGAGCGCTCTCGCCGGCATCCGGTCGGACCTGCCCCTGCTGGTCGTGTCGGGGTCCGAGGATCCGCTGGCGGGTGGCGGGCAGCTCGTGGAGGCGCTCGGCCAGCGCTACCGGGACGCCGGGCTGGTCGATGTGACGGTGAAGCTGTACGAAGGCGCCCGTCATGAGCTCCTCAACGAGATCAACCGCGACGAGGTCACCTCCGACGTCGTGGCCTGGCTCGACGCACACCTGTGATCGGGCGCATCACGTCGGAGGAGCGAGGACGACCTGCGCCGCGGCAACGTCCGGAGCCGCGATCCGCACGTCACATGGGTGCGTCATGACGCCACCTGACAGCGCGCCGGACTACCGCTTCCCTCGACCGAACATGCGGGCCAATCGATCAGCCATCGACCTCCCCGGCTTGATCTCGACCAGGGTCGACCCATCGGGCAGCGGAAGGTTTGCCGCCTGCTCCGCGGTGAGTGTCGTGCGGACGCAGGAGGTGTAGATCGAGCTGATCTGATCGGCGTCGATGAACCGTGTACCGTCCCCTGTCTGGACGACGATGCCGTCGAACACCGACACCTTCTCGTCGACCAGCACGGCCTCCACGGTGGCGAAGCGGTGGCCGTCGCTCGTCTGAACCGACGTGCCCGGCTGGAGCGCGGTGTAGGCGATGGGCTGGTCAGGCACGTCAGGCATGCAGCAACCCTACGGCCGCCCCGCGAGGACGGGCCGAGGCGACCGGGAGGGATGGCGCGGGCGAAGTCAGGATCGCGACAAGTCGAGACCTGACGCTCAGGACCAGCTCCGCAGGAGCGCCCTCGTGACCGGCGAGCGTAGCCGGGCGATCGACGGGGATGGGCCGTTTCGGCGGGCTGGGACAATGGTGGCATGGCGATGCTGGAGGGCCTGCTGAGCGTGGGCGCGATAGCCCTACTGGTGTATGCAGTGATCCGGGCATTGCCAAGCGGGCCGGGACACCCGGCAGTGGCCGCCGGTCAGTGGCGCACCGCCCACTACGACGTCGACGGCCGCACACGAGTGGTGGTGCACAAGGTCACGCACGGTGGCGGCGAAGTCCTGGACGAGCACGTCATCGCCGAGATCCCGGTGAACGATCCGGAGTACGACGTACTCTTCATGACCGCCATGGCGACGGCACGCCAGCGCAAGGCAATCTTCGAGACCGAGGAGTAGGCAACCAATTCCTCCCGCCATGCTGCGTGGTGCTTGGACGTTCCGCCGACACGGCAAGAGCTCATGCACCGCAGAGTGCCTACAACAGGCATCCGCTCTACCTCTTCCCAGGAGACCAGGCGTCGGGTGACGTCAAGGCCCAGGGCTTCACGAACCTGTGGTACGTCGTCGATGCCGCAGGCACCCGAACAGGAAGGCTCCGTGGCCGGCAGGGACAGCGCAGCGCCGCTCATGAAACAGCGCGGCGCCGGAGGTCGAGGCATCTCTCGACGTACGCGTCCCACCGGGGCTCGTCGACGGTGGTGTCGATGTCCAGGCGTGGGGAGGGTTGCTTGACCTGCCTGAGCAGAGTGGCCACGAGGTCTTCGGCGGAGGTCGGAGTCTGTGGGAGGGGCCAGACCCGCGCCGAGGCACCGGGGACGGCGGCCCACCGGTAGGCGTCGGCGAGTCCGCGGTCGACCGCGAGGACCGGCTCGTTCAACGCCCTGATCCGCTGCCGCGCGGACGCGCGCAGACGGGGTGCGGCGACTTTGTCTGTCGACGTGTTGTCGAGGATGACCAGCGGGCGGCCGAGGTACAGGCAGAACAAGGCCTCGGACGCGGTACCGGGACTGCTCGCCCCGAGGGCGACCGCCACGTCGCACAGGCACGCCTCCACGAAGTTGCGGCGATGCCGCCAGCCGGGCCGGACCACGACCGAGGATTCGCCGTGCCAGACCGGCCGGCCGGCGTCCTCGGTGTTGGCGACTCCCATCCAGGTGGGCGGCGAGTCCTGGCTCCCGGCCCGGTTCGCCGCGTCGAGGGCGGCGTCCTTCACCGTGGAGGGATCGGATCCGTCACCGCCGGTGAGCAGCACGGCACCACGAGCGTTGACGGCGGCGCCGAGGAGCCGCGCCGCGACCAGCTCGTCGCCGGAGGGGTCGTTCGCGCCGAACACGGCGACGAGGGGGAACGCAGGGTCGATGTGCATCGGGCGCCTCCGGGGTGGTGACCACGAACATGATGCGTCGACCACGACATCACGGATCGGGCTCCGCCGAGAACCGGGTGGGGGATCTAGTGCCCGGCGACTGGAGTACGGCGGGCGGTCCCCCGGTTGAGGGCCAGATGTCCGCCGAGAAAGCCCGCACCCGCCAGGACCAGGTTTCCCGCGAGGCCGAGCTTGGTGCCGGCGGCGTACCGGCCCCGCATCCGCGCGACCAGGGAGCCGAGGAGGAGGAAGGTCGCAGCATCCGTGCCCAACGCGTGGACTGCGCCGATCCGGCGTTCCGTGCCCGACAGCTCCGCCCAGTCGCCGGCGCCTGCAATGGTGGTCGGCCCGGACGCGAGCAGTCCGATCCCGACCAGGAGGCGCGCACTGTGACGTGCACCGGACCCGCCGGCCAGGTCGAGGATCGACGCGCCGAGCCAGCAACCCAGGGTGACGTCCGTGAGCATCGGATGCACCGAGTGACCCAGTGCGTCGGTGTGGAGGGGGCTGCGCCTCGCCCAGTCGATCACCGGCCCGTACATCAGCTCCTGGGCATCGGCCACTCGCTGCGAGACCGAGCTCTCGCCGACAGACCGGACCACCCGCTGCGCCAGGGACACCATTGCCACACCTTCAACATACGCCGACGTGATGGCGTCAAATGCGGCCCCCGACCGTGGGCGCCGGCGTCCAGGTTCGTACAGGCACGCACGTCGTTCCAGCGTGTGCCGGTCGCACTCAGTCCGCAGCATCCGAGTTCGACCCGGTGGCCTCGAGCCTTCGAGACATGGGCTCGAGCTCGGTGATCAGCTCGTCGAGCTCGCGCGGGTCCAGCCCTGTGTACGGAGCTTCTGCGAGGGCGTCGGTCACGGACTCGATCCGGGCCTTGGTGGCACGCCCGGCGTCGGTGAAGCGGCCGGAGTCATCGAGGAGTCCGCGGGCGTGCAGGCCGGCCATGACCCGGGCGAGGCGGGCCGCGGGCAGGTGGTGGATCCGGCCGAAGGACTCCGCCGGGTGGATGCCCATGTCGAGGGCGCTGAGCACGTGAGCCTCGGTCCCGCCGATCCCTTCGGAGAGCAGGGCAGCGATGTGGCCGTCTCCGCGGTGCTCGCGGAGCATGTTGGCTGCGTGCCAGAGCCGGGCCACGGGCTCCATGGGCATGGGCAGCGCGCGCAGCCCGGCGTACATGACTCGCCCCTCGGTCGGGGCGCTGGTCGAGGCCTTGGCGAGGAGGTCGGCGGCGCGAACCAGCCCGGGAGCCTCGACCAGGTCACCGAGGATCCGTCGCAGCGCCGCGACGCAGCCCTGTTCCCGCGCGGCGTGGGCCGCCTCGGGCGTGGCCGTGTCCCAGACCCGGGGAATGTGGCGGGCCACCTCGCCGTCGGCGAAGCTGTAGAAGGCTGCGTGAACGACCTCGGCCGGGACCCGGCCGAGCGGTGCCGAGCGTGCAGCGAAGTAGCCGTCCCAGTAGTTGCGATAGCCGAGTGCCATCATCGAGTGGTTGGGTTCGGAGGAGAAGAAGTTGACCAGCGTGATCGGCTCGGTGAGCTCGTAGAGACGGCGGGCGACAGGCTCCGGATGGCTCATTCGTGTCATCTCCTGCGGTCGTCACGGCCCCCTCGTCGGCGGCCCGTCACCAGCACTACGAACGGGGCGGCCGCCATACGACAACGACAGGATCGCCACGTAGCGACGAACGCGCGACACTGGTGAATGAATGTGATCCGGAGGCTCGATGGAACCGATCTCGTCCTCATCCGACCAGGCCTTTCTGGAGGACCTGCGGCGGCACCGTGCGGAGCTGCGCGAGGCGATGAGTGCGCTCGAAGGTGCTCTGGCCGCGCCCGCCACCACCCATCGAGAGCGCTGGGCGCAACGCGTCTACGTTGCGCTGGTGGAGTTCTCTGGCGACATTCGTGAACACATCGACATCACGGAGGGTCCCGATGGGCTGTACCGCGACCTCCTCGAGACCTCGCCACGCTTGACCGGCGCAGTAGCCAGCCTCACTGGCGAACACGTGTTGATCCGCGGTCAGGTCGACAGCTTGCTTGCTCGAGTGACGGCACCAGACGTCACAGAAGACGTGGACAGAGTCCGCGACCTGGGTACGGCTCTCTTGGGGAGGCTCGTCCGTCACCGCCAGCGAGGTTCCGATCTGATGTTCGATGCCTACGATTACGACATCGGTGGCGAGACCTGAGCACCCCCCGCACCTCGAGGTCGGGCGAGGCAGTCAACGCCCCTGAACACGTGTCCGGACCACGGGGAACGACAGCATGAGGCGCGGGGTGGTGGTCCACTGGAACGCGCGACTGACCACCACCAGATCGTCTCGCCCCGTCAGCCGCTCAGTCGACGAGGGTGAGGAACAGGCCCATGCCGACCATCGCCAGGACCGAGGCGAGCAGATAGGGCCGGATCCGACTGCAGAGCGCCACTCGTCCTCTGAGCACACCGGGGATGCTCTCCACTGGCAGATGGCGTACGGCGACGATCTGGGCGACCAGGACGACGCCGACGAGTACACCGGTCTGCACGAGCGCCCGGGCGAGCTCCGAGGTGTCTGCCACCAACCCGCCTCCTTGCCTGGTCACGTCCTTGTCGCGACCGTACGTACGGGGCAGTCGCTCGGCCGTCTCAATCTGAGACAGGCTGCAGCGGCGGTCACTCTGTCGGGGTCACGATCCCGTACTCGTGGATCTTGCGGTAGATCGTGGCCCGTGACATCCCGAGCGAGCGCGCGGCTTCGACCTTGTTGCCGGCGGCGCTCGCCAGGGCGACGACGATGGCGTCGCGCTCCATCGACTCGAGTGGGGTCAGCAGCCGGCGACTGACCGCGTGCACCTCGGGTGGGAGGTCGGCGGGCCGGATGACCCCGGTACGACGGTGCTTGACCACCTTGCGCAGGGTCTGGTGCACCTGCTCGATGTTGCCCGGCCAGGTCATGCGCATCAGCAGCCGCATCGCCTGCGGGGAGCAGGTCAGCCGCCCGTGTCCGAGGCGTGCGAGGAACAGCGGCACGAGCTGCTCGAGATCCTCGAGGTGCAGCCGGAGCGGTGGTACCTCCAGGGTGCTCGGGAAGAGTGACATCACCCGGTGCAGCGCGGGCTTCCGCTCGGTGCTGCCGCTCAGGGTGACCGCCACCCACACCGGGCGGGGGCGCGGCTCGGACAGGGCCTCGCTGAGCAGCGACTCCAGAGTGCGCAGCAGGGGGTCGCTCAGTCGGTCGACGTGCCTGACGACGACCGAGTCCGCCTCGACCAGGAGTGCCTCCCGCAGCGTGTTGCCCCAGCTGGCCGCGCCGGCCTCGTCGGCGTCCAGCACGCTCAGGCGCCCTACCGGCTGCCGCCGAAGTTGGACGGCGTTCAGCAGCGCCAGCTTGCCGACCCCGGGCTCGCCCTCGACCGCGAGCCACTCCCCGGCCCGGAACGTGGTCTCCAGTTCCTCGCTGGCGTGCAGCCACGCGGGGGCAGAGCCGACCAGCCCCGGGAGCGGGATCCGGCTGGGCACCTGCCGGGTGGCCGGCTGGGGACTGACGGCGTGGTCGACCTTGACGTGGACCACGATGCCAGGCGTACGGGAGTCCCGCTCGACGCTGCGGCAGTACATCCGGGCGGCGCCACCCGATGGCAGCTCGACCACCAGCATCCCGGTCTGGGCGCGGGTGAGGGCCTCAGTCGCGTGCACGAGGAGCGCCGCCTGGTCTGCTGGGGAGAGCAGCGACCGAGCCTGGTCGTTGAGCATCACGATGTCGCTGTTCAGGGCGAGGACGATCCCGGGCCTGCGGCTGCAGGCGCGGAGGTACTCCTGCAGCAGCCCGACGTGCGGGGCGCCGACGTCGTCCAGCATCGCCAGCTGGATCTGCTCGGCGGTGGTCTCGGCCAGGGCCATCAGGATGTTGGCGGCGTCCTTGCCCCAGCAGGTGAGGTCGACAGCACCGACCAGGCGTCCCGAGACGGGGTGGTGGATCGGCACGCCCGCACATGCCAGGTCCTCCAGGTGCTCGGCGTAGTGCTCGTGGCCGAAAACGTGCGCCGGGCCCCCCACCTCCAGTGCGGTGCCGATGCCATTGGTGCCGACGTACTTCTCCGCGTAGCTGAAGCCCGGGGCGAGGAACACCCGGTCCAGGTGGCGCTCGAGGGCACCGTCCGTCGTGAGCCGGCTCAGCACCAACCCCGAGTGGTCGGTCAGTACGACGCTGACAGGCTGACCCTTGAGCCGCTCCCGGAGACTTCGCAGCACCGGTGCGGCGATCCGGCTCAGCCGGGTGTCGCGGGGCGCGTCGGGCAGGTACGCCATCTCGATCCGGTCGGCGTCGACCTGCAGCTCGTGGGACCGCTTCCAGGACTCCAGGATCGGGGCGCGGACTGCCCGCTCGTCCGGGGTCTCCTCGGTGAGGAAGCGGAGCCTGCTGGCGGCCACTTCGCGCTGTGCGGCCGGCGAAGCCTCGTCTCGTGAAATCCGCGTCATCCAGCCAGTCCCTCCGCTGGTTCCCAGAGACCTGAGGCGGCCCACTGTAGGCGCTGCATCGGAGGCCGTCGAGGTGGTCGAAACAGGCCTGGCACCGCCCGCCGATGTGTCTCAAACTGAGACATCAGCAGGCGTTTCCCGGCGTAGCGTGCTGGCAAATCCGCTGCGGGCCACACGTGTTGGCACGTCGTTCCTGCGTGGCCGCACGGGGGTCCGGCCGTCGTGGGCGAGGGCCCGCGCACCGGACCCGGGGAGGCGGCGATGAGCGCTGACGACGACGGGACCGACGAGACCCAGGTCGAGAGCTTCAACCCGTGGAGCGTGGTCAACCTGGTCTTCACGCATCTCTCGGACCAGGGCCTGCACCCCGTCCTGGGTGAGAGCGGCGACCCGGGGCCGCCCGCGAGCGCCCTTCTCCTCGCGCTCGGCATTCAGCCTGCGGCCGAGGGCAACCGTGCCGTGATGCGCGACGTCCGGGACCACCTCGCCGAGATCCGGGCCGCCTTCGACGACGCCTGACAACGCCCTCTCCGAGGGTCGGCGCCGTCTCATTCTGAGACCGGGCAGAGGCCGGTCCTGGGTTTACATGAGGCAACGGACCCCGACGCACCCATGAAAGGAGTGGTGATGACGCGCCAAAGCGTGGCCAAGGCTCACGAGAAGATTCAGGAGCTGGCCTGGGAGCCGCTCTATCACGAGCCTGTCTCCCATTACGGGACCGACTACACGTTCCAGAAAGCCAAGAAGAAGGACCCCCTCAAGCAGGTCCTCCGGTCCTACTTCCCCATGCAGGAGGAGAAGGACCACCGCGTCTACGGTGCCGCCGACGGCGCCATTCGCGGCAACATGTTCCGCCAGGTGCAGGAGCGATGGCTGGAGTGGCAGAAGCTGTTCCTGAGCATCATCCCGCTGCCGGAGATCTCCGCGGCCCGCGCGATGCCCCTGCTGTTCCGTACGGTGCCCAACCCGGAGCTGCACAACGGGCAGGCCATCCAGATGATCGACGAGGTCAGGCACTCGACGATCCAGCAGAACCTCAAGCGCCTGTACATGAACAACTACATCGACCCGGCCGGCTTCAACAGCAGCCTGCGCAACTTCCAGAACGACTACTGCGGCACGATCGGCCGACAGTTCGCCGAGGGCTTCATCACCGGTGACGCGATCACCGC
>DASSJT010000157.1:0-74843 GCA_035691065.1 Dermatophilaceae bacterium
CCCGTTCAGTCCGATGATGTTCCGATCCGGCCGACCTCCCCGGGCCGTTCACGTGTCACAGACTGTCGGCCTGTCTTCGTCTCGGTGACAAGGGCGATACTGGATGAGGAGCGTGACGTGATGCGAGTGTTCGTGGCAGGCGGGTCCGGGGTCATCGGGCGCCGTCTGGTGTCGCAACTGGTGGCCCATGGCCATCAGGTGACCGGGACAACGACCAGCGCGGGCAAGCTGGGCCTGCTGGAGCAGTTGGGCGCCGAGGGCGTCGTGATGGATGGGCTGGACGCGGTGTCGGTGGGCGAGGCCGTGGCGGCCGCCCGACCGGACGCGATCGTGAATCAGATGACGGCCCTGTCCGTGGCGCACGCCGGCAAGCCCAACTTGAGGAAGGCCGACCGCTTCTTCGCTGCCACCAACCGGCTGCGCAGCGAGGGGACCGACCATCTGCTGGCTGCGGCCGAGGCGGCCGGTGTCTCCAACGTCGTCGTGCAGGGCCACGCCAGCATGAACGGAATCCGCACGGGTGGATGGGTCAAGACCGAGGAGGACCCGCTGGAGGTGATCGAGGGGACCAAGGCGATCAGCCACCTCGAGGACGTGGTCCTCGGGGCCGGCGGCGCGGTCCTGCGCTACGGCGGGCTCTACGGACCGGGCGCCAACGACGATCAGGTCCGGCTCGTGCGGAGGCGGCTGTTCCCGCTGGTCGGCGATGGCACCGGCTACTTCTCGTGGGTGCATGTCGACGACGCGGCGAGCGCCACCGTCCTGGCGGTGGAGCAGAAGGCGAAGGGCGTGTTCAACATCGTCGATGACGAGCCGGCCCCGGTCAGCGAGTGGCTGCCATATCTCGCGGAGTGCGCCGGGGCAAAACCGCCGCGGCGGGTTCCAGCATGGCTGGCCCGGGTCCTGGCGGGCGAGATGGTGGTGGGCATGATGACCCAGGGGCGCGGCTTCTCCAATGCCAAGGCCAAGCGGGAGCTGGGCTGGGAGCTGCGCTATCCGTCGTGGCGGCAGGGTTTCAAGGAAGAGCTCGAATGACCCCGGGGCGAGCAGTTCGAAGAGCTGCGGGCCGCCATTGTTCGCCGATCGGGACGGCAAGGTAGTCAGCACGCCGACGCTCGACGACGTGCTCGACGGGCGGATCCAGACGATCCGTTCGGTGTGGCACAGATCCTTCGCACATCACCCGCCACACGACGGCGCGGCCTCCCCCTTAAAGGTGTCATGAGCCCGACCAGGGGTAATAGGGCGCGTGGCGCCACCGCGTTCGACCCATCCCACGCGGCTCCACCGCGGCGTCCCCACGACGCAGCGCCCGCCCTCGCAGGGGATGGGGGCGGGCGCTGTCTTTGTGGGGGAAGGTGGCGACGTTACTCCGGCCGCTCCGGCGTGTCAGCCGTTCCGGCGAGGTCGTCGTCTGCTTCGGTGGTGTCCCGGTCGGGGCACAGGCTCTCCACGGCCTGTGTCAGCCGCTCCGCGCTGATGCCGAGAGCTTGGGCGACCCGCACCAAGTCCGGCACCGTCAGGTGCAACGCCGGCCAGCCGTCGAGCATCTGCGCGTCCCCCAGTAGCTGTCGAGCCCGCTGGCGCAGCTCGTATGCCGCGCCACGGCGACGTCGCATCTGCTCTGGGGTTAGGTTCTTGCTCATGGTTCACATCTCCTTGCAGATGTGTCCCTAGGCTCTGGCCGGTGTTCACCCACCGGCCGGGGCCGCTTCTTTGGGATCTCGTTGTCCTTGGCTTGTCCTTGCGAGGACCACAAACGCCGACCGTCGTTCAACGGTCGCGGGTCCCATCTGTGCAGGTCAGCGGCCATTGCCACTGTTCGCCAACGGTTTTCACCTGTGCGGGCAGAGTTCGAGATGTACTACGACATCTGAGCCCGAGCCTGTCGTGCGGCCGACGTAGGACGTGGTGTCCACTGGATGGTCCCAGTCCGCAGTCGGCCCGCAACGTGCGGACCCGTCGAGTCCGCTCGCGCTGCCATGACCCCTGCGAAGGCAGCGCGGGCGGACTCGTGCGCGTGTGGGCAGGCGCAGCAACCTCCCCCACGCGCGGCGTGAGAGGGCCTTCAGACCGCAGGCGTTGGCTGGGCTGCCGCCCTGGGCGGGAGGAAGGCGTCCATGGGGCCAAAGACGCCGAGGTCAACCGTCTTGTTGCTGAGGGTCAGGCCGCCGCCGTACTTCTGCGACGGTCCATTGGGGACGAACAGGAGCAGCACCGATCCGCGCGGCGAGGTCGCCCCCGGCGGCCTTGGGGCGGTCGACAGCTCGAACCGACCGCGCATCTGGACGAGGTAGATGGGCACGTCGGCCGCCCCCCGTCCTGCGCCGTCCAGGGCCGCGGCGCGCTGCGTCGTCGACTGCCTGCCTGGCGGCTCCGTGCTCGATCCAGGCGGCGCGACGACCGTTCCGCAGCCCGCCAGCGCCACCATCACAAGGCCGAGTACCACGGGCTGCACGGCTCTCACGACCCTTAGACCCTCCCGAAGGGCGCGGAGGTTGCACTCATTCCCTTCACACGCTCGGACGGAAGAGGGCTGTCCACTTCGGGCCCCGCGTGCTCAAGTGCGGCCCATCCCTCCAAGCGGCCGATCGCGTGGCGCTCAGGACGAGCCGCAACCATCCGGGACGTAGTTCCCTCCTCACCGCCGAAGAGCCAGCCACAGCATGGAAATATCCCAAGACCCGGCTCAAGGACCGCAACGGCGCACCGCCGCCAGTCCTTGGCCCTGAAGGAGTCCATCATGAAGCTGAGGCACGTTCTCACGGCCGTCACAGCGGCGTTGATGGCGGTGGGCATTGCGGTGCAGCCCGCCGGCCCGGCCCAACCGGCCGGTTCCGCCCCGGCGCGAACCACCGCATCACCGCAGCTCGCCCTGACCGCGGCCACGTACTACAACTCGCGGTGCGGCAACACGTCAGGGCGAGTCCTGCTCACCCTCGACGACTGGGCGTACGGCGACCCCTACCGGGCCACCCGGACGGGCGCCTACCTGCAGTCTCGCGGCATCCGAGCGGCGTTCTTCCTCATCAACGAGTACGCCCGGAAGTACCCGAGCATCGTCTCCACCCTGCGCAAGCAAGGGCACTGGGTGCTGAACCACACCTACTCCCACCCCGACCTCACGACGCTCTCGAACTACAACGTCGCCTGGCAGATCCGGAACGGGGTCTACAGCAACCGGCTGCGCCCGCCGGGTGGCGCCTACAACTCCCGCGTGTCTGGCATCGCCGCGAATCTCGGGTACCGCATCTGCACCTGGACCATCGACACCCGTGACTGGCAGTACGTCAACGGCAGCCGCCGGAGCGTGTCGAGTATCCGGTACATCGTGCGCAACTCGTCCTACTCGGCGAAGTCCAGCGGCGTGATCCTGGGGCATCTCTTCACCAACTACCCCGCCGCGCTCTCGGGCATCATCTATGACCTCCACCGCCAAGGGTTCCTCTTCTGCCGCAACCGGGGCGCGGTGGGAGCCTTTGCCCCCTTCCCGCTGGCCTGCACATAGCCTGCATGTAGCGGGTGGAGGCCATTGGCCATATGGCGGGAGGTGGCCACTGGCCATAGAGCGAGAGGAGGCCACTGGCCCGTATGCCGGTGGGCCGCCGCAGCTCGGCGAATGTCTCCACACGTGCACGCCGCCAAGGTGGCGAGCCGGCCCACCGGTATACGTTCAAGGCCTCCGGTCCACCCTGTGGACGGTCACCGCCAAAGTGGCGTCGTTCTCCCAACTCGCGCCCTTGCGCCGCTACCGTGAGAACTGCGGGCGAGGAGCCCGTGACGGTAGCCGAGAGCCGGCAGGCTCGGCTCTCTCCGCCGCCATGAGTTCCGACAAGAAAGCGAGTCGAGCCATGGAGGGCAAAGCACAGCCGGACAGCATCGTCGTCGGTGTCGACGGGTCCGCCGTGGGAAACCTGGCCCTCGACTGGGCCGCGGCGCAGGCGTCCGCGCGGGGTCTCCCCATCCACCTCGTCCATGCGTTCACCCCTGACCTCCCGTCGTTCGAGTTCGGCGCCGGGCTGAGCGTCCAGGCCATCCGGGAGAGCGGCAAGCGGCTGCTCGTCATGGCCCGTGATCGGGTGCACCGGGTCAACCCGGACCTGCCCGTCACCGGCGTGTGCACGTCGGGGTATGCCGCGGCCGCTTTGATCCGGGCCAGCCGCCACGCCGAGTACGTCGTGGTCGGCGCGCACGGCAACGGCGCGTTCAGCACCACGGCACTCGGCTCGGTCGCGATGCAGGTGACTACGCACGCCTACTGTCCTGCGGTCGTGGTCAAGCACAGCGACGCCAGCCACCAGCCCTACGGGCGGGTCGTGGTCGGCGTGGACGGCTCGACACACTCCCTGCAAGCCCTTGCCTCCGCGTTCCGTCAGGCGGCCATCCGGTCAGCCGAGCTCCTTGTGGTCCACGCCTGGGAGGCACGTGGCCACGAGGACCCGACGCTGGGGTCGTCGGACTGGCCCGACTACGAGCGCGCCCAGCACTCCCGGGTCGAGCGCGCCCTCGGCCACGAGCAGCGTCACTACCCGGAAGTCAAGGTCGCACAGCAGGTTCGCCGCGGCCGAGCCGTGCCCATCCTCGTCGAGGCGGCCCGCAGTGCCGACCTTGCCGTCGTCGGCAGCCGCGGGCTCGGTGGCTTCCCCGGCCTGCGCATCGGCTCGGTCTGCCACGGCGTCCTGAACCGTGCGGCCTGCCCGGTGATGGTCACCCGCAGCCGCGACGACGACTGACGGCGACTGACAACGGTTGGCGGCGACTGGCGACCGTTGGTGGCGGCTGACCGCTGAACGGCCCGCACGCGACAACTGACGGCGGCTGCCGCGATGCCTCAGCCCCCGACGGAAGTGCCCAGCCCGACCTGGTCCAGGAGGAAGGCCCACTCCCAGGCCGTCTGCTCCCACGCGCTGTAGCGCCCGCTACGGCCACCGTGCCCGGCAACCATCTCGGTGCGCAGGAGCACCGGGCGCTCCGGGTCCGCAGGCAGCGTCGAGCGCAGCCGGGCAACCCACTTGGCCGGCTCGGTGAAGAACACCCGGGTGTCGTTGAGGCTGGTCGTGGCCAGGATCGCCGGGTAGCGGTGTCCGCTGGTGTCGCCGATGTTCTCGTAGGGCGTGTAGCTCTTCATGTAGGCGTAGACCTGCGGGTCCTCCAGCGGGTTGCCCCACTCCTCCCACTCGCCCACGGTCAGGGGCAGGTCTGGGCGCAGGATCGTGGTCAGGGCATCGACGAACGGCACCGCGGCGTGGACGGCACGGAACCGGTCCGGCGCCATGTTGACGGCTGCCCCGATGAGGAGGCCACCGGCCGAACCGCCTTCCGCCACAAGCCGGTCCGCGTTGACCCAGCCGCTGCTGACGAGGTGGTCGGCACAGGCGATGAAGTCGGTGAACGTGTTCTTCTTGTGCAGCAGCTTGCCCTCCTCGTACCACGCGCGGCCGAGCTCCCCGCCGCCGCGGACGTGCGCGAGGGCGAACACCATTCCCCGCTCCAGCAGCGACAGCCGGGCCACCGAGAAATAGGGGTCGCTGGAGGCCTCATAGGAGCCGTATGCCGTCAGGAAGCCTGGGTGGGATCCGTCCGGCTGGGTGCCGCGCAGGTAGACCAGGGACATCGGGATGCGGGTCCCGTCGGCGGCCGTGGCCCACTCCCGCCGCTGCTCGAACGCCGCGGGGTCGTAGCCGCCTAGCACCGGCTGGCGCTTCAGCAGCGTGAGCGCGCCGGTGGCGACGTCGCAGTCGTACACCGTCTTGGGCGTCACGAGCGACTCGAAGACGAGCTGGATGGTGGTCTGGCTGGGCTCGGGGTTGTCACCGATCCCCACCGAGTAGAGCGGCTCGTGGAACGGCAGGTCGCGGGGCTGTCCGAACCCCGTGTCCCCTTCCTCGGAGCGGGGCAGGATCCGCAGCCCGGTGAGCCCGTCGGCGCGCAGGGACAGGACGGCATAGTCGTCGAACGCGTCGATACCCAGGAAGCGCTCGCCAGGCGCCGACTCGAGCACGGGCCGCCACTCCTCGTGGCTGGTGGCACCGAGCGGCGCCCAGGCCAGGTCGAAGTCCTTGTGGTGCTCGTTGTGGAGGATGAGCAGGCGGTCGGCCGCCGGCTCGACGTCGTACTCGACGCCGTCCCGCCGGGGCGCGACGACCCGGAAGTCCCCGGTCGGTTCGGCGGCGTCCAGGATCCGCGCCTCGCTGGTGGTCCGCGAGCCGATGCCGATGAGGATCCACCGGTCGTCCCGCGAGGTGCCCAGCCCCATCCAGAACCGCTCGTCCGGCTCCTCGTAGACCATCACGTCGTCGCCGACCGGGCCGCCGACCCGGTGCCGCCAGATCTGGTACGGGCGCCAGGCATCGTCGACCCGCGTGTAGAAGAGCCACTCGCCGTCGAGCGAGAACACGCAGCCGTAGCCGATCCCGGTGACGGCGTCGTCCAGCACCT
Organism: Dermatophilaceae bacterium; assembly: GCA_035691065.1. Taxonomy (GTDB): domain Bacteria; phylum Actinomycetota; class Actinomycetes; order Actinomycetales; family Dermatophilaceae; genus DASSJT01. Next base: position 6,439 of record DASSJT010000157.1, read on the forward strand.
CCCCGGAATGGATGTCCTTCACGGTCAGGTCGAACCGCTCGTCGCCCTCGGTGTCGGTGGCGTAGGCCAGCCGGGAGTGGTCCGGGCTGACGGTGAACGCGCCCATCGAGAAGAACTCATGGCCCTCAGCCGCCTCGTTGCCGTCAAGCAGGACCTGCTCGCCCGCAACGGCGGCCTCTCCTTCCAGCGCCGGCCGCACGCTGTGGAGGCCACCCGGCGCACGGCAGTGAACGGCATACTGCATGCCCTCCACGGTCCGCGAGTAGTACCACCACGGCCCACTTGCCACCGGGACGCTCAGGTCGGTCTCGAGAACCCGCGACTTGATCTCCTGGAAGATGCTGCCCCGCAGCGCCGCGAGGCCCGCGGTCATCGCTTCGGCGTAGTCGTTCTCGGCCTTGAGGTAGTCGACGACGTCGGGGTCGCTCTTGTCGCGCAGCCATTCGTAGTGGTCCACCACGCGGTCGCCGTGGTGCTCGCGGACGAACTCCACGGCCTTGGCGATCGGGGGAAGCTGCGGGGTGTCCTCGGCAGTGCTCACGCCGGAACCCTACGTCCCCTTGGCCGCCGGCCGGCCACCCTGCCCGAGCACCGGGCGTGGCTCAGCCGGCGAGGCACCGTGGCCCGAGGATCACCTTCAGATCGCCGAAGAGCGCCTCCGACGCGGTCACGCGATAGGTGTCGTCGAGCCGCAGGACGACCGAGCGACCCGGCTGGCTCAGCCTCAGGTGCACCTCGGTGGCTCCCGGGTGAGCGCTGAGGACGGACTTCAGCTCCTCGATCTTCCCGGTCGTCGCCCGGCTGGTCTCCATCGTCACGACGATCGGGCCGCGGGGCCCCTCCGCGAGGTCGGGAAGGGTGAGGTCCTGGGCGTAGATCGAGACCTCGTCGTCGCGTCGGTTGACCCGGCCGCGCACGACCACGACGGTGTCCTGGGCGAGCATCGTGGACACCGTCAGGTAGGAGGAGGGGAAGAACAGGCAGTCGACGGCGCCCTCGAGGTCCTCGACCGTGGCGATCGCCCACAGGTCGCCCTTCTTGGTGCGCTTGATCTGCAGGGCGGTGATCAGCCCGGCGATGGTGACCGTGCTGCCCTCGGGCTTGCCGTCGTCGCCAGTGAGCGCGGCGATCGAGGTGTCGGCGTGCTGCGACAGGACGTGCTCGATGCCGAAGAGCGGGTGGTCGGAGACGTACAGGCCAAGCATGTCCCGCTCGAAGGTCAGGAGGGCCTGCTTGTCCCACTCGGCGCCCGGGATGGGTGGCAGGGCTACCAGCCCGACCCCGGCGCCTCCTTCGTCGGCCCCGAACCCGGCGAAGAGCGAGTCCTGCCCGATGGCCTCCTGGCGCTTCTCGTCGACGAGCGCGTCGACGTAGCGCTCGTGCACCTGCACCAGACCCATGCGGGTGTGCTGGAGGTCGTCGAACGCGCCCGCCTTGATGAGCGACTCGATGGTGCGCTTGTTGCAGACGACGGCCGGGCTCTTGCGCAGGAAGTCCTCGAAGGAGGCGAAGCGGCCCTTCTCGGTGCGGGCCTGCACGATCGCCTCGACCACGTTGCGGCCGACGTTGCGGATCGCCTCCATGCCGAAGCGGATGTCGGTGCCGACCGCGGCGAACTGGGCGACCGACTCGTTGACGTCGGGCGGGAGGACCTTGATGCCCATCCGGCGGCACTCGTTGAGGTAGAGCGCCGACTTGTCCTTGTCGTCGCGGACGCTGGTGAGCAGCGCGGCCATGTACTCGGCCGGGTAGTTGGCCTTGAGGTATGCCGTCCAGTAGGAGATCAGGCCGTAGGCGGCGGTGTGGGCCTTGTTGAAGGCGTAGTCGGAGAACGGGACGAGGATGTCCCAGAGCCTGCGGATGGCCGAGTCGGAGTAGCGGTTGGCCTTCATCCCCTCGCTGAACGGCACGAACTCGGCGTCGAGGACCTCCTTCTTCTTCTTGCCCATGGCGCGGCGCAGCAGGTCGGCCTTGCCGAGCGAGTAGCCGGCGACCTTCTGGGCGATCTGCTGGACCTGCTCCTGGTAGACGATGAGGCCGTAGGTGGTGTCGAGGATCTCGCCGAGGGGCTCGGCGAGCTCGGGGTGGATCGGCTCGATCTGCTGCTTGCCGGTCTTGCGGTAGGCGTAGTTGGTGTGGGAGTTGGCGCCCATCGGGCCGGGGCGGTAGAGCGCGAGCGCAGCGGAGATGTCCTCGAAGTTGTCGGGCTGCATCTGGCGCAGCAGGGTGCGCATGCCGCCGCCGTCGAGCTGGAAGATGCCCAGGGTGTCACCGCGCTGCAGGAGCCGGTAGGCGGCCTCGTTGGTCGTGTCCTTGGAGAGGGCGTCGAGGTCGATCTCCTCGCCTCGGTTGGCCCGGATGTTGTCGATCGCGTCGTCGATGATCGTGAGGTTGCGCAGGCCGAGGAAGTCCATCTTGACCAGGCCCAGCGCCTCGCAGCTCGGGTAGTCGAACTGCGTGATGATCTGCCCGTCCTGCTCGCGGCGCATGATCGGGATGAGGTCGAGCAAGGGCTCGCTGGACATGATCACGCCCGCCGCGTGGACCCCCCACTGGCGCTTGAGGCCCTCCAGCCCCAGGGCTGTGCGCACGACCTCCTGGGCCTGGGGATCCTCGTCGTGCACCTGGCGAAAGTCGGCGGCCTCGGCGTAGCGCGGGTGCCCGGGGTCGAAGATCCCCGAGAGTGGGATGTCCTTGCCCATGACGGCCGGGGGCATCGCCTTGGTCAGCTTCTCCCCCATCGCGAACGGGTGACCCATGACGCGGGCGGCGTCCTTGACGGCCTGCTTGGCCTTGATCGTGCCGTAGGTGACGATCTGGGCGACGCGCTCCTCGCCGTACTTGTCGGTCACGTACTTGATGACCTCGCCCCGGCGGCGCTCGTCGAAGTCGACGTCGAAATCGGGCAGGGAGGGGCGCTCGGGGTTGAGGAACCGCTCGAAGATCAGGCCGTGGGGAATCGGGTCGAGGTCGGTGATCTTCATGGCGTAGGCGCACATCGAGCCTGCGCCAGAGCCGCGGCCCGGGCCGACCCGGATGCCGTTGTCCTTGGCCCAGTTGATGAAGTCGGCGACGACCAGGAAGTAGCCCGGGTAGCCCTTCCCGATGATGACGTCGCATTCGTACTCGGCCTGGCGCCGGGCGTAGTCAGGCACCCCCTCCGGGAAGCGCTCGCGCAGCCCCCGCTCGACCTCCTTGACGAACCACGAGGACTCGTCCTCGCCGGCCGGCACGGGGAACCGGGGCATGTAGCGGCCCTCGCCCTCGGCGAAGGAGACCTCGCACATCTCGGCGATCCGCAGGGTGTTGTCGCAGGCCTCCGGCAGCTCCCGCCAGGTGTGCCGCATCTCCTGCGCCGACTTGAGGTAGAAGTCGTCGGCGTCGAACTTGAACCGGCCCGGGTCCATCAGCGTCGAGCCGGACTGCACGCACAGGAGCGCACCGTGGGCCGTCGCGTCCTCGGGCTTGGTGTAGTGGAGGTCGTTGGTCGCCACCAGGGGGAGGTTGAGCTCCCGGGCCAAACGCAGGAGGTCCTTCTGCACCTGCCGCTCGATGCCCAGCCCGTGGTCCATCAGCTCGCAGAAGAAGTTCTCCGGGCCGAAGATGTCGCGAAAGTCGGATGCCGCCTGCACGGCCTCTCGCCACTGCCCCAGCCGCAGGCGGGTCTGGATCTCCCCCGACGGGCAGCCGGTCGTGGCCACCAGACCCTGACCGTAGGTCTGGAGCAGCTCGCGGTCAATGCGCGGTTTGAAGTAGTAGCCCTCGAGGCTGGCGAGGGAGGACATGCGGAACAGGTTGTGCATGCCGTTGTTGTTGCGCGCCAGCAGCGTCATGTGGGTGTAGGCGCCGGACCCGGACACGTCATCGCGCCCGCCGTCGCCGTACTTCACCCGGGTCTTGTCGGCGCGATGGGTGCCCGGGGTGAGGTAGGCCTCGACGCCGATGATCGGCTTCACCCCGTATTTGCGCGCCTTCGACCAGAACTCGTAGGCCCCGAAGACGTAGCCGTGGTCGGTCGTGGCCAGGGCCGGCATACCCATCTCCGCCGCCTTCTGGAACAGCTCGTCGATGCGGGCGGCACCATCGAGCATGGAGTACTCGGTGTGCACGTGCAGGTGGACGAAGCTGTCACTCGGGGCGGTCTGGGCTGGCATCGGGACGAGTCTAAGTCCGGCCACCGACCACCCCCGGCGTGTCGCGGCCCGTGTCGCGCCCCTGGCCGAAACCCTTTATCGGGTGGCCCGATAAAGGCCCGGTTCCCCCCACGTGCGAACTCGGGTCAAGCGCACCTTCCTCGGGTGACCCGAGAAAGGTGAGGCGGTATGCCGGGGAGCCGGGCCACCGGCATACCGGCTGGTCGGCGGGGTGGTCACCACCCTTGGAGCCGGTCGAGCGCTCGCTGGAGGTCCTCGGGGTACTGGCTCTCGAAGGTGACCCACTCACCCGAGCCCGGGTGCTCGAAACCCAGGCCGACGGCGTGGAGCCACTGCCGCTCCAGGCCGAGGCGTGCAGCGAGCCGCGGGTCGGCGCCGTAGGTGAGGTCCCCGCAGATCGGGTGCCGCACCGCGGCGAAGTGGACGCGGATCTGGTGAGTGCGCCCGGTCTCGATGTGGACCTCGAGCAGGGAGGCGTGCCTGAAGGCCTCGATCAGCTCGTAGTGGGTGACGGCATGCTTCCCGGACTCCATCACCGCGAACTTGTAGTCGTGGCCAGGGTGGCGCCCGATCGGGGCATCGATGGTGCCCACGAGTGGATCGGGCAGGCCCTGGACGAGAGCGTGGTAGGTCTTGTCGACCTTGCGCGTCTTGAAGGCGCGCTTGAGCACCGAGTAGGCCCGCTCGCTCTTGCAGACGACCATCAGGCCCGACGTGCCCACATCGAGCCGGCTGACGACACCCTGGCGCTCGCTGGCTCCTGAGGTCGAGATGCGGTAGCCCGCCGCGGCCAGACCGCCCAGGACCGTCGGGCCGGTCCAGCCCACGCTCGGGTGTGCCGCCACGCCGGCCGGTTTGTCGACCACGACGATGTCGGCGTCGTCGTGGACGATGGCCATGCCGGGCACGGGCTCGGCCACGACGCTCAGGGTGGGGCTGGGAGTCGGCTTGGGCAGGGTCACCTCGAGCAGGTCACCGGCGCTCACCCGATCCGACTTGCCCGCGAGTCGGTGGTTGACCTGCACCTCGCCGGCCATGGCCAGGTCGGCCGCCTTCGTGCGCGAGACGCCGAACAGCCGGGCGAGGGCGGCGTCGACTCGCTCACCCTCGAGGCCGTCAGGCACCAGGAGGGTGCGCGCGTCGGTCATGCAGGGCCCTCCGTGCCGCGGCGCTGGGGCGCACGGGATGCCTGTCCGCCTCCGGAATCGCCCCTCGGCGACGTGGCCGCCTCCGCGTCGGCAGCGGCACCGCCGGCAGCCTCACTGGCACCACCGCCGGCAGCCTCACTGGCACCATCGCCGGCAGGGACGCTGGCAGCATCGGTGCCGGCATCGATGCCATCGGTGGGGGCACCGCTGGCGCCATCGGCCGCGTTGTCCTCATGACGGCCCTGATGCGGGCGCGACCCGTCTACGCCGAGCCCGCGCATGGCGAGCGTCGCGATGAACAAGGCAGCCCCGACGATCGCGACATCTGCCACGTTGCCGATGAACCAGCCGAAGTAGTCGATGAAGTCGACCACGTGGCCCCGTCCCGGACCGGGTGAGCGCACCAGCCGGTCGACCAGGTTGCCGACCGAGCCGCCAAGCAGGAGCCCGAGCGCCCACGCCCAGGCCAGGCTGCCGAGCCGACGGGCGGTCGCCACGGTGAACACCAGCACCGCGCAGGCGATGAGGGTCAGGACCCAGGTGGCCCCATGCCCGATCGAGAAGGCAGCGCCGGCGTTGCGGATGAGGTTGAGCCGGATCGCCGACCCGACCACGTTGATCGGCTCTCCCGGCACCAGGCTGTGCAGTGCCCAGGCCTTCGTCAGCTGGTCGGCCGCGAGCGTGGCCACCGCGACGACGGCGAGGGTGACAAAGAGCCTGCGGCGTGCTCGCAGCTGGGATGCCGGCTCCGCGTCGACGTCGTGCGCGGCGATCAGCGGCGCTCCTGCTTCGTTTTGCATGTCAGGCATAGGGTCGCACGCGGAGCGGCCTGCAGGCGAAGTTTGCCGATGGGGTTGCCGCACGACTCGCAGATCCCGTAGGTGCCGTCATCGAGGCGCTCCAGCGCATGGAGGTTCTGGATCAGCAGGTGTCGGGCGTTGTCAGCGACGGCGATCTCCTGCTCGCGCTCGAACGTCTTGGCCCCGGCGTCGGCCTGGTCGTCACCGGCCCCGTCGCCGGCATCGCGCATCAGGTCGACCAGGTCGGACTCGGCCAGCGAGATCTCGGCCTTGAGGCGCCGCACCTCGGCCTCGATCTCGCGGCGTACTTCGGCGAGCTCCTCGGGAGTCCACGGCGACTCGTCGTCGCGGACGCGCAGCGCGGATGCCGCCTGCTTGGCCGCGCGGGTCGAGGCGGCAGCGGCCGTGGTGGTCCGCTTGGCCGGAGTCGCCTTGGTGGCGGCTGGGGCCTTCGCCGGAGCGGCCCTCTTCGCCGGTGCGGCCTTCTTCGCTGGAGCGGCCTTCTTCGCCGCCGCGACCTTCTTCGATGGAGCGGCCTTCTTCGCCGCCGCAGCCGGGGGGGCCTTCTTGGCAGCTGTCGCCTTCCGGCCGCCCGACGCCGCGGCGGCGGTCTTGGTGTCGGGGGCGCTGGACGCCGTCTTCTGAGGCACCGTTCTCTTTTCCGTTGCTGTGCGTGCGAACGCGGATGGTGATGCGGCCGCCGGTTTCCCTGCGGCTTTCTGCGCTTTCGAGGAGGCGGCGGCTCCCTTTGTCGTGGACTCGGCCCTGGCCGCCGGCTTTCGAGTGGTGCTCTTCGCGGCGGTCTTGGCGCTCGGCGCCGCTGCGGCTGCGCTCTTGGCGGGAGTGGACTTCGCGGTCGCCGGTTTGGCCGCTGCGCGCTTGGCGGGAGCCGACTTTGCGGCAGTGGTCGCCTTGCTGGCCGTCGTCTTGGCTGTCGCCGTCTTGCTGGCCGCAGCCTTGGTGGTGGAGGCCTTGCCGGTCGTCGTCCTGCTGGAGGTCTTGCTGCCCGTCGTCTTGCTGGTGGTCGTCTTGCTGGTGGTGGCCTTGCTGGCGGTCCCAGATCCACCCGCGGTGCGGCCGCGGCCTGCAGTGCCGGCCGCCTTCTTGGCCGCGCTCGTGACAGCGGAGCGGGCAGCCGAGGCCACCCGCTGTGCCACGCCGCGTGCTGAGCGGCCCCCAGTCTGCTGGGCCGACCCGGCTTGAGACGCGGCCGAGGACCGAGGCGGCGGCTGCTGCTCCGCCGATGCTGTCTTCTTCGCTGCCATGGCTGGCCCCTCGCCTCTCGACGTCCTCGGTGAACGCACTCAGGTGCGCCAGAGAATAAGCGCACCCCCGGTCTAATCAAAGTCCAAAACGCAATAATCGGTTCCCACGCCCAAGTGCTGCGCCCGAGCCTTCGGCCTTCTCCCCAGACCGAGCCTTGCGCGCGCACCGAGCCTTCGAGCACCAAGCTTGGGAACCCACGACCGGTGTGCCGGTCCAATGCTCCACGCTGTACGGCCATTGTCCAGGGTCTATGGTCCCACTGCGGTGCGACCGCGGTCCCGCCACCCGGGTCCGCCACCGCGGTCCCGCCACCCGGGTCTGCCACCCGGGTCTGCCACGCGAGTCCGCCACCCGGGTCCGCCCCCCGAGTCCGCTACCGCGCTGTCACCCTGCCCAACCCAAGCAGAAAGGGCGCCCGCGCGCGGCGGGCGCCCCTTCACGGCGCACTGGTGACGGTCGAAAGACGTCGAGAAGAACCCAGACCTCAGACCTTCTGTCCCTTGGGCTCCTCGACGCCGCTGTGGTCGAGCTCCTGGAGCTGTCCCTCGATGTAGGCGCGCAGCCGAGCGCGGTAGTCCCGCTCGAAGGTGCGCAGCTCCTCGATCTTGCGCTCCAGGATGGAACGCTCCCGCCCGAGCTCCTCGAGGATCTGTGCCTTCTTCTGCTGCGCCTCGTGGAGCATGCCCGTCGAGCGCTCACGAGCCTCCGTGATCATCTGCTCGTGGCGCTCGGTGGCCTCGGCGATCAGCTGGTCGTGGCGGTTCTGTCCGGCGCCGAGCAGCTGGTCGTGGCGGGCCTGCGCGGTGGCCATGAGCTCGTCGTGACGGCCCTGCGCCTCGGCCAGCAGGTCGCGATGCCGGCTCTCACCCTCGGCGATGAGCGCGTCGCGCTTCTGGATGCCCTCGCTCACGTGCTCGTCGTGCAGGCGCTGGGCCAGGGCGATCACGCCTGCGGCACTGCCTCCACCCACTGCGGCCATCTCTGCGGTGTTGGTGTCGACACCTTGGGAGCGCAGGTTGGTGGCTTGGGCCCGCGCGTCGGTCAGGTCGCGCTGGGCGACCTCGTGGTCGGCCCGCGCGGCCTCGGCGTCGCGCCGGGCGATCTCGGCGTCGCGCCGGGCCATCTCGGCACGCTGGCGGGCCTCGCTCTCGGCCGCTTCGGCTCGCTTGCTCGCCTCGCGCTCGGCGCTCTCGGCGTTGGACTTGGCTCGCGCGATGCGCTCCGCAGCCTCCCGCTCCGCCTCTTCGGCGCGCGCCGTCACGGTGGCGATGCGCTCGTCGGCGTCGCGCGTCGCCTTGTCGAGGTCGCCCTGGGCAAGAGCCGCCTGGCGCTGGCGCTCCTGCTCGAGCTCCCGCACGGCGGCCTCGCGAGCCTGCTTCTCGTCGCTCAGCAGGCGCTGGAGGTCGTAGTTGCGACGCTCCAGGTCCTGGTGCTTGGCCTGCAGGGCCTTCAGCTCGGCAGTGTCCATGCCGGGCGCTGAGATCGGCATCGCCGACATTCCGCGGCCCTGGCGGCAGTCGTTGAGCTGCCCGCGCAGGTCTTCGCCGTCCTTGGTCAGGCGACGCATCTCCGCGACGACCTCGTCGAGGAAGTCGTCGACTTCCCGCTCGTCGTACCCGCGCCGGAACTGGGTTTGGGTGAATGTCTTGTTGAGGACGTCTTCAGGGGAGAGCGCCATGTAGTCACCTCGAATGAGATCTCGTTCAGTGCGTCGGTACAGCATCCCAGATCATCCGGGATTCGGCACAACCCTAGATGATCTGCAAAAGCACCGAGACCAAGAGCATCAGGACGAGGAAGGCGAGGTCGAGCTGGACCGCTCCGAGGCGCAGCGGGGGCACCACGCGGCGCAGGGCTTTGAGCGGCGGGTCGGTGATGGTGTAGACCCCCTCGGCGATGACGAGCATCACACCGCGGGGTCGCCAGTCACGGGAGAACGCCTGCACCCAGTCCAGGACGAGGCGGCCGATGAGGACGATCAGGAAGAGGAACAGGACGAAGTTGAGGATCCCGCGGACGATGTTGAAGCCCATGCCGAGAGCGTCGGTGAGAAGTCTGTGAGCCGGCTGTGAGGATCAGCTCTGGTTGAACAGGGAACGGGTTGCCGGCGAGGGGGTCCCCTCCTCCGCGGCTACCTCGACGTGGGCCGGTGACAGAAGGAAGACCTTCGAGGTGACCCGCTCGATCGAGCCGTGCAAGCCGAACACCAGACCGGCGGCGAAGTCGACCAGGCGCTTGGCGTCGGCGTCGTCCATGTCCGAGAGGTTCATGATCACCGGCGTCCCCTCGCGGAAGTTCTCCCCGATGTTCTTGGCCTCGTTGTAGGTGCGGGGGTGGATCGTGGTGATGCGGTTGAGCGTGCCGACCTCCACGTCGCGCACGACCCGGGCGACGGGCGTGCGCTGTGGCAGGTGGGCCACCTCGGCCTGGCGCTCGTGGTGCTGCTCTGCGGGCGACTCGTCGTAGTCGTCGTAGTCGTATCCCTCGTAGCGCTCGTCCTCCTCGGCAAGGCCGAGGTAGACCATCGTCTTGCGCAGCGCGCCAGCCATGAGATTCCTCCATGCGTCTGGTTCAGGCCCTGCTGCCTGCCTGGCCTGCTTCCGTGATTGAAGTTACCGGTGTGACGTGCGGGAACCGAGGATTGCCGTGCCGACACGCAGGTGTGTCGCACCGTGCTCGATGGCCTGCTCCAGGTCGCCGCTCATGCCGGCCGAGATCCAGTCTGCCTCCGGATGGCGCTGTCGTATGCCGGCCGCCACCTCCCGAAGCATCCCGAAAGCGACTGCCGGGTCGGCTCCGAGCGGGGCAATCGCCATCACGCCGCGCAGGTGCAGGCGTGTTGACCTCGCGATGGCGTCGGCGATCTCGAGGGCACCCTGTGTCGAGGCACCGCCCCGGCCGGGTTCGTGGTCGAGACCGACCTGGACCAGGGCGTCGACGCTCCGCCCCGCTGCGGCGAGCCCCCGCTCGAGCGCCGCCACCAGCTTCGGCCGGTCCACCGACTCCACGACGTCGGCGTAGCGGGCCACCAGCGCGGCCTTGTTGGACTGAAGCTGGCCGATGAAGTGCACCGACACCCGTTCGCGGTGCTTCAGCTCGGCGACCTTGTGAGCGGCCTCCTGGGCGCGGTTCTCCCCGATGTCGGTGACGCCCAGGTCGGCCAGCAGGTCGACGTCGGATGCGGGGAAGAACTTGGTCACGACGACCAGGGTGATCTCGTCGGGCGAGCGGCCGGAACGCTCGCAGGCCGTGGCGATCCTTGCTCGCACCCGTTCCAGCCCGGCCGCGAGCTCCTCGCGACGCGTCATGCGTGCCTCAGCAGCACCACGCCCGCCGTGCGACCGGTCTGGCCGTCTCGGCGGTAGGAGAAGAGCCGCTCGTCCTCCCGGGTGCAGCCGCTGACCCAGGTGACCGAGACCTTCTCGTCGCGCAGCTGGGCTACCACCCCGGCCGCCACGTCGATCGCCGCCGTGCCGGTCCACGACACAGTGCGCGACTCCCGCGACACCGCGGCGGCGGCCTCGCGCATCTCGATCGGCACCTCGTAGCAGCGGCCGCACACCGACGGGCCTACCACGGCCTCGATGTCCTGGGCCCCGATGTCGCGCATGGCTTCGACGGCGGCGGGAACCACGCCCGCGACCATGCCGGGGCGGCCGGCGTGCACGGCGGCCACCACCCCGCGCTCCCGATCGGCCAGCAGCACCGGAGAGCAGTCGGCGACGAGCACGCACAGCGCCAGCCCGGGCACCGCCGTCACCAGGGCATCTGCCGCGGGCGGGACGCCGTCGGCCCAGGGACCCTCGGCGACCGCCACGTCGGAGCCGTGGCACTGGTCCATGAACAGGAGCCGGCCCGGATCGATGCCCAGCGATGTCGCCAGCCGGGCGCGGTTCTCGGTGACGTGCCCGGGCGAGTCGCCCACACGAGCACCGAGGTTGAGGCCGGCATACGCTCCCTCGCTCACCCCGCCGAGCCGCTGTGTGAACCCCCGGTCGAGGAGCTCGTCCTGCTCGCGCCAGAAGAACACGGCCACACGCTATCGCCCGGACCGGCCGGACCTGGCGCTGCCCTCGCCGAGGGCGAGGGCAGCGATGGCGTGGCGGCGCAGCTACTTCAGGAAGTCCGGGACGTCGAGGTCGTCGCCGTCGTCGAAGGTCACGGTGCGGGGCGGGTGCTGCGCCGCGGCCACCCGCTCGGCGTCGTGCCGGGCTGGGACGGCGCCGTCGGCAGCCGACTGGTGCGCGGCGGCATCTGCTGCCCCCGCGGAGGCGAACTGCGCGCCGGCCGACGGGACGGCCTCGTGGGGAACGTGCGGGTGGCTCTGCTGGAGGACGGGCGCGTGCGCCTGTGCGTGGACGGGCGGAATCGCGGTGGAGACCGGCGCCCCGGCCGGGCGGTGAACCGATCCGTTGGTGTGGTTGACCTGCTGCGGCCGGGATGAGCCCTGGATGGTGCCGAGGGCACGGTCGTCGTTGCGCCGGATGGGCGCGCCGCCGTCGAAGCCGGCCGCGATGACGGTGACCCGGACCTCGTCGCCGAGCGCGTCGTCGATGACCGCGCCGAAGATGATATTGGCCTCGGGGTGGGCGGCCTCCTGGACCAGCTTGGCCGCCTCGTTGATCTCGAACAGACCCAGGTCACTGCCGCCCTGGATCGACAGGAGCACACCGTGGGCGCCGTCGATGCTGGCCTCCAGCAGCGGGCTGGAGATGGCGAGCTCGGCAGCCTGGACGGCGCGGTCCTCGCCCCGGGAGGAGCCGATGCCCATGAGCGCCGACCCGGCCCCCTGCATCACGGACTTGACGTCGGCGAAGTCGAGGTTGATGAGACCGGGCGTCGTGATGAGGTCGGTGATGCCCTGGACCCCGGAGAGCAGCACCTGGTCGGCACTGCGGAAGGCGTCGAGCATGCTGACGGCGCGGTCGCTGATGGACAGCAGCCGGTCGTTGGGGATGACGATGAGGGTGTCGACCTCCTCGCGGAGGCTTCCGATGCCCGACTCGGCCTGGTTGGCGCGGCGGCGGCCTTCGAAGGTGAACGGGCGGGTGACCACGCCGATCGTGAGCGCCCCCAGCGACTTGGCGATCTTGGCGACGACCGGGGCACCCCCGGTGCCGGTGCCGCCGCCCTCGCCGGCGGTCACGAACACCATGTCGGCGCCCTTGAGCACCTCTTCGATCTCCTCGGAGTGGTCGTCGGCTGCCCTGCGCCCCACCTCGGGGTCTGCGCCGGCGCCCAGGCCGCGGGTCAGCTCCCGCCCCACGTCGAGCTTCACGTCGGCATCGCTCATGAGCAGGGCCTGGGCATCGGTGTTGATGGCAATGAACTCGACGCCCTTGAGGCCGACCTCGATCATCCGGTTGATGGCGTTGACGCCGCCCCCGCCGATGCCGACGACCTTGATGACGGCCAGGTAATTCTGCGGTGCTGCCACGATGGTGGGCCTCTCCATGGATGCAAAACGGTCAATCTCGGTGCCGACAGGTGCCACGCTGCCCGCGAATCCCCGCTAACAAAGCCTCAACCTATGCTAAAGGGTTAGAGTTACGTCAGGTTCTGCCGGCACCGACGGTATGCGGTTCGGAACCCTCAATCAAACCTGCGCCGGGCGTGTCGCAGCCCTATCTGGCCGAGGCCCGCAGCGCAGGTTCGGAGGTAGGTTCGCAGGCAGGTTCGCAGGCAGGTTCGGAGGCTGATCCAAGGACTCCTCCCGACTCCGCCACAGGCGCTCCCCCGCTGCTCGTATGCCGGTCAGCCTCGCCCTCGGATGCATGGGTGGTCACCGGGTGACCGGCGTGTCGGGGGCGCTGACGTCGATGACCTTGGGCCGCCTCGGCAGCAGCGCCTCGACGATCCGGGCCTTGAGCGCGGCGTCGTCGGCACCGCCCCAGACCACGACTGTGGTGCCGAGCTTGAACTCCACGAGGTCGGCGCTGCTCACCGTCACGTCGCCGGCGCGGGCCCGCAGGGCGGCCGGGAGCGCGTCCATGGCGCCGAGCGCGGCGCGCAGCGCCTCGGCGGAGAGAGCCTGTTCCGACTCGGCCGTGGCGAGGGGCACACCGCGCGGGACTTCCGCGACCGTCGCGTACGCCACGCCGGCCGCATCCACAACCTGAAGTTGACCCTGAGAGTTGCGGACGGCCAGCGCCGGCATCCGCGGGACCGCCTGGATGACGACCGTGCTCGGCCAGCGGCGCTCGACCGCCGCGGCGGCGATGGGCAGCATGGCAGCAACCCGGCGCTGGGCTGCGTCGGTGTCGACCACGGCGAGCGGCACACCCAGGGGTATGGCCGCTGACTCCCGGACGGCCGCGGCCTGGGCGCCGGTCACCCCGCGCACCTCCACCGCGCGGGCGATCAGCAGAGTGCTGAAGAAGAGCGCCCAGACCCCGAACCCGACGATAGCGGCAACCCCCAGTAGCCATGCCGCGATGCGCCACGGCCGGCGCCGCGCACGCGCGGCTCGATCCTGGAACCGGCGCGGCGCGGACGCCACCCCCGTCGACCGGACCCGCTGCGCCCGGCCGGCACGGGAGGACGCTCGCCGCCTCTGGCCCCGCCCCGGCCGCCTGGCCATCAGCCCGCCACGTCTCCGTCGAGGGCCTGCAGGATCGCCGGCCCGAGCGCCGTGACGTCGCCCGCTCCCACCGTCAGAACGAGGTCGCCCTCGACGGCGCGCTCGGCGACGAGACCGGCGACCTCCTCAGACGCAGGCCTCACGACCAGGTCCAGGCCGGGCCGCAGGGCGTGCAGCGGCTTGGCGATGAGGTCGCTGGTGACGCCCGGCATGGGGTCCTCGCGCGCGCCGTAGATGTCCATCAGCACCACGGAGTCGGCGGGTGCCAGGGCCTCGGCGAACGCCTCGGCGAAGTCCCGGGTGCGGGAGAACAGGTGCGGCTGGAACACGACGAGCAGCCGGGCGCCTGCAACCAGGTCGGCCGCGGTGCGCACGACTGCGGCCACCTTCCCGGGGTTGTGCGCGTAGTCGTCGATGACGGTCACCCCCCGGGCGACGCCCTTGAGCTCGAACCGGCGCCGTGTGCCCGTGAACGCACCAAGGCCCTGCAGCACCGCGTCGGGATCCTGGCCGAGCCCGTGGACCGCCGCGGTGTAGGCGGCCGCTGCGTTGAGCAGGTTGTGCCCGCCCGGCGTGCCGATCCGCAGGTCCCGTGCCGTGGCTCCGTCCCGCAGCCGTGCGGCTGCGCTCAGGCCCTCGGACCCGCCGTTCTCGAGTCGGAGGTCGGCGCCGGGCTCGACGCCGTAGGTCATCACGCGCACCCCCTCAGCCCGCGCCCGCTCGGCGAGGCGTCGCGACCCGGCGTCGTCGTGGCACGCCACGAGCAGCCCGCCGGGCTCGACCGAGCGGGCGAAGTCGGCATACGCCTCCTGCACCCGCGCAAACGTGCCGTAGAAGTCGAGGTGGTCGGGCTGGACGTTCGTCACCACCGCAACCCGGGGCCGGTAGACCAGGAACGAGCCGTCGCTCTCGTCGGCCTCGGCGACGAACAGCCCACCGCTCCCCCATCGCGCGTTGGTGCCCGCAGCGGCCAGCTCGCCGCCGATCGCGAACGACGGATCTGCCCCGCTGTGCTGCAGCGCCACGGTCAGCATCGAGGTCGTCGTCGTCTTGCCGTTCGCCCCCGCCACGGCTGCACGGACCGAGTCCTGCATGGTCGCCGCCAGCGCCTGGGCCCGATGGAGGACCCGCAGGCCGGACGCGCGGGCGGCGGCGAGCTCGACGTTGTCCTCGCGAACCGCCGAGGAGACGACGACGGTCTGGGCCGCTGCCACGTGACCGGCGTCGTGCCCCACCCAGACCTGCGCGCCCTCGCGCCCCAGCGCTTCGAGCAGCACGGAGTCCCGTGCGTCCGAGCCGCTCACCCGCACCCCGCGGGCCAGCATGATGCGGGCCACGGCGGACATACCGGCGCCCCCGATGGCGATGAAGTGCACCGCGCCAAGCTCGCCCACGCCGGGAACCGGCGCCCTGAAGTCGAACCGCTGGTTGACGCCGTCCACGGCTACGCCTTCCCGGCCCCGGACCGGCTGGCCCAGGCCGCGTCGACCAGGTCGGCCAGCTTCTCGTCACCATCGCGCTCGCCGACCGACGCCGCTCCCACGGCCATCGCGTGCAGCGTCTCGCGGTCGCGCATCAGGGGGATGAGCTCGGCGTCGACCCACCCGGGAGTGAGGTCGGCGTCGTCCACGAGGCGACCACCCCCGGCGGCGACCACGTCGGCCGCGTTGAACCGCTGCTCGCCGTTGCCCACCGGAAGCGGCACATAAACGGCGGGAAGTCCGACGGCTGTCAGCTCGCAGACCGTGTTGGCGCCCGCGCGCGCAACCACGAGGTCGGCGGCCGAGTAGGCGAGGTCCATGCGGTCGGCGTACGGGATCGTCACGTACGGCGGCCCATGCGGGTGGGGCTCGGGCTCGAACTCCTTGCCCAGACCGGTGATGTGGAGCACCTGGATGCCGGCGGACGTCAGCGCGCCCACCCGCTCGCCGAAAGCGGAGTTCAGCCGCTGTGCCCCGAGCGAGCCGCCGGTGACCAGCACCGTCGGCCACTGCCCGTCGAGGCCGAAGTGGGCCAGGGCCACCTCGCGGTGCGCCGACCGGTCCAGCGTCGCGATCTCGCGGCGCAGCGGCATACCCACCACCTGCCCGCCATGCAGGCGGGTGCTGGCGAAGGTCGTGCCGACAAACGTTGTGAGCCGTGCGCCCAGGCGGTTGGCGATGCCGGCCCGCGCGTTCTGCTCATGCACGACGATGGGGAGGTGGCGCTGGCGCGCGGCCAGGTATGCCGGCGGGGACACGTAGCCCCCGAAGCCCACCACCACCTCGGCGCGGCTCTCGTCGATGGCGCGCCCGGCCGCCGCGACTGCCCCACGCAGGCTGGCCGGGAGCCGGAGCAGGTCGAGGTTGGGGCGGCGCGGCAGGGGCACCCGGGGAATGGTCCGCAAAGGGTAGCCACGGGCAGGGACGAGGCGGGCCTCCAGTCCCTGCTCGGTGCCGAGGGCGGTGACAGTGAGGTCAGGATGGCGCCGCCGCAGGCAGTCGGCGAGGGCCAGCAGCGGGCTCACGTGTCCGGCCGAGCCACCGCCAGCGAGGAGGACGGATGCCGGGGTGTCGCTCACCCGCGCCTCCTGCGACGGGCGGGGAGGATTGCCAGGGAGCGACGGACAACGCTGGGGCGCGCCGCGAGGACCGTGGCACAGCCCGGCTCCTGGCGTGCGAACGACACCAGGATGCCCAGCGCGAACATGGTGGTGATCAGGGAAGACCCTCCAGAGGAGACCAGCGGGAGCGGGACGCCGATGACCGGGAGCAGACCGATGACAGCGCCGATGTTGACCATCGCCTGCACGACGATCCAGGACATGATGCCCGCTGTGGCCAGCCGGACAAAAAGGTCGGTCGAGCGCAGCACGAGCCGGTAGCAGGCGAGGGCCAGAACGCAGAACAGGGCGAGGATCACGAGCGTGCCGGGCAGGCCCAGCTCCTCGCCGATGATGGCGAAGATGAAGTCGTTGTGGGGTTCGGAGAGCCACTGCCACTTCTCCCGGCTCGCACCGAGGCCAACTCCCCACCAGCCCCCGTCCGCGAGGGCGTACATGCCGTGCATCGGCTGGCGGCAGACGCCGTAGTAGAGCTGCTCGTCGTGGGGCTGGCACTGCGATCGGTTCAGCCACACGTCGATGCGGCCCAGCCGGTTGGTGCTCGAGACCACGAAGTAGGCAGCGACCGCGGCAAAGGCCCCGCCCGACATGGCGAACCACCGCGTGGGCACGCCCGCGGCGAAGAGCACACCGCCGACGATCGCGGCCATCACGATCACGGTGCCGAGGTCGTGGCCGAGGAGCACCAGGCCGATCGCCGCCGCGGACAGCGGGAGGAGGTAGGGCACCACGACGTGCCAGAACCTCCCCAGGTGACGGCGCTTCGCCGCGAGCACCGCGCCCCCGCTCAGCGCCAGGCCGACCTTGGCGACCTCGGAGGGCTGCATGGTGAAGGGCCCGGCGGTGATCCAGTTGGTGTTGCCGTTGACGCTGGCGCCGAGCGGGGTGAACACCAGCAGCTGCAGGCCCATGGCTCCGAAGAGGCAAGGGACAGCGACCCGCTTCCAGAACGAGACCGACAGCCGCGAGGCGAACAGCAGCGCCAGGAGTCCGAGACCGGCGAACTCGAGCTGGCTGAAGAAGATGGTGTAGGAGGAGTCAGTGGCAACGTAGGACGAGATCGCCGAGGCCGACAGCACCATGACCAGACCGATCAGCACCAGGACGCCGGTGGCGCTGAGCAGCACGTAGTAGGTCGTCACCGGCGAGTCGAGCCGCGCCAGCCACGAGGGGAGGCCTGAGGACGAGCCTCGCGCCGAGCCGCCCTGCCCGCCGCCCTGCCCGCCGGCATCGCCCCTCTGGCGCGCAGTCTTGCGGGGCGTCGCAGCAGCGCTGCTCATGACGTCGACCCGCCTACTCCCCCTGGCGGGCTGCGTGCCTCGCCACGGCCTCCGCGAACGCGTCGCCGCGCGCACCATAGTTGTCGAACATGTCCATGGATGCCGCCGCGGGAGCGAGCAGCACCACGTCGCCGGCCCGCGCCAGCGCAGCCGCCTGCGCCACGACCTCATCCATGGCTCCAGTGTCGGTGGTCTCGACCTCGACCACGGGGACATCGGGCGCGTGTCGGGCCAGGGCGTCGGCGATCTGCGCCCGGTCGGCCCCGAGCAGGACCGCGGCCCGGAGGCGGTCCTTGACGGCGACCACCAGGTCGTCGACCAGGGCGCCCTTGAGCAGTCCGCCCGCGACCCACACGACCGAGGGGTAGGCGCTCAGAGAGGCTTGGGCCGCGTGTGGGTTGGTCGCCTTGGAGTCGTCGACATAGTGGACGCCCGCGACCGTCGCCACGACTGCGATCCGGTGAGGGTCGGGCCGGAAGGTCCGCAGTCCGTCGCGGACCGCCACCAGCGCCACACCGAAGGACCGGGCCAGCGCGGCGGCCGCGAGTGCGTTCGCGACGTAGTGGGGCGCCAGGGTGGGGGCATCGCCCTTCAGGTCGGCCAGGGTGCCCATCTCACCCGCCGAGGTGCGACGCTGCTCGACGAACGCCCGGTCGGCGAGGACGTCGTCGACCACGCCCACCATGGACGGCGCCGGCACGCCCAGCGTGAAGCCGATCGCCCGGCATCCCTCCTGCACCTCGGCGTCCATGACCAGCTGCTCGGTGCGGGGGTCCTCGACGTTGTAGACGCAGGCGACCTGGGTGTTCTCGTAGACTTTGCCCTTGTCCCGCGCGTACTCCTCGAGGGAGCCGTGCCAGTCGACGTGGTCGGGCGCCACGTTGAGGCACGCGGAGGCGAAGGGGCGCAGTGACGACGACCAGTGCAGCTGGAAGCTGGACAGCTCGACGGCGATGACGTCGTAAGGGTCGGGATGGAGCACCGATTCGAGGATGGGCGTCCCGACGTTTCCCGCGCTGGTGGCCCGCAGCCCTGCGGCCTGGAGGATCGACGCGAGCATGTTCACCGTCGTGGTCTTGCCGTTGGTGCCGGTCACGGTGATCCACGGGGCGGCGCCCTCCGATGCGCGCATGCGCCAGGCCAGCTCCACCTCGCCCCAGATCGGCAGCCCCACCCGCGCCGCCCCCGCGAGCAGCGGCTGGTCTGGCGGCCACCCAGGGGAGGTGACGACGAGGTCGAAGTCCTCGCCGACGGGCATACCGGCCACATGCTCTGGGCCAAGGCGCACGTCGACGCCCAGGATGTCGAGGATCCGGGCCCGCTCCCCCAGCACGGGCTTGGCGGCGGGGTCGGCCCCGTCGACGCCGACCACCTGGGCACCGCGCTCCACCAGCGCGTCGGCGGCAGCGAACCCGCTGACGCCCAGCCCCGCGACGAGGACCCGCAGACCGCGCCAGTCGGCGTCTCGGTGGGTCAGGGACTCGAGCCGGCTCATGCCGCCCCCACGACCCACTCGGCGTAGAAGACACCCAGGCCCAGCGCGACGAACAGACCGGCGATGATCCAGAACCGGATCACGATGGTGACCTCGTTCCATCCCATCAGCTCGAAGTGGTGCTGCAGCGGGGCCATGCGGAAGACCCGCTTCCCCGTCATCTTGAAGAAGCCGACCTGGATGATCACCGAGAGCGTGATCATGACGAACAAGCCGCCCAGGATGATGATCAGCAGCTCGGTGCGGGTGGTGATGGCCAAGCCCGCGAGCGCGCCGCCGAGGGCGAGCGAACCCGTGTCGCCCATGAAGATCTTGGCCGGCGAGGCGTTCCACCAGAGGAACCCGAAGCAGGCGCCCATGCCGCACGCCGCGACGACCGCCAGGTCATGGGCATCGCGCACCTCGTAGCACTTGATGCCCGGGTTGCTCTGGCAGTTCTGGTTGAACTGCCAGATGCCGATCAGGACGTAGGAGGCGAACACCATCACCGATGCACCCGTTGCCAGGCCGTCGAGGCCGTCGGTGAGGTTCACGCCGTTGGACGTGCCGGCGATCATGAGGTTGGCCCAGATCACGAACAGGATCAGGCCGACCAGCGTGCCGGCGAACGCGAGGTCGAGCTTGGTGTCGCGCACGAACGAGATCTGCGTCGACGCGGGCGTGCGGAAGGCATGGTTGGGAAACTGCAGCGCAAGCACCGCGAAGACCACGGCCACCAGGGTCTGCCCGGCGAGCTTCTCGCGTGAGCGGAGACCGAGGCTGCGCTGTTTGCTGATCTTGATGTAGTCGTCGAGGAAGCCGACGAGGCCCAGCCCGGCCATGAGGAACAGCACGAGCAGCCCGCTGATCGTGGGCGGCTGCAGGGTGAGCACGTGGGCCATGGCGTATGCCGTGAGGCTGGCGGCGATGATGACCGCGCCGCCCATGGTGGGGGTGCCGCGCTTGGTGTGGTGGCTGGTCGGTCCGTCGTCACGGATGAACTGGCCGTAGCCCCGCCGGACGAGGAACTTGATGAACATCGGGGTCCCCAGCAATGCCACCACCAGCGCGAACACGGCGGCCAGGAGCACTGCCTTCACGAAGGATCCTCGCTTCCATCACCGGGTGCACCCGTGCCGGCGCTGGGGCCGGCCTCCGTGCTGGCTTCCCCGCCCGCGCCGGCGAACCGCTCTCCGAGCCACCGTAGTCCCGCGTC
The DNA here is from genome assembly GCA_035691065.1 of Dermatophilaceae bacterium. GTDB lineage: Bacteria > Actinomycetota > Actinomycetes > Actinomycetales > Dermatophilaceae > DASSJT01. The sequence continues at coordinate 26,959 of DASSJT010000157.1, forward strand.
GCGACTGGACTTGAACAACACGACGTCGCCGGACTCGACTTCTTCGGTCAGCAGATCGTAGGCGGCGTCCGCGTCGGGCACCCAGATGGCCTCTCGGCCCCACGAGCCCTCGTGCTGCGCACCGGCCGCCATGGGGCGGGCCGTCTCCCCCACGACCACGAGCCGGGAGATGTTCAGGCGCACGGCCAGGCGGCCGATCGAGTCGTGCTCGACGGCCGAGTCTGCGCCCAGCTCGAGCATCGACCCGAGAACGGCCCAGGTGCGCCGCTCCTGCCCGTGGCCGCGGCCCATCGCTGCCAGTGCCTTGAGGGCGGCGCGCATGGAGTCGGGGTTGGCGTTGTAGGCGTCGTTGACGACGGTGACCCCGTCGGGCCGCTCGGTGACCTCCATGCGCCAGCGGCTGGCGGCGCGGGCCTTCGCGAGGGCATCGGCGATGTCGTCGAGGCCCAGGCCGCACTCCAGCGCCGCGGCGATCACCGCCAGGGCGTTGCCGACGTGGTGCTCGCCGTGCAGGGGCAGCTCGACCTGGACCTTTCCCGCCGGTGTCAGCGCCCGGAAGGACGGGCGGCCGGAGGGATCCAGGCGGATGTCCTCCGCGCGCACGGAGGCATCGTCCGCCGTGCCCACCAGGACGACCCGCGCCCGGGTGCGCCCTGCCATGGCCGCCACAGCGGGGTCGTCGGCGTTGAGGATCGCGACGCCGTCGTCGGGGAGGGCGGCAACGAGCTCGCCCTTGGCCCGCGCGATCGCCTCGCGCGACCCGAACTCGCCGACGTGCGCGGTCCCGACGTTGAGCACGATGCCGATCTGGGGCGGGGCGATCTCGGTGAGGTAGGCGATGTGGCCGGCCCCCCGCGCACCCATCTCCACGACGAGGAACCGCGTGGTCGGCGTCACCCGGCAGACCGTGAGGGGCACGCCGACCTCGGAGTTGAGCGAGCCCACCGGGACGACGGTCTCCCCCTCCGTGTGCAGCACGCTGCCCAGGAGGTCCTTGGTGCTCGTCTTGCCCGACGAACCCGTGATGCCGATCAGTCGCAGCCCGGGGCTGCGGTCGACCACGGCGCGGGCGAGGGCGGCGAAGCCGTCCTGGATGTCGTCGACCACCACGCATGGGAGCTCGTCGACCTCCCGGGTGGTGAGCGCGGCGACAGCCCCGGACTCACGTGCGGCGCCGGCGAACTGGTGGCCGTCGAGCGCCTCACCGATGCGGGCGACGTACAGGCCATGCGGACCCGCCTCCCGCGAGTCGGTGACGACCGGCCCCGTGATGAGAATGGCCTCCGCCGTCACTTCGTCGACGCCGCTCAGGCGCCCACCGGTGATGTCGGCAATCTCCTTCAGGGACAAGGGAATCAATCGGCTGAACCTTTGCTCGCGAAGATCTGTTCGAGGGCGCGGCGCAGCTCCTCGCGGTCGTCGAAGGGATGAACCGTACCCGCGACCTCCTGCCCCGTCTCGTGCCCTTTTCCCACGACCGCCACCGTGCTGCCGGGCCCGGCGCCGACGGCGGCCGCCACGGCCTCGCGGATGGCATCGGCCCGCGACCCCACGTCACGGAGCACCGCTTTCGTCCCGGCGGCGGAGGCTCCGGCGAGGACCGCCGCCCGGATCGCTGCCGGGTCCTCGGTTCGCGGGTTGTCGTCGGTCACGAAGACCACGTCGGCCCCGCGGGCGGCTGCAGCGCCCATCTCGGCGCGCTTCCCCCGGTCGCGGTCTCCGCCGGCGCCCAGGACGACGACCAGGGCGCCCGCGGTGGCCGGGCGGAGGGCGGCGAGGGCCGCCGCGACCGCATCGGGCGTGTGGGCGTAGTCGACGACAGCAAGCGGCGTGTCCCCGGGCGCGGAGCTGTCGAGGGCGACCCGCTCCATGCGGCCGGGCACGTGCGGGTCGGTGAGCACCGCGCGGGCCGCTTCCTCGGGTGGCACGCCGATCTGGAGGAGCGCCACGGCGGCGAGGGCGGTGTTGGCCCGGTTGAAGTCACCGGGCAGCGCCGAGCGAAGCGGGAGGACCACTCCGCGACCGGTGAGGGTGAAAGCGCCTGGGTCGGACGTCCGCGGCTCGATGCGCCAGTCGGCCGGAACGCCGGTGCTGGACGCGACCGTGGTGACCGGGATGCCGGACCGGGCCACGAGCTCCCGGCCCCAGGCATCGTCGACGCAGACGACACCCTGACGCGCCCGCTCGGGGGTGAAGAGGCTGGCCTTCGCCTCGAAGTACTCCCGCATGGTGCCGTGGTAGTCGAGGTGGTCCTGCGAGAGGTTGGTGAAGAGGGCGATGTCGTAGACCACGCCGTCGACACGGTGCTGGGCGAGCGCGTGGCTGGACACCTCCATCACGCAGACGTCGGTGCCGCGCTGGTCCATCACCGCGAGCAGGGCGTGCAGGTCGGTTGCCTCCGGCGTCGTGCGGACGCTCTTGATGCGCTCGTCGCCGATGCGGGTCTCCACGGTGCCGATCAGGCCGGTATGCCGGTGGAGCGCCTCGAGTGCCGAGGCGAGCAGGTAGGCGGTGGTGGTCTTCCCGTTGGTGCCCGTGATGCCCACCAGGGCCAGCCTCAGGTGCTCCGTCCCGTAGACCAGAGCCGCCACCGAACCGAGCACCGACCGGGGCTGCTCGACCACGACCACGGGCACCGTGACCCCCTCCTCGGCCAGGATGGCCCGGCCGTCGGCGTCGGTGATGACGGCGACGGCACCCGCCTCGACCGCCCCCCGCGCGTAACTGGCGCCGTGGGCGTTGGCACCCGGCAGGCCGGCATACAGGTCGCCTGGCTGCACCTCCCGCGAGTTGAGCGTCACTCCGGTGACGATGACCTCAGGCGCCGGGGCGGCTGCACCGACGCGGCGCGCTATCGCGGCGAGCGGCGTGCGGGGGGCGGGCTGCGGTCGGGGGTTGGCCACGAGGAGCGAGGCTACCCGCCCTGGCCGCCGTGCCGGTCACGGATCACCTTCGGGTCGCTCGCCGCAGGGGCGCTGTCCAGCTTCAGGGTGACCTTGGTGGGCTTGCCCGAGGTGGGCGGGATCTGCAGGGCCTGGAGGGCGTAGGTCATGACGTCGCGGAACACCGGGGCAGCGACGATGCCGCCGTAGTAGCCCTTGACGGGACGCTGCAGGGTGACGGCCACGACGATCTCGGGGTCGTCGGCGGGGGCGAAGCCGATGAAGCTCGCGGTCTTGCCCGAGTAACCGCCGACCCTGGCGTCGTACCGGTCGGCGGTGCCCGTCTTGCCGGCGATGCGGTATCCGGCCACCTTGGCCTGCGGTGCCGTGCCCTCGCTGCTGACCACGCCCTCGAGCATGCGCCGCAGCTCCTGGGCGACGGCCGGGGAGACGACGCGGACGCCGGCCGCCTGCTGGGCGGGCTGGAAGATCCCCTGGTCATCCGCAACGCTGTCGACGATCCGCGGCGGGATGCGGACGCCGTTGTTGGCGATGGTCTGGTAGACACCGGCGGCCTGGATCGCCGTGACCGACAGGCCCTGGCCGAACATGACCGTGTAGCGCTGCGAGCCGCTCCACTTCGCATAGGGGGCGAACAGGCCGGCGCTCTCGCCGGGAAAGCCCATGCCGCTCGCGGAGCCGACCCCGAACTTGCGGAAGTAGCTCTCGAGCCGCTGGGGCCTCACCCGCTCGCCGGCAAGCATCGTGCCGATGTTGCTCGACTGGGCCAGGACGCCCGAGAAGGTGAGGTACTCGGTGGGGTGGTCGTGGGAGTCGTGGAAGGTCCGGTCGGACCGGTGGATGGTGTTGGGGACCACCACCGGGGTGGCGGGCGTGACGACGCCCTCCTGCAGGGCGGCCGCCGCGGTCATCACCTTGGCCGTCGACCCGGGCTCGTAGACGTCGTTGAAGGCCAGGTTCGTCAGCCGGCCGGCTGCCCTGGCGGCGTTGTTGGAGTCGAACGTCGGGTAGGAGGCTACGGCCAGCAGCTTGCCGGTCTTGACGCTCTGCACCACCACCGACCCGGAGAGCGCCTGGGTCTCGATCACTTTCTGCGCCAAGGCATTCTGCGCATACCACTGCAGGTCAGAGTTGATCGAGAGCTTGACGTCGTGGCCCGGAATGGCGGGGGTGACCTCCTGTCGCCCGGAGGGGATCACCCGTCCGTTGGGGGCCGTCTCGACGGCCTCGTGCCCGGCCTTGCCCTTCAGGGTGGTGTCGAGCATCACCTCGAGGCCGCCCCCGGGCGCTCCGGAGGCCTGCATGAAGCCGACCAGTGACGCGGCGTCCATCGGCTGGGGATAGGAGCGGGTGCTGGTGGTGCGCTCGCTGTAGATGCCGGGGATGCCGAGCTCGCTGATCTTCCGCCAGGTCAAGGGCGTGACGTTCTTGGCGAGGATGCGGTAGCGCGCCTTGCCGGTCAGCATCGGGGCCAGGGTGTCGGGCGACAGGTCGAGCAGGGGAGCCAGGTCCGCGACGGCGCCGGGCACGCCCACCTTCGTGCGGACGCCGCCGACCGTCTTCTGGTACTCGGGGACGGCCGTCTGGTCGGCCACGACCTGCCGGCGCTCGAGGCTGGCGGCAAGGACCTTGCCGTTGACGTCGAGGATGCGCCCGCGCAGCGCGGGGATCTCCTCGGTCTGCGTGCGCTCCGAGAGCGCGCTCGCCGCCGTCGACGCCGCGTCGAATCCCTGGACACGCAGGAGCTGGGCGCCGAAGATGCTGAACACGAAGAGCACTGCCACGATCATGACCCGCATCCGGCGCTTCGGGCTGCCCGTCCCGACGGCGCGGCGACGCCTTGGGGGGCGGGGCGGCGGGGCGGCCCGGCTCGGGCGGTTTCTGGTGGTCGCCGGAGTCGGTGCTGCCGGGCCTCGCTGCGCCGGTGCTGGGCGAGCCGGGCCCGGCCCCGCCGGCACTGGTCGCGCCGAGCTGGGGCGCGTCGGGCTCGGGCGCGCCGGGCTCGGGCGCGCCGGGCTCGAGCTCAGGCCCGGTTTCGCCGGCCTGTGCTGTACGGGAGCGCGCTGCGGGCCGCTGGCGTGACGGGAGGGCTTGGCTGCTGACCCTGGCGGCGGAGGCCTCCGGGCGGTCGTCTGAACCGGCGGCTTTCTGGCCGCCGTCGGGGCAGACATGCGACCCCCGGCAGGCGGTGCCGCCTTCCGACCCGCGGCAGGCGGTGCCCCGTTCCGACCCGTGGCAGGCGGTGCCGCCTTGCGGCCCCCGGCACGCGGTGCCCCCTTCCGACCCGCGGCGGGCGGTGCCCCCTTCCGACCCCCGGCGGGCGGTGCCCCCTTCCGACCCCCCGCGGGCAATGCCGACGGTCGGCGGGTCCCCGGCGTCGCGGGACTCCGACCCGCAGGGGAAGAGGCCGGCCTTCCGGCACCGGACGAGGCCGGCTTCCCGGGAGCGGACGAGGCGAGCTTCCCGGGAGCGGACGAGGCCGGCTTCCCGGGAGCGGACGAGGCGAGCTTCCCGGGGGCGGACGAGGCCGGCTTCCCGGGGCTCCTCCCAACTGAGGGTCCGGCTGGCTTCCTGGGCGCGGCTGAACCCATCGGCTTCGCCGGCGGTGACTTCCGGGCTCCGGCGGCAGGGGTCGCGTTGCCCGGACCCGGCCGTGGGCCGCTCGGTGCTGTGCGTGGTGCGCTCTCGGGACGACCTTGGGACGCCGCGTCGGCAGGCCGGCGGGGGGCGGCGGGCGAGCGCCCGCGTGGGCTGCGCGCGCCGGGTCCCTCGGTCACGGCTGTCCCCCTCTCAGCAGGGTGGTCGTTGTGCAGGTCGCTGCTCTGGGCACGTGGCCGGCTCAGCGCTGCCTCGTCCTTGGTCGGTCCTTGGCTGGTCCTTGGCTCGTGATGGGCTGGTTCCTGCGACGCCGCGAGCGGTCGAGTGCTGCGACGACCCTCACAGCTCCTGGGTGGCTGTCTGTCTAGGGACTGGTCGTGGCCGTGGGCGAGGCGGTGGGCGAGACGGTGGGGGACGCCGTCGGCGCGGTGGTTGGCGACGTCGCGGAGGTGCGCGGCGACTTGGTGATGGTCGTCTTCGTGGTAGTCGTCCTGGTCTTGGCGTCGACCGTCGTGACCGTGGTGACGACCTCACCGTTGGGTCGGACCGAGACGAGGGTCGTGATGGTGAGGCTGCCCTTCTTCACCACGGTCTTCTTCGGCGCGGGTGCCGTGGGCCTGGGCTGGCGAGCCGGCACCAGAACCGGTGCCGGTGCCGTGACAACGGCGTACCCGGGGTCTCGCTCGGCCGCCTTGGCCACGCCGAGGATCTTCCCGTCGCTCAGCCGAAGGAATGCCACCGAGTCGGCCGGCACCATGCCCAGTGCGCGGGCCTGACGGGCCAGCTGTCCGGGAGCTCGCTGGGCGTCGATCGCCTGGGTGAGCGCCTCCTGGGTGTCGTCGAGCTCTCCGGACCGCGCCTGGAGGTCGTGCAGGACGAAGGAGCCCTGGGCCAGGGCGGTGTTGAGCAGGAGGACGGCGAGCAGCCCACCGGCGAGCAGGGTGACGCAGAGCGCCGCGAAGAGCCCACCACGCGGCTCCCCCGCACCACCCGGCACGACGCGCAGCCGCTGCGGCGAGCTCTCCCGCCGGACGGGCGCACGCGCGGCAACCCGCGCTGTGGCACTGGTCTGGCTCATCGCTGCTCCTTTCGTGCGCGAGTCCGCTCCGCGGCCCGCAGCCGGGCGGAGGCTGACCTCGGGTTGGCGGCCTTCTCCTCCGGGGTGGGCTCCTCTGCCCCGCGGGTGAGCAGGCGGAGGTATGCCGTGTGCTCGGGTAGCTCGACCGGTAGCCCCTCGGGTGCGCTGCTGCGAGCACCGGCGGCGAAGACCCGCTTGGTGATGCGGTCCTCCAGCGAGTGGTAGCTGAGCACCGCGATGCGACCGCCTACGCGCAGTGATTCGACCGCGGCGGGCAGCGCCGACTCCCAGGCGCGCAGCTCGGCGTTGACCTCGATCCGCAGGGCCTGGAAAGTGCGCTTGGCGGGGTGGCCGCCGCTTCTCTGGGAAGCCGCAGGGATCACCCGCCGCAGCAGCTCGACCAGCCGGCCGGATGTGGTGAATGGGGCAGCGGCCCGCTCCCGGACGATGGCCGCGGCCACCTTCCGGGCGAAGCGCTCCTCGCCGTACCGCCGCAGGACCCGCTCCAGGTCTGCGGCGTCATAGGTGTTGAGGATGTCAGCCGCGGTGGGGCCCGACCCCTGGTCCATGCGCATGTCCAGCGGTGCGTCGTGCGCATAGGCGAAGCCGCGCTCGGCCTCGTCGAGCTGGAGGGAGGACACGCCGAGGTCGAACAGGACGGCCGAGGTCTCCCCGACACCTGCCTGCGCAAGGACCGTGGGCAGCTCGTCGTAGACCGCGTGGGCCAGCGTGAGCCGGTCGGCGAACGGGCTTAGGCGCCCCTCGGCCAGGGCGAGCGCCTCGCGGTCCCGGTCGATGCCGAGCCCTCGCGCCAGGGGGCAGGCCCGCAGGAGGGCTTCCATGTGGCCGCCCATGCCCAGGGTGGCGTCGGCGTAGACCGCACCAGGCTGTTGCAGGGCGGGCGAGAGCAGCTCGACGACACGCTCGCGCATGACCGGCACGTGGCGGTCAGCGGCCGTTCCCCGAGTGCTCATGAGCGTCTTTCCGATCCGTTGGTGCGGGCTGCGTCTGGCGGGCGGTGTCGTATCGCTGTCTGTCGTTTGCGAATGCGCTGGGTGCGGTCCGTGCGATCGGCGGCTGGAGGTCCTGGTGTCAGGTCCCCATCCGCCCTGCGCCCGACGCGGGGGAAGTCGCGCCGGGTGGCGAGCGGCTGGAGACCTGGCACCAGGTGGGTCAGTTGCCGGGGTTGTGCCGTTGGTGCTCTGGAAGTGCTGGGCCGCGGCCTGGTCGGGGCCACCATGTCGCGGCAGTCGTTGGGATGGAGTCGGTGGCGATGGCGCTGCTAGAGCAGTCCGGGGATCACCTCCTCGGCCTGGTCGGCGTAGGCCTGCTCGGTGCTCTCCAGGTAGGAGGTCCACGCGGCTGAGTCCCACACCTCGACCCGGGCTCCGGCGCCGATGACGGTGCAGTCCCGCTCGAGCCCCGCATAGGTGCGCAGGTTGGCGGGGATGGTCACCCGGCCCTGCTTGTCGGGAACCTCGTCGGAGGCCCCCGAGAGGAACACCCGCATGTAGTCGCGAGCCGCTCGGCTGGTCGTGGGTGCCTCACGCATCTGCTCGGCCACCTTCATGAACTCATCCATCGGGAAGACGTAGAGACACCGTTCTTGGCCGCGCGTGACGACCAGGCCACTGGCAAGCCGGTCCCGGAACTTGGCGGGCAGGAAGAGCCGGCCCTTGTCGTCCAGGCGCGGGTTGTGCGTGCCCAAGAACACGTGCGGCTCACCTCCCGAGGTCCTCTCGCGGTCCACTGCTGCGCTCCGTGGAGCCCCACCTTACTCCACTTTGCCCCACCCACACCGAAAGTATGCACTGAAAGGGCGCCCGCTGCCGGCGTTCTTGCAGGTCACTCCTCGTGGAGGGGTGTGGAGGGCAACTTCCCGGCAGCGCCGTCGGCGGCGCGTCGGTGCACAAGAAATGCGGGAAAGAGCGACACGCAGGCGTCGATTTCCCGCCAGAAACGCGGCAGACCGCATGTCGCAGGTCACAGGTTCGACACCGGGGCTGTCGGCGGCGGAGCGAAGTGGGGGAAAATCGAACCACCAGGCCGGAGTGGGAGGTAGCTCAATGACGAGCACATCGGAGGGAAGACGAGTGGACGCGGACCAGGAGGCAGAGTCGGGAGGGTCCGCCAAACCGCGGTCCAGCGCACCCCTGAGCGACGCCGAGTCGCGGCGCAACCTCGAGCTCGTGGGGCAGGTCAGCACCGCCCTGGCGCGAGCGATGAACAGTGTCATCGAGGGCAAGCCGGACGTCGTGCGCACCGCCATCACCGTGCTGCTGGCCGAGGGACACCTCCTCATCGAGGACGTCCCAGGTGTCGGCAAGACCATGCTGGCCAAGACCCTGGCCCGCTCGATCGACTGCTCGGTCCGCAGGGTGCAGTTCACCCCCGACCTGCTGCCGAGCGACATCACCGGGGTCAGCGTCTTCAACCAGGACGTGCGCGACTTCGAGTTCCGGCCGGGTGCGATCTTCGCCAACGTGGTCGTCGGCGACGAGATCAACCGGGCCTCGCCCAAGACCCAGTCGGCCCTGCTGGAGTCCATGGAAGAGGGCCACGTGACGGTCGACGGGCAGACCTACGAGCTGCCCCACCCGTTCATCGTCATGGCGACCCAGAACCCGATCGAGATGGAGGGCACCTACCCACTGCCGGAGGCCCAGCGGGACCGCTTCATGGCCCGGATCTCCATCGGGTACCCGTCAGTGCGCAGCGAGGTCGACATGCTCGACTCACACGGCCAGCGCTCGCCGCTCGACGAGCTCCAGCCCGTCACCGACGCAGCGACGGTCGGCCGCATGATCGCCGCCGTGCGGAGCACGTTCACCAGCCCTGCCATCCGCCAGTACGTCGTCGACCTGGCCACGGCGACCCGGCAGAGCCCGGCGCTGCGCCTGGGCGCCTCGCCCCGCGCGACACTGCACCTCCTGCGGGCGGCCCGCGGACATGCTGCACTGGCCGGCCGCGACCACGTCCTTCCCGACGACGTCCAGACGATGGTCGTGCCCGTGCTCGCCCACCGGCTCATCCTGACCGGAGAGGCACACCTGGCCCGGCGGACGTCCGCCTCGATCCTCGAGGACCTCATGCGGCGGGTCATGGTGCCCGCGCCGGGCCGCTGAGGCGACGATGCGCAGGCTGCGCGACGTCCTCACCACCCGCGGTCGGTCCTTCGTGGCCGCGGGGGCGACCCTCGCCCTGTCCGGAATGGTGCTGGGCTTCTCCGACCTGACCCGTTGCGGTGTTCTGCTCGTGTCGCTGCCGGTGGTCTCCGGCCTGCTGATGCGGCGGCACTCGCTGCGGCTGGCCCTCGAGCGCTCCCCCAGGCCCAGCCGGGTCGCCATCGACGAGCCGGCCATCGTCACGGTCGGGATCGAGAACCGCGCACCGACCAAGACCCCATTGCTCATGGCCGAGGAGCAGCTCGACTACGCGCTCGGCGACCGCCCGCGCTTCGTGGTCCCGCCGCTCCGGGCGGGCGAGCGCTGCAGCGTCACCTACACCGTGCGCTCTCACATCCGGGGCCGACACCGGCTCGGGCCGCTCGGCGTCCGGCTGCGCGACCCGTTCGGCCTGACCTCGCGGGTCGGCGCAGTCAGCGGGAGCGGCGAGCTGATCGTCCTGCCGCGCATCGAGCCGCTCGGATCGGGCCGTCCGCCGGGCAACGGCATCGGCGCCGAGGGTGCGATCCCCCACATGGTCGCGCTCCATGGTGAAGACGACGTGTCCGTCCGCGAGTACCGCGACGGTGACGACCTGCGCCGCATCCATTGGCCGGCCACGGCCCGCACCGGCGACCTCATGGTCCGCCAGGAGGACCGGCCTGCGCGCCGCCGGGCCGTCATCCTGCTGGACTCGCGCGCCAGCGCGCACCGGGGCTCTGGCAGCGCGAGCTCGTTCGAGTGGGCCGTGACTGCCGCCGCGTCGATCTCTGCGCACCTCATCCACCAGAGGTATGCCGTGCACCTCGCCACCGCGGAGACCGTCGAGGACTCCCAGGTGGCGGCACCTCTGGAGTACGAGCAGATGCTCGACGTCCTCGCCGTGGCCCAGACCGGGCGCGACCAGGACCTCAGCGAGGTGCTCCACAGCGCCCACCCGGTCACCGGCGCCGGCGGGCTCGTCGTGGCCATCCTTGCGGGCCTCACCGGCGACCAGGCGCGACAGGTGGCCGCCCTGCGCCAGCCGGGAGGCGTTGGCCTGGCGATGATCCTCGACACCGACACCTTCAACGGCGGGCGCGGCCCGCGCAACGACGTCTCGGAGATCACGCAGGCGGCGGCCGAGGTGTTGCACAATGCCGGTTGGTCAGCCCTGGGCGTCCCGGCGGGACGGTCAGTCGCGACGGTGTGGGGCTCCCTGTCCTCCAGCTCGACGCCGGCGGGTGTGCGGTGAGCCGGGCCCGGACGAGCGACACCCTGCTCGCCGCACTGGCGATGGTGTCGGTCACCTGGCCGATCCTCACCCTGTTCGCACCCGCAGACTGGGTGCGGCCCATGCTGGTCATGGTGGGCGTCGTCGCCCTCTCCGGCATGGCAGGCCGCCTCGTTTTCAACCGTGGGGCCACGGTCGGGGCCTTCCAGGTCGGCGCCACGGTCCTCGGAGCATCGTGGATGTTCGGGCGCGGCCACCTCTGGCACGGCCTGCCCGGCCTCGACACCGTCCTGGCGTTCAACAACCTGCTCTACCAGGCCCGGCTCACCATCCAGTCGTTCTCCGCGCCGGCGCCCACCAACCGCGGGGTCATCGTCGGGATCGCGCTGGTGGTGGCACTTTTCGCGATCGCTGTGGACTACCTGGCGGTGACCCGCCACTCGCCGGCACTGGCCGGCCTGCCGCTGCTCACGGCATACCTCATCTCCGCCGCAAACACCGGCGAGGCGCTCTCCCTGCGCTACTTCGTCCTCCCGGCCGCCCTGTGGCTGGTGATGGTGGGCCGACAAGGGGTCGGCCTACTGCGCCGCTGGGGAACATCGACACCCCTCATGTCCAGCGGCAGGTCCGGCGACGCCGACGGGACCCTCGCGTTCGCGAGCACGGGCCGGCTCCTGGGCGCAGCGGGTCTGGTGCTGGCCGTGATCATGCCGATGATCCTTCCTCACATGCCCACCCACTTCCTCGCCGAAGGCCTCGGACAGTCGGAGCAGGGGTCGGGGTTCTCGGGCGACGCCTTCCGGCTCGACAGCACGCTCGACATCAAGGACAACCTCGCGTCGCGGTCGGAGCGCCCGGTCCTGAGGTACACCACCAGCGACGCCATCCCCCAGCCCCTGCGAGTAGAGGTGGTGACCAACTTCGCCGACGGCGAGTGGCGCACCCGGAGGATGCGCACCGAGCTGAGCACCCATCCCCGCGTCCCCGAGCCAGCAGGCTACGTCGTGGGCAGTGCAAGGCAGGAGCGCATCCGGGTGGCCGACAACCGGGTCCGACCGCCGCAGCTGGCTGCGCCCTACCCGATCCGCTCGGCGGACGTCGACGGGGCGCCCTGGGGCGTCAACTCCAACCTCAGCCCGCGCATCGGCATCAAGGTCGACTCCTATGAGGTGACCTACCTCCACCAGAACCCGGCGGCGACAGTCCTCAACCAGCCGCTCGCTGCCCCTGCTTCCGAGGTGGAGTTCCGCGAGGAGCTCGAGGTCGACCCGGCGTCCGCAAAGGTCGTCGACGACCTCGTCAAGTCCCTCGTGCCGGCGGGGGCATCGCGGATCGAGGCCGCCCGGCGGATCCAGGCCTACCTGCGCGGTACCGACTTCAGCTACAGCCTGACCTTGGCCGACCGCGTGTCCGAGGTGGGCGGTCGACGGGTGGGGCAGGACCCGATCTCGCAGTTCCTCGCCACCAAACAGGGCTACTGTGTGCAGTTCGCCACTGCCATGGTGATGATGGCCCGGTCCCTCGGCATCCCGGCGCGCATGGCGATCGGTTTCCTGCCGGGCACCGTCGACCGCGGCACCTACACCGTGCGGGAGGCCGACGCCCACGCGTGGCCCGAGCTCTACTTCGAGGGTGCCGGGTGGCTTGCCTTCGAGGCCACCCCCGCCGCCCGCGCCCCCGTTGTCCCGGTCTACTCACAGCGCCAGACCGAGACGATCACCACGACGGCGCCCACCCTCAGCACAGGCGCGACGTCGGCACCAACGCGCACCGGGCCCGAGGGCCGCAACGACCCAGGGGCGACGTCCGACGTCCAGGGCGCCACGACCGGCAACCCGTTCACACAGGCACTCGTTGCGCTGAAGTCCCTCCCGTGGACCACCTGGCTGCTCATCACGCTGGTCCTCGCGGTGCTGGGCGGGCTGTCCGTTCCTGCGGCAGCGCGGGCCCGCCACCGCAGGGCACTCATGGAGGCTGCCGACTCCGCCGAGCGGGTCGAGGTGGAGTGGCAGTCGATGGTCCGCCGCATCGCGGACCTGGGGGTGAGCCCGCCCGTGGGCAGCACCCCGCGGCAGGCCGGTCAGTACCTGCGGCACGAGGGCTACCTCACCGGCGAGGACGCCGAGGCCCTCGGTCGGGTGGTCGCCACGCTGGAGCGCTCGCGGTACGCACCGCCGGGCGATCCGCTCCCCGACATCGGGCCCGACTCGCGGGCCGTCGTGCAGGCGGTGAGCACATCGCGCCGGCGCAAGGACCGCCTGCGCGCGACCTGGCTGCCGCAGGAGGGCGTGGTCCAGTGGCGCGACGGCTGGTATGCCGTCAGCTCGGCTCCCGCGCGCGGAGTCGCCTGGGTGCGCGCCCGGCTCGTGCGACGCCACTGAGCCCGGGATCCGGCTCGCGCCGCCCGTGCGGGACACCACATGATGCTGCCCTTCACTCTCGACACGGTGAGGCTGTTCCTGCACGTGCTCGCTGCCACCGTGTGGGTCGGTGGGCAGATCACGCTCGCGGTCCTCGTTCCGACCCTTCGGCGGATCAGTGGCGAGGCGCCGCGAGCTGCTGCCCGCCGCTTCAACCAGGTCGCTTGGCCGGCCTTCGGAGTCCTGGTGCTCACGGGGGTCTGGAACATCGTCGCTGAGTCCGGCGAGAAGCATGAGCGGGGATACGGGACCACCCTCGCAGTGAAGGTCGTGGTGGTAGCCCTCTCGGGTGGTGCCGCATTCCTCCACGCCCGAGCACAAGGCAGGACAGCTCTTGCCGTCTGGGGTGCGATTTCGGGCGTCACTGCGTTGTTGGCAGTGGTCCTCGGGGTGGCTCTCGCCGGCTGACGCATTCTGCGGCCACGGCGTCACGCCAGCCGGCTCGATCCCGCGGCAGTCGTGCCGCCGCAGGCCGTCCGCAGCCGGCCGGCATACGTCAGCAACACTGTGGGGACCGAAGCCTGACCTGAGGTCGACCCGCAGTCGATCCCAGGGGATCGGACTCGGAGACGGACGACATCCAGCGAACGAAGGAGCTCTCGGCATGAGCAGCGGCACAGCCACTCAGCAGCACCCAGCGATCGTCGCCGAGATGGAGCGGCGGGCCGCGAACGCACAGTTGCGCGCGGCGGACCGGATCACAGCGTTCGCGGGCTCGATGACCTTCGTGTACATCCACGCCGTCCTCTTCGGTCTGTGGATGCTGGTGTTCGAGCGCAGCCCGTGGCCCACCCTGACGCTGATCGTCTCGCTGGAGGCGATCTTCCTGTCGACCTTCGTCATGATCGGCCAGAACCGGCAGGCGGCGTTCGCGGCGGCCAAGGCGCAGCACGACTTCGTCGAGTCAGAGCTGGAGCTCAAGACGAACACCGAGCTCACGCGCCAGATCCACCTGCTGACGACCGAGCTGCACCGCCGTGTCATCGGTGATGCGGCGGCGCCCGACACGGGATCGGGCGCCGTGCGCTGAGCTCCCACTAAGTTGCCGCACTGGACTGGCGCGAGACCCGCGCGGCGGCGGCAACTAGTTTCCGGTCCGCGCGATCGTGATCGGTCCCACGACGGAGAAGGTGCCATCCGCGCCTTTCTCACCCCACCTCGACACGAAGTCGCACGTGATGGCCTGTCCCACGAAGCCGGTCTTGGTCCCCCAGGTGCGTGAGTCGAGCGGCTCGAGCCCGTCGTACGAAGCCGGTGGCGCCTCCTGGTAGCCCTCCATGAGGTAGTGCCCATCGCTGAGGATGACGTAGTGGCCGGCGAGCTCCCCAGTCGTGATCCAGAGCGTCCCCGAGGGCGCACGGCCACCCAGGTGGTCGCGCACTGGGGACGGCTGAGTGCTGTGGTCCTGACCTGCGCAAACGTGGAGAATGGGAGTCATCGCCGACGTGCCCGGCATTCAGGTGGCCGACTTGCTGCGCGGGACCTTCACGTACAGCGGCCGAGAGGAGTAACGTCGCCCGCCTGACACCCCCGGCGCCCGCCCTATCCCCTGCAAGGGCGGGCGCCGTCACGTCGTACGTTGGCTGAGGATCGACCCTTGACCACCTGCCCGCCAGAACGCTAGACATAGGCCCGCGGCTCGCGCGTGATGAGGCGCGGGCCGGGTCTCGGACTGCGAACCCGCAGGCCATTCCCCGTGGCCCGTTCAGCGCCGCCGATCGCGGCGCGGATGGAGGCCAGAACACAGCGCCCCGTCAGGTGGTGTCCTCGGCCATCGTGGCCGACCCGCGCCCCCCGTCCTGCACCCTCTGTGCCGTTGACGGGGGCGGCTCTCCCCGATTCAGGGCAACCAGCCAAAGGACGAACCATGGCCATGACCCAGACGCGCCCGGCTCCGACGGCCCGCCGCGTCACCGTTGCGATGTGGGTGGTGTGCCTGCTCATATCCGCCGGAGCCCTGGCCGTCCGTTGGCACATCGTGAACGCCCGGTGCCAGACTTTCGACGCCTCGGTGGGGTGGGAAGGGGACTGGCGCGCCTCCCCTGTGGCCATGCTGCCCTGGGCGATGCTGGACCGCCAGCGAACGCCGGTCTGTGTCAGGAGTCCCCGCGTCTGGTGAGCGACACGCCCGGTATGTCGGTTGCTGGCCCACCCGAGGCAGCCTGTTCCGCGAATAACCTGGCGGTCTGTCACGGCAGCCGGTCTGACGGAGCAACCGTCGCCCTCCGTCTCCTGCACAGCGCCCGCCCGGACCCCCTCCTGGGCGCGCTGTCATGACGGTAACCATGTGAGCGCGCCCCCGTGCTACGGAAAGGTTGCAAGGAGCACGTAGCCGGGGGCGCTTGGACCATCAACTACCCGCCCGCCAACGGGCTAAACCGGCGTCGCGCCTCAATGGCTCGGCGGCATCGTCCAGCCACGGTCGCCAAGTGGGGATGGCGAGACAAGGCGACGGATTCGCGGCCAGCCCGGACCGTCTCGGTGCTCGCGCGGCTGAGGCTGACGCCCGTCCCATGTGACTGCCTCATGCAAGGCACGTTGACCGGGGGTCAGGGGTTCTAGTCGAACTCGACGTGATTTTGTCGGGGCGGGCCGCGTCGAGGATCGTGCTCACCGAGCCGCGCACGCTGCTCCGGTCCAGCAGGTCGGCCTGCTGGACCCAGGCACCAGGCGTGGTACTGCTCGACGCCTTCGGTGTAGCTCCTGACGGTCTGCCGTCTCCTGCAATCGGCCCGCACCGCAAGGCCTCCAACAGGCTATGACCTGCGGAATGCCGGTGTCGACGGTGGAGCGTCAGTCCAGATAGTCCCGCAGGACCTGGGAGCGCGACGGATGGCGCAGCTTGCTCATCGTCTTGGACTCGATCTGGCGGATCCGCTCGCGGGTCACGCCATAGACCTTGCCGATCTCGTCGAGCGTCTTCGGCTGCCCGTCGGTGAGGCCGAACCGCATCGACACCACGCCTGCCTCGCGCTCTGACAGGGTGTCGAGGACCGAGTGGAGCTGCTCCTGCAGGAGGGTGAAGCTCACGGCGTCGGCGGGCACGACCGCCTCGGAGTCCTCGATGAGGTCACCGAACTCGGAGTCGCCGTCCTCCCCCAGCGGCGTGTGCAGCGAGATCGGCTCACGGCCGTACTTCTGGACCTCGACGACCTTCTCCGGCGTCATGTCCAGCTCTCTGGCCAGCTCCTCCGGCGTCGGCTCGCGACCCAGGTCCTGAAGCATCTGGCGCTGCACGCGGGCCAGCTTGTTGATGACCTCGACCATGTGCACGGGGATGCGGATGGTGCGGGCCTGGTCGGCCATCGCGCGGGTGATGGCCTGCCGAATCCACCAGGTTGCGTAGGTGGAGAACTTGTAGCCCTTGGTGTAGTCGAACTTCTCCACCGCGCGAATCAGGCCGAGGTTCCCCTCCTGGATCAGGTCGAGAAAGAGCATGCCGCGGCCGGTGTAGCGCTTCGCCAAGGAGACGACGAGCCGCAGGTTGGCCTCGAGCAGGTGGTTCTTCGCCTTCTTGCCGTCCTGAGCGATCCACCACAGCTCGCGCTTGAGCTTCATGTCCATCTTCTCGCCGGAGTTCAGCCGCTCCTCCGCAAAGAGCCCGGCCTCGATGCGCTTGGCGAGCTCGACCTCCTGCTCGGCGTTGAGCAGGGCGACCTTGCCGATCTGCTTGAGGTAGTCCTTGACCGGGTCAGCTGTTGCTCCGGCCGTGACGACCTGCTGGACCGGCGCGTCGTCCTCGTCGTCGTCCCGCAGCACGAACCCGGCGCTCTCGGATTCCTCGCCCTCCCCCCGGACGGCAGTTTCGTCGTCCTCGTCGGCTTCGACCACGAGCTCGACCTCCTTGAGCTCGGCCTCGTCGACGTCGACATCCTCCAGCTCGTCGACCTCCTCCGAATCGGCCTCGTCAGGGCTGTCGGCGTCAGAGGCGGCGACCTTCTTGGCCGTGGTCTTCTTCGCGGGGGCCGCCTTCTTGGCCGGCTCGGAAGCGGTGGCTGGCTCAGCCGGGGCCGCTGCGGCCGCCGCAGCGCGCGGGGTGGTTGCCTTCTTGGCGGCGGCCTTCTTCGCGGGTGCCTTGGCCGAGGCTTCGACCTTGGCCGGTTCGCCGGCCTTGGCGGTGGTGCCGCCTGAGGCTGAGCTCGTGGCCGCCGACTTCTTGGGGGCGACCCCACTGGTCTTCGCCGCGCTCGATGCACCGCTCGACCCAGAGTTGGGCTCGGTGTTGGGCTGAGCGCTCGACTGAGTGCTCGACTGAGTGCTCGGCCGGGAGGTTGAGGCAGCCTTCGTCGCCGTGGCCTTCGCAGCGGGCTTCTTGGCGGGCGACTTGACCGTCGCGGTGGTCTTCGCCCGCGTATCCGCCGACGCGGCGACGGCACGCCCAGACGGGTCGTCGACGGTCACCTCGATTCCCTGGTCGCCGATGGCCCTCAGGACGGCCTTCCATCGGGCGGGCGCGACGCCCGCGGCCTCGAGGGCCTGGCCGAGGGCCTGGCCCGTCACTGAGCCCGACGTGCTGCCTTTCCGCACCAGCTCCTGCAGCGCAGGGTGGGAGAACTCGGCAGGAAGCGAACGGGAAGACTGGGGAGCAGGCGACTTGGACACTGGCGACACGTACTACCTTTCGTCGCGGGGCGCTGCAAGGGCGCATCAGCAGCGCGCGCGGGCGCGCCGACGTGTGGTGCTTGAGGGGTTTTCCGGTGCGGGCCCGGCCCTGGACTCCTCCGCCGGCCGACCTCGTCCAGACATTATAAAACGCAGAGCGGAGTGCGCGTATTTCCAGCCACCAGCGCGCCCGCCCGCCATGCCCGAGCGAATTTCACGTGAGGCTCGCATCCTGAAGCGCTGGCGCCGGTATGGCAGGGCGAGCGGACAACATACTCGATGGTCGTAGCGAACCCGGCGACACTATCGGAGCGGTGAGGCCTGCGGGTCAGCTTTCGGCTTTGACCGCCATCACCGGGCAGGACGCGTCGAGCAGGATCCTCTGGGCGTTGGAACCCAGGATGAGCTTGCCCACGGGCGTGCGCCGACGCAGGCCGATGACGATGAACTCTGCCTTGACCTCGTCCGCGACGGCGATCAGGTCTTCGGCCGGTTCGTTCCCACGGATGAGCTGCCGCACTTCGTGATCGATACCCACGGAGTCGAGCTCGGACTGCACCTTGACCAGCTCCTTCTCGAAGGAGTCGGCCTCGGCCTGGTCGAAGTCCTTCCCCCCGCGGTGGGAGTTGATGACCACGAGGTTGGTCTTGCGCAGGAGGCACTCGTCCGCTGCCCGACGGAGCGCCGCGCGGCCCTCCTTGGTTGGGACGTAGCCCACGACAATCGCCACTGAAACCTCCTTGTCCATGATCGCGCCGACGTGCTCGCCTCGTGCGGGTGCAGCCCGGCCGACCGCTGCCGACGCTACCGGAAAAGCCATGCGCAGATCAGTGGGGGGACAGGGTGTTTCGCACCAGCCGGCTGATCTGGTCGATCTCGATGAGGAAACCGTCATGGCCGTGAGCCGAGGTGATGGTGGTGAGACTCGCCGGCCCGCTGGCGGCCTCGACGATCTCCTCCGAGAGCCGGGGAGGGTAGAGCCGGTCGGAGTCCACCGACGCGACCACGAGATCGCCCTCGAACGCAGCAAGGGCAGCTTCGATCCCCCCGCGACCGCGACCGATGTCGTGGGAGTTCATCGCCTCCGTGAGGGTGAGGTAGGAGTTGGCGTCGAACCGCCCGGCGATCTTGCCTGCGTGGTGGTCCAGGTAGCTCTCCACAGCAAACCGCCCTCCACCACCAAGCCGGCGTAGTGAGTCCTGCTCGCGGCGGCCGAACCGGGTGTGCAGCTCCGGCTCGCTGCGGTAGGTGACGTGGGCGATGCGGCGGGCGATGCCCAACCCCTCATCCGGCCCGACTGCCTTGTCGTAGTAGTTGCCGCCGTTGAAGTGGGGATCGTTGCGAATGGCCAGTAACTGGGGCTGGCACCACGCGATCTGCTCCGCGGTGGCGTATGCCGTCGAAGCCAGGACGAAGGCGGTACGCACCCGGTCGGGGTGGGTCACCGCCCACTCAAGTGAGCGCATGCCCCCCATGGACCCCCCGATCACGGCCCGCCACTGGCGGATTCCGAGAAGCTCGGTGAGCCGGAACTCGACCTCGACCTGGTCGCGGACCGTGACGAACGGGAAGGCGCTCCCCCACTGGCGGCCACTCGGTCCGAGCGACGAGGGTCCGGTCGTCCCCTGACAGCCGCCGAGGACGTTGGCGGCCACAACGAAGTGGCGGTCAGTGTCGAGCGGCCGGCCCGGGCCAATGAGGCCGTCCCACCATCCGGGGGTGGGATGCGCCGGGGACGCCGGGCCGGACACGTGGCTGTCCCCGGTGAGGGCGTGCTCAACCAGGATGGCGTTGTTGGCAGCGGCGTTGAGGGTGCCCCAGGTCTCGTACGCCACGGTGACGGCTGAGAGGCGTCCGCCAGCCTCGAGGCGGAGGGGACCGACCTCGGCGAACCTGCGATGTCCCGGATCGGAGCCTTCTCGCCACGCCCCGCTGGTGGGATGACTCCCCGTCGTGACCGTCATCACATCGGCTCCTGGTTGCTCGCGCTTGCCGCCTGCCACGTGGCGACGGCCGGGTCATCACCCGGGGCACCCCACCGCGAGGAGGGTTGCCGCCCAGCGAGCCGGGGCTTGGCGCTGGAGCTCATGACCTGCCCAGAAACTATACGGTGGTGCTCCCCCGACCACGCCGTTCGTCCGCAGTCCGGACCGCAGTCCGGACCGCAGTCCGGGCCGTCGTCCGGATCGTCAAAGAGCACGCCTCATGCAGTTGCCCCCTGGCTCGCTTCGCCCGGTCTTACCGCGAGGTCGAGCATGCGCATGAGCAGTCGGGCCAGCCGGTAGTCAGGGTCGATGGCCACAGCGCGATCAAGGGCCACACGCGCAGCGGCGCCCTCCCCGCGCCACCAGCAGAAATTGGCGAGCAGGGTGAGTATGGCGGGAAGGTCTGGCTCAGGTACGGCGCGGCAGAGCCACCGCAGGCGGGACTCAAAGCGCTGGCCGGCCACGTAGACCTCCGACCCTTTGGCCGGCCTGGACGGGCCTTCCGAAGTCCCGGTGCCTCGCCGACTCCAAGCGGGTGAGGGGAGTGTGCGCTCCATGACGCGCGCCAGCTTGTCGGGGACCATCGTCAGCGGCAGGGATCCTGGGCAGGTCCAGGCGATCAGGGCATCACGGAAGTTGACGTCGCGCATCGACATCGCCAGTCGGGCAAGCTCCTCGTTGGAGAGCCCCTCCAGCGGCGGCCTCCGTGCACCGACGTCGCAAACCATCGCCCAGAGGCTCAGCGCCGCCTCCAGTGTCTGGATATCCAGAGCCGCCTCCCGTGTCTGCCCGGCCCGCCCGGCTGCACGATCGGCAGCCGACGCCCGAGTCGACTTTCCCCGTTTCGTTGGGGGACGATGCGACCCCTGCGGACGATGCGACTCCGGTGCCAGGCGGCGGCACTCCCTGGCCACGGCGGCCTGGAGCTCCGGATCGGGCGCAAGTAGCTCATCGAGCGCCCGACGGCTCGGCAGGGCAGTTCGCTCCATCCCGACGAACTCGGCCACCGCCGGGACCTCGTGGGGGGCGGGCAGGTGCGCCCCCTCAGGCGGACAGCAGCCGTCGACGCACAGCGGTGCGAACCACCTGCCGCCGCGCACGACCAGGACGTCGAGCACATGGATCCCGGCGTCCTGGCAGGACTCCCGAAGCACACGCAGGGCCAGGCTTGACGCGTCCTCCACTGCTTCGTATCCCAGCAGGAAGACACCGTCGGGGCGATGCCTGAGCAAGGGCGACATGAGCACACCGACGGCATCTTGCACGTCCTTGGCCTCAGGCAGGTCGAGCCTCTGGACGAATGCCAGCGTGTTGCCCTCCATGGCAACAACCACCAGGGCGTCCTCCGGGTGGTATCCGAGATGGAACGGCAGGGTGGCGAGGAGATCACCTGGCCCGCGCAGCGAGATTGTGGTCATGAGGCGAGCCTGCTGCGAGGCGACGGACAGCGATACCGCGCATTGCGGCCCTGTGGACAGCGGGGCCATTGTGGTCCCGCAACCGCCGCCCTGTGGAGAGTGCGGGTGGAGAGTGCGGGAGGCGTGCGAGAGTCGGGCCCCAGGGGGGAACTCTCAGTCGACGACGCGGCCCCGAACCGTGGAGCCGGAGCTGCCCGGCCGTTCGCCTCGGCCAGCGTGCGGGGCGCCGCTCCGGGTGGCGTCCCAGGGCCCCGCCGCCCTATCGGTCTCCCAGGCTCCTGCAGCCCCCGTAGCGCCCGTTGGACCCGCGCCCCCTGTGGCGCCTGCGCGCCCTGAGGCGCCGACTGCCCCTGCGGCGCCCCAGGCGCCCGCCGCATCCTTGGCGCCCCAGGCCTGCGCCGGACCGACGCCGCGCTCCCACTCCAGGAATGACTCGGTCTCGCGCACCAGGGTCGCTGCGATCCAGCTCACCACCATGGCGTCGTCGGCCAGCCCGAAGACCAGGAGGAGGCCCTCAGGCATGAGGTCGATCGGCGAGACCACGTATCCGACAGCCGCAGCGAGTAGCGCAAGGCGCCCGAGGCTGATCCCTGTGTACTCGCCGGAGCGGGTTGCCCTGACCATGCGCGGAACGGCGGAGAGGCGTTCCATGAAGGAGGGCGAGCCGGGCCTGGTAGCGATCCGCAGCGCCGTGGCGAAGTTCCTGATGACGGGTATCCGTCGATAGAGCGCCATGGAATCATCCTCCTGTCACACCCGCAGTCGCGGGCAGTCTGCTGACCTCTAACGAGTCTCGCCTCAAGGGGATTCCCCGTTCCCAGGACCCTAACCGGGCGCGGCGTGGTGCGCAGCGTCACTCCCCTGCGCTCGGCGGACGCGGCCGGACAGCCCGCCTCGAAAGGTCTCTTGACCGATTTTCCGGCGCCTATGCCCTACGGTTGCGCGGCGGGAACTCGTGCCGCGCGCTGTCGGCGATCCGCTTCAGGAGGTAGGTGTCGATTCCGGCCCCCACGACACCGCCCACGACTGGCACCCCCTTGCCGAAGCGGCTGAACGTCTTGCGACCGGCCGTCGAGAGCAGCCGGAAGGCGACCGCCTTGTTGACGACCATCAGCACGGGGCCTGGAAGCCGCTGGACCGCGAGGTTGGAGAGTCGTCCGGTCGTGACGACCCCGGCCTTGCGCAACAGGTCGTCGGCCTCTGCGTCGATCAGGGTGAGCAGGATCGCCGAGCGGATCTCCGGCTGCTTGATGTCATAGCCACGGACTGAGGCGATGCTCGCCACCATGCGCGTCGCCAGGACGTAGAACTCCAGCACGTTCGCCGGCAGCGAGATCGGCATCGTGATGAAGCCGCCCATGCTCGTGACGAAGCCGCCGGCAGCGCCCAGCTTGAGGTGGCTGCGCACGATCGCGTCGACCGCCTGCTCGGCGCCAGCCCGCTCGGCGCGAGCCACGTCTGCCACCCTCTGGGCCGAGTCGAACGGACCCTTCCCGTCGATACCGATGTCGAGGAGGTTCTCGATCATCCTGGTGGTGGCTCCGCCCAGCAGCCCGGAATCCGGCTTCTGCTCGCGCGCCATCGCCAGCGCCCCCTTGGTCTGCTCGACCGCGTCCACGGTCTTCGCCGCGTCGTCGTTGCCCAAGCCGAGGAGACCCACGCTGATCCTTCCGCCGTCGGAATGAATGGACCACCCATCCTGCCACGGGCTGCGTCAGGACCGCGCACTATCGTTGGGAGCATGACCAACCCCAGCGACGAGCGCATCTCCCACTACGCCCACCCGGAGCGGCTCGTGACGACGGAGTGGCTGGCTGGGCAGATCGAGTCCGGCACGGCTGGCGCGGGCAAGCGGGTGGCGATCCTCGAGTCCGACGAGGACGTCCTGCTCTATGACACCGGCCACATCCCAGGTTCGTTCAAGCTCGACTGGCACCAGGACCTCAACGACCCCTTGACCCGCGACTACGTCGGTGGCGAGCAGTTCGCCCGCGTGATGTCCGCGCGCGGCATCGACCGCGATACGACGGTCGTCCTCTACGGCGACAAGAACAACTGGTGGGCGGCCTACGCCCTCTGGGTGATGACGCTGTTCGGGCACGAGGACGTGCGACTGCTCGACGGCGGACGCGCCAAGTGGGCGGCCGAGGGACGCGCGATGACGCGCGAGGTCCCGCAGGCCAGCCACACGGCATACCCCGTGGTGGAGCGGGTCGACAAGGAGATCCGCGCGTTCAAGGACGACGTAATGGGCCACCTGGGCGGCGCGCTCGTCGACGTGCGCTCCCCCGGCGAGTACTCCGGCGAGCTCCTGCACATGCCCGACTACCCGCAGGAGGGCGCCATGCGCGGCGGCCACATTCCCGGCGCGAAGAGCGTCCCATGGGCCCGTGCGGCCAACGAGGACGGCACCTTCAAGTCGCGTGACGACCTCGAGGACATCTACCAGCGGGAGCAGGGGCTCGACCCGCACGGCGACACCATCGCCTACTGCCGCATCGGTGAACGGTCGTCCCACACCTGGTTCGTGCTCACCTACCTCCTGGGTTTCGACAAGGTGCGTAACTACGACGGCTCGTGGACCGAGTGGGGCAACGCCGTGCGCGTTCCCATCGAGCGGTGAGCGACCCGTCGTTCGAGATCGATTGAGTGGTAAGGAGATTCACGGCATGACTGCGATGCCGCCCAGCCTGGCCGAGATCGCCGATGACTTCGCCGGCGCCTCGCCGCAGGAGCGGCTCCAGCTGCTGCTGGAGTTCAGTGACGAGCTGCCCGAACTGCCGGAGAGGTATGCCGGTCAGCCCGGCAAGCTGGAACAGGTCCACGAGTGCCAGTCACCCCTCTTTCTCCTGGTCGAGGTGGGCGACGAGCCCGCCGACGAGCCCGGCCGGCGGATTGTGAACCTCCACTTCCAGGCCCCGCCCGAGGCCCCGACCACACGCGGCTTCGCGGGCATCCTGCACGAGGGCCTCGACGGGCTGACCGTCGAGGAGGTCCTCGGCACCCCGGACGACGCGCCCCTGCATTTCTCGCTCGCCGAGGTCGTCTCGCCGCTTCGCCTGCGCGGCATGGTGGCGATGCTGAGCCGGATCAAGCGGCAGACCGCGCTCAAGTCCGGCGTCGCCGTCGCATCGGCCTGACGGGCCGCAACTGGAGGGGCTTCTGGCGGTTGCTTTGGGGGGCTGCCTCCGGGCGCCGATTCCGGCGGTTGCTGTAGGCCGACCGCTTCCGGCGGTTGCTGTCGGCCGACCGCTTCCGGCGGTTGCTTCTGGGTCGGCTTTTGCGCGGCTCCCTTCGGGGGGCGCTTGGACGTCGGTGCCCGCGGATAGCGTGCTCGCGTGAGCCCCGAGCACGTTGCCGTCGCCTTCGGACACGGTCTGGGAGCACTCTGGGCCCCCCACGTCTCCTTGACCGGGAGCGAGGCCGAGGTCGTGGCGCACATCCGACGACTCGAGACAGCCGGCACCCGCTGGGTCTGGTGGTCCGCAGCCGAGGGCGCCCGCCCCCTGGTGGCCGCCGGCGTGGCGCTGGCCCGGTGCTGGGACATCGCGGAGGCTCACCGGCTCGCCTACGGGGGCTGGCTCGCCGACGCGGGCCGCTGCTGGTCAGCAGTGCGTGGCCTCGATGAGACGACACTTCCAGGCGCTCCGACCGGCGACCTGTTCGAGGTCGCTGCCACCACCGACGCCGCACTGCCTGAGGACGAGCTGGTGCGTCCTGACGGCCACCTGCGCCCCGATGCCGTGCGCGGGGACTGGCAGCGCACACCCGGGCGGCTGCTGCGATGGGCGCGAACGGCATACGACGTCGCGGAGCTCCAACGATCGGCCCTCAATGAGGCCGGTCCGCGGGCGGTGACCACGGCTCACTCCGAGTCCGCCGCAGCGCTGCTGTGCGAGGAGCTCGCCCGTGACGGACTCCCCATCGACCGGGTGTGCGCTGAGCAGCTGATCGCACAGGCCGCTGGCCCGCGCACGCGCTCGGAGGGCGAGGCTGCGGAGGTGCGGCGTGACCGTGACCAGGCGGTGCTTCGGCACGCGGCTGGGAATGCAGCCGCAGCGGCGGCCGTCGACCTGCGTAACCCCGCCCAGGTGCGCCAGCTGCTGGCAGGCGTCGGCATCGTGGTGCCCAACACCCGCAAGTGGGTGCTCGAGCCCTACCGCGAGACCCATCCGATCGTGGACGCGCTGCTGCTGTGGCGAAAGGCCGAGCGGATCGCGACGACCTATGGATACAGCTGGCTGGACTCCCACGTTGGCCCCGACGACCGGCTCCGTGGCGGTTGGACCGCCTGTGACGGCGGCGCGGGCCGCATGACCGCCCAGAACGGCCTGCACAACCTGCCGGCTGCCCTGCGACCAGCCGTTGCCGCACAACCAGACCACGTCTTCGTCCGGGCCGACCTGGGCCAGATCGAGCCGCGGGTGCTGGCGGTGGTGTCCGGCGACCCCCGCTTCGCGGCCGCCACGCAGGCCGACGACCTCTACGCCCCGGTCGCCGCCGCGCTGGGGGTGGAGCGGCCCGTTGCCAAGGTTGCCGTCCTGGCCGCCATGTACGGTCAGCGCAGCGGGGCCGCCGGGGAGGCCCTCAAGGGCCTGGAGCGCGCCTACCCGGTTGCCATGGGCTTTCTCGACCGGGCGTATGCCGTGGGGCTGGCCCGCGGGTCGCTGCGCACCTTCGGGGGCCGGCTGATCCGCAGCGGAAGCGTGCTTGCGGAAGGGGACGATGGCACCCTGGCGGCGAGGGACGCTGCCCGCGGGCGGTTCGTCCGCAACGCGGTCATTCAGGGCGCTGCGGCCGAGCTGTTCAAGGCCTGGGCGGCAACGGTGCGTGCCATGACGGCCGACCTCGGTGCGCAGATCGTCCTGTGCCTGCACGACGAGCTTCTGGTCCATGCTCCGGTGGAGCACGCGGAGGAGGTGCGGACGCGTGTGGTCTCCTCCCTCGAGGACAGCGCCCGGCGGTGGAGCGGCTCGAGCGCCGTCCGCTTCGTCGCGGACGCGTCCATCATCTCCCGCTGGTCAGACGCGAAGGGCTGACGCCGGGGTGGCGTGCCTCAGCGCCGCCGGCTCGGCTCGGTGCTGGCCGGCTCGGTGCTGGCCGGCTCGGCTCAGTGCTGGCGGCTCAGTGCTGGCGGCTCAGTGCTCGCGGCTGAGTGTTGCTGACTCAGCGTTGCCGGCTCAGCGCCGTGGATAGCCGCTGCTGTCGTCGGTGCCGGCGTCCTTGTCGTCGTCGGACACGGTGCGCAGGAACTCCTCGAACTCGGCGCCGATCTCCTCTGCCGAGGGAATCTCGCTCACACCGGTGGCGAGCAGGCTGGGCCGCTGCATCCCCTCGACGAACTGGTCGTACTGCTGCTCCAGCGCGTTGACGACCTGGGCCACTTCCTCAGACCCGTTGACCTCTCGAGCAATCTCCGCTCGGTTGATCCCCGCCGCGGCGACGAGCGCGTCGTTGGGCAGGTTGAGGCCAGTGTGGTCGACGATGGCGTTGAGGGCGGCCACCGCACCGTCGGGGAACTCCGCCTGGGAGAGGTAATGCGGCACGTGGATGGCGAAGCCGATCGCATCGTGACCCGACTCGCCGAGGCGCAGCTCGAGCAGGGCGCTGAGGCTGGCAGGAACTTGCACCCGGCCGAACAGCGGGTTGTCCTCGCCCAGCAGCCGCGGGTTGGTCGCGTGGCGGCTCAGGCCCAGCGGGCGGGTGTGCGGCACGGCCATGGGGATGCCGTGCGCCGTGACCGTGAGCGTGATGCCGAGGTCGACGATGATCTCGCGGATCGCCTCGATGACCCGCTCCCACTGGTAGTCGGGCTCGCTGCCGGCGAGGAGGTAGTAGGGCGTGCTGTCACGGTCGGCGAGGCGGTAGAGCAGCAGGGCAGGGTCGTCGTACGAAGCCCAGCGGTTCGCGTCGAACACCATGGCGGGGCGGCGGCCGCGGTAGTCGATCAGCTGGTCGACGTCGAACGACGCCACCACGGTGGCCTCGCCGGAGGCCAGGAGGTGCTCGGTCAGGAGGCGCTGGGTGTGGCCCGCGTCGATGAACCCGCCGAGCGACACGATGAGCACTCCCCCGGGGCTACCCGATCGCCGCGTCAGCGCGCGGCCATCGGATTCGTAGCGGTAGAGCTCGGATGGGTTGAGCACAAGGGTGCCTTTCGTGCGGGGCCGCCAAGCGGCCCGGGTCTGGACGGCGGTCGGTCGGACCGGTCGGTCTGGGTGGCCACAGCAGGTGCCTGCTGCCCATTCACCTAGTCAACGCCAGCCGACGTCGAGTTGATTCCGGACCTGCCTCCCCAGTCTCCCTGTGATGACGTCCTGACCGCGCATCACCCGGCGAGCGCGGCGGCTGCGTCAGCACGGCTGCAAGGCCGCAAAGCGGCAACGCCGTAACACCGCAAGGCCGCAACGCAGCAAACACAGCCCTGCCAACCGACGGCGCCGGCTGCTCGGGCCGACCCCAGTCGCCAACCCGGCGGCGCGGGCTGGTCGGCGAACCAGTCGGAAATTCGTTCTTGCATTCCCGTCAGAGTGTGGTAGAACATGAAACGGAACAGTTTCGTTTCATCGATTTCCCGGTCCACTGGAGGATCGGCCCGGTTCCGGGCCGACCGCCGGGGGGACCGATAGGTTGGCCCAGCAGCCGGCCCTGACCCGGAAGGAGGCAGCGATGTCACCTCTCGAAGCAGCTGCCGCCGTCCGGACGCGGCCCCGCGTCGAAGGACAGCGCGAGGAGGAGATCCTGCGCGCGGCCCTGGACGTGCTGGGCGAGGTGGGCTATGACCGGCTCACCTTCGACTTGGTCGCCGCCGAGGCCAAGGCCTCCAAGGCGACGCTCTACCGGCGCTGGCCCCACAAGCGCGACCTGGTCATCGACGCGGTGGGCCTGCTCATCGGCTGTCCCGCGGAGCAAGACCCGCACACCGGGTCGCTGCGGGAGGACCTGCTGGCGCAGGCCTGTGCCGATGGGGGCCTCGTCGACGACCGGCTGGTCGCCGCCTGGGGCTCCCTCCTGCCGATCCTCCACCGCGATCCCGAGCTGCTGAGCGGGATCCAGGCGCGCTTCGTCGCGCCCAAGATGGCGGCTACACGGCAGGTTTTCGCCCATGCCCAGGAGCGCGGTGAGATCGGCAACGACGCCGACCTCGACACCCTGCTCATGATCCTGCCGGCCATGTGCTTCCACGAGGCGCTGATGACCGGCCGACGCCCCGGAAGGGAGCGCGTCACGCAGCTGCTGGACTCCGTCGTCCTGCCAGCCTGCGCGGCCACCGTGGCCGACTAGGCGACGACCAGGCGCTCTCCTCCACCACCGCACCACACACCGCCCGTTTCGGGACGCCGCCGTCCCGCGATCCGACGTGCCCGCTACTTGGGTACGCCACGCCCTCATTCACCCATGCCCTGAGTCACCCAGTCACCACCTTGAGAGGGGAACCCATGTCCTCAACCACCCTTGAGGAGATCCGCGAACCCGCGGATGACTTCACGTCACACGACGCACCGCCCCGCAAGCTCGGGCTCGCCCTGATCCTGATCTGCGCGGCCCAGCTCATGATCGTCCTGGACGCGACGATCGTGAACATCGCTCTGCCCCACCTGCAGGCGGACCTGCACTTCTCCCAGGCGAACCTGCAGTGGGTCGTCACCATCTACACGCTCGCGTTCGGCGGCGTCCTGCTCCTGGGCGGACGCCTCGGCGACCTCTACGGCAGGCGCCGGCTGTTCATCAGCGGTGTGGTGCTCTTCGCACTTGCGTCCCTGGCTGGCGGCCTCGCCACCAACGAGACCATGATGCTGGCCGCGCGTGCTGTGCAGGGCCTGGGCGGGGCGCTGGCCGCACCGAATGCCCTGGCGCTGATCACCACGACCTTCCCCGCTGGGAAGGAGCGCAACCGGGCCATGGGGGTGTTCGCCGCGATGTCCGGCGCCGGCGCCGCGATCGGCCTGATCCTCGGTGGTGCCCTGACCGAGATCGACTGGCGCTGGAACTTCTTCATCAATGTCCCCATCGGCATCGTGGTGGCTGCGATGGCACCGCGTGTGCTCACCGAGTCCGACGGCGGCACGGGTGGCCTCGACATCCCCGGCGCGGCCACGTCCGTGGCGGGCCTGGCCTCGCTGGTCTACGGGCTCACCCACGCGGCGACGACCTCCTGGTCCGATACCTGGACCGTGACCTACCTCGGCGTCGGGGTTGCGCTGCTGCTCGCCTTCGTCGTGATCGAGCGCACCACGAAGCACCCGCTGCTGCCCCTGCGGATCCCCGCCAACCGGACCCGCGGGACAGCGTTCCTCGTGATGCTCATCGTGGGGGCCGCCCTGTTCGCGATGTTCTTCTTCCTCGGCCAGTACATCCAGAACGTCCTGGGGTACTCGTCGATGAAGACCGGCCTCGCGTTTCTGCCCTTCTCCTTCGGCATCGTCGCATCTGCGCAGGTCGCATCGGCGCTCATGTCGAGGGTCGACCCGCGGTGGACAGCGGGCACAGGTGGCGTCCTGGCCATGACCGGCATGTGGGGCTTCTCGAGACTCGGCGTCGACAGCACCTACGCCGCCGACCTCCTGCCCTGGATCATCGTCCTCGCCTTCGGCATGGGCCTCATCTTCGTCCCGATGACGCTGACTGCCGTGCACGGCGTGGAGCACGAGGACTCCTCCGTGGCCTCCGCGGTGCTCAACACGATGCAGCAGATCGGCGGCACGCTGGGTCTGGCCACGCTCAGCACCGTCTTCGTGAGCGCTCTCAAGAACAAGGCAGCTGAGCTGGTTGCTGCTGCCCAGGCGAGCGTCCCGCCCGGCACTCCCGGCCCGAGCGCACAGCAGATGGCCGCGGCCAAGAAGGCGATCGAGACCCAGGCGTGGACGTACGGGGCCAGCCAGGCGTACGTCGTGGCCGCGATCATGATGGCGGTGGCCGCGCTGATCACCTTCGCCTTCCTCAACGTGAAGCACCGCGAGCTGGCCCACGACGGCGCGGAGCCCGTGACCGTCGGCTGAGGTCGCACTGGCCGAAAGGAAGCCGGAAAGCACGCAGGAAAGCAAGCAGGAAAGCAGGCACGATGGAAGGCCCCCGCGGTTGTCTCCCGGGGGCCTTCCCGCGCCTGCACGCCGAGCCGGCCCACCGGCATACCTCAGGGGTATGCCGGTGGGCCGGCACTGACCAGGACGCTCGGGTCACACCTCGATGGCCGCGATCGCCTTGAGGATGCGCTTCTCCGAGACGGGGTAGGCCGTGCCGAGGCGGTTGGCGAACAGGCTCACCCGCAGCTCCTCCACCATCCAGCCGATGGCCTCGATGTCCGGGCGGTGCGCGGCGCTGGGCCGACTGCGGGGCAGGGAGTCGAGCAGGTCGGCGTAGGCGCCTTCGACCCGGTCGACCGTCTCCTGCACGGCGGCGTCGCGAGCAGGCGACTCCAGGGCGCGGTCGATGCGCACCAGCATCGCGCGCAGGTACCGCTGCAGCTGGGCCAGCCGGCCCAGGCCCGTGTCGGCGACGAAGCCGGGCCGGATCAGGCTCTCCCACTGCGCCCCCAGGTCCGCGGCGGTCGCGGCGAGCGCCGGGGAGCCCAGCCGCGGCAGCGCCCGCTGGACGTCCGTGGCGAGCAGGAGGACGGGCTCCACAGCATCGACCACCTCGAGCACCCGAGCCGCCACGTGGGTGCGCACTGACGCTAGGGCTTCGGCGAAGGCCGCCTCGTCGCGGACCTCGCCGCCGGCGCGCTCCGCCACGATGGCGTCGACGGCGCAGGCGAGGCAGTCCTCCAGCAGGGCGGGGACGCTCCCGTGCGGGTTCCGGCCGAGCGCGAGCTTCTGGGCATTGGTCAGCCGGGCGAGGACCCGCTTCCAGGGCGCGGTGGTGTTCAGGAGGAGGAGTCTTCGCACCCCTCGCTGGGTGGCTGCTCGCGCCTCGCCGGCGTCGGGCAGGACCCGCAGGGCCACGCTGGTGCGCTGGTCGACCAGGGCGGGAAAGCCCTGCACGGTGTGCTTGCCCGAGCGGCCCTCGAAGGTCAGCGGCAGCCTGCCGAAGTCCCACGTGGTGATCCCCTCGCGTTCGATCGAGGCACTCGCCCGGGACATGCCCTGCTGCATCGAGCCGGCCAGCTCGTCCCGCAGCCGTCCGAGGTCCTTGCCATGGCCGACCGCGCGGCGACGCTCGTCCTCCACGCTGAACGTGATCCGCAGGTGGTCGGGCACCCGCCCGAGGTCGAACTCGTCGGCGCTCACCCGGACGCCGGTTCGCTCACGGAGCGCGCGGGCCAGCTCCTCGGCGAGGCTTCCGCGCTGGGGATCGGCCAGCGCGAGCGCAGCCGCGGCATAGTCCGGGGCCGGCACGAAATGGCGGCGCGTGGCCTTGGGCAGGGAGCGGACGAGGGCCGTCGCGAGGTCCTGGCGCAAGCCCGGCACCTGCCAGTCGAAGCCCCGCTCGGCGACGCGGTTCAGCAGGGCGAGCGGGATGTGCACGGTGACACCGTCGGCCGCGGAGCCTGGCGCGAACTGGTACGTCACCGCGAGCTGCAGCTCGTCCTGCCGCCACACCCGCGGATAGTCGCGCGCCGACACCTCCGCGGCCGCGTCGCGGGTCAGGAGCTCCTCGGTGAACGTCAGCAGGTCCGGAGTCTCGCGCCGAGCCTCTTTCCACCACGTGTCGAAGTGGCGCTGCGACACGACCTCGGCGGGAACCCGCTGGTCGTAGAACGAGAACAGCACCTCGTCGTCAACGATGAGGTCTCGTCGGCGGGCCCGCTCCTCGAGCTCGCCGAGCCGCCGCAGCAGCTGCTGGTTGGCCCGCCAGAACTCGTGCCGGGTCTCCCACTCCCCCTCGACGAGGGCCTGGCGGATGAACAGGTCCCGCGACTCCTCGGGGTTGATCCGGCCGTACTGGACGGTTCGGCCGGCAACCAGGGGGACGCCATAGAGCGTCACCCGCTCCGTGGCGAGCGCGGCGCCCTGCTTGAGCGACCACCGGGGCTCGCTGTAGCTGCGCTTCACGAGGTGCGGCGCGGCGCGCTCGGCCCACAGCGGGTCGACCCGCGCATTGGTGCGCGCCCAGAGGCGGCTGGTCTCGACCAGCTCGGCCGCCATCACGAAGTCGGGCTGCCTTCGGAAGAGGGTCGAGCCTGGCGAGATGGCGAACCGGGCGCCTCGCGCACCCAGGTAGTCGCGCTTCACCTCGTCCCGGAGCCCGACATGGGACAGCAGCCCGGCCAACAGGGCCTGGTGGACCCGGTCCCACTCCGGCTCCGCGTCGGCCGCAGACGTCGACTGGTTGGGGTCGATCCCCTGCTGCCGACAGGCCTGCCGCAGCTGGGCATGCAGGTCCTGCCACTCGCGCACGCGCAGGTAGTGGAGGAACTCGCTCTTGCACATCCGGCGAAAGGCGCTGCTGCTCAACGCCTTCTGCTGCTGCCGGAGGTACCGCCACAGGTTGTGCAGCGTGGCAAAGTCGCTGTGCTGGTCGCGGAACCTCGCGTGCGCCTGGTCGGCCTGCTGCTGCCTGTCGGCCGGCCGCTCGCGCGGGTCCTGCATCGAGAGCGCCGCGACGATGACCAGGACCTCCCGCGTGCAGCCCAGGCGGTCCGCCTCCAGGAGCATGCGGCCCAGGCGCGGGTCCACGGGCAGCCGGGCGAGGGCTCGGCCGTATGCCGTGAGCTTGCGTCCGCGACCGCGTGCGCCTCCGCGTGCTTCTCGACCGCGAGCACCTCGACCGCGAGCACCTCGATCGCCCCGCTCGCCCAGGCTCCCCGTCTCCCGCGCCTGCGGTGCCGGCCCACCCTCGCAAGGGAGGTCCTCGCTGGAAGCGAGCCGGCCGGCATACCCCTGCTCGAAGGCCTGGAGCTCTTCCAGGAGACGCACGCCGTCAGCGATCTGGCGCGAGTCGGGAGCGTCGACGAACGGGAACCGGGCGACGTCGCCGAGCCCGAGAGCGGTCATCTGGAGAATGACCGCGGCCAGGTTGGTGCGCTGGACCTCCGGCTCGGTGAACTCGGGCCGTCCCTCGAAGTCGGCCTCGGAGTAGAGGCGGATGCAGATGCCGTCGGCAACCCGGCCGCAGCGTCCCGCGCGCTGGAGGGCGCTGGCCCGGGAGATCGGCTCGATGGGAAGGCGCTGCACCTTGGTGCGCTGGCTGTAGCGGGAGATGCGGGCTGTGCCGGCGTCGACGACGTAGCGGATACCCGGGACGGTGAGAGAGGTCTCGGCAACGTTCGTGGCGAGCACGATGCGGCGCCCGGCGTGACGGCCGAAGACGCGGTGCTGCTCGGCGGCGGAGAGTCGCGCGAAGAGCGGCAGGACCTCGGTCTGGGGAAGCTGCATCCCGGCTAGCGCGTCTGCGGTGTCACGGATCTCGCGTTCGCCAGAGAGGAAGACGAGGATGTCCTCCCCGGCGCCGTCGCGGCCGGACCGCTCGGTCCACAGCTCCTCGACGGCCTCGCAGATGCCGGTGACCTGGTCGCGGTCGTCGTCGGGCCGCTCGGGGTCGGTGAGCGGCCGGTAGCGCACCTCGACGGGATAGGTGCGTCCGGACACCTCGACGACCGGGGCCGGGGTGCCGTCGACGCCCGCGAAGTGCTCGGCGAACCTCTGGGGGTCGATGGTGGCGCTGGTGACGATCACCTTGAGGTCGGGGCGGCGCGGGAGCAGCTGCTTGAGGTAGCCGAGGATGAAGTCGATGTTGAGGCTTCGCTCGTGCGCCTCGTCGATGATGATCGTGTCGTAGCGGCGCAGGTCGCGGTCGTGCTGCATCTCGTTGAGCAGGATGCCGTCGGTCATGACCTTGACCAGGGTCTGGTCGCTGGACTGGTCGGTGAAGCGGACCTGGTATCCGATCGCACCGCCGAGCTCGACCTGGAGCTCCTCGGCGATCCGCTCGGCGACCGAGCGGGCGGCAATGCGGCGGGGCTGGGTGTGGCCGATCTGGCCGGTCTGCCCGCGGCCGACCTCGAGGCAGATCTTGGGGATCTGGGTGGTCTTGCCCGAGCCGGTCTCGCCCGCGATGACGACGACCTGGTGTTCCCGGATCGCGGCGGCGATCTCGTCGCGGCGCTCGACGACCGGCAGGTGTTCGGGGTAGTGCAGGTCGGGAACCGGAATGTTCGTGCGGGGGCTCAGCGGACGCCGTGGGCCCGAACGCGCCAGACCAGATGACCTGCGGCCCGGCCGGCTTCGTCCTTCCCGGGTCCGTCCTTCCCGGGTCTGTCCTTCGCGGCTCTGCCCTTCCCGGCTTTGTCTTTCCTGGGTCTGTCTTTCCTGGGTCTGTCTTTCCCGGGTCTGTCCTTCCGGGGTCTGTCCTTCCTGGCTCTGGGCAGCCGAAGGCCGCGGAGAGCTCGCGGAGGACATGCGGTCAGCATACGTTCAACGCTCAGGCTGGCCGCAGGACGATTCGGGCGCTCCATCGAGCGTGCCGCCCGGGGCGCCGCGGTTGCCGTGACCATCCGGGTCACCTATGTCGTCGAGCAGGCCGGCGCGGGTGCAGCCGTGGTCGGCGAGGCGCAGCCCCACTGAGGCATTGACCTGCCAGCGCGCCAGCCGATCGGCCCCGGCCACGCGGCTCAGGTCCTGGGCCGACTCACGCGCAAGGCGGAGCTCGCCACTGCTCAGGATCGTGTTCCAGGCCCAGGCGCTGACGGCTCGGCGGTCGCGCAGCTGGCCGAGTGTGTTCGGCAGCGGAGCCACCACCTTCCCGAGCTTCACAGGGTTCCCGCCGAGGTGCACCGGTTCGGGGCCGGCGCGTCGGAGCCCCGCAGCGCGCAGCCCTCTTGCCACTGGGGAGACCGCGAGCATGGCACCGTTGGCGCCGATGTCTTTCCACGACCCTTCGTCGTAGAAGGACTTGACGGCCGACCGCAGCAAGACGCTCGTCGCCCCGCCCGCCAGCGCCAGCACCTCGGCGCCCTCGCCAACACCGGGCAGCCACCAGGCCTGTCCCGCAGCGCCGGCAGCGGCCTCGGCGAGCCGGGCTGCGCCGGTAGCCACCTCGTATGCGACCGGATTTGGGAGCGAGTCGTTCGTGGCCCGGAAGAGACGCGCCGCGCATCGCTGGTCGGCCTCGTCGAACGCGGCGAGCGCGGCCGCGTGACGCCGCTCGGCGTCGTCGAGACGCAGCACGCAGGCGAGGCGCCGGGTGGCGAGCCGATCAGCCTCGGGCCTGTCGCCGCGGGATTGTGCGCCGGCGACCTGGTCGTCGATCCGGCGCAGCTCGCGGGACTCCTCGCCATGGTCGTCGACAGCGCGGTCGCAGAGCCGCTGAGCCTGCCGCATCGCGGGTGCGAACTCGTCGAGGGCGCTGGCGGCCTGCCCGAGGCGCTCGGCCACGCTGCACAGCAGGCGCGGCATGGCCCGCACCCGCCCAGCGAACGCGGTCCCGGCCGGTCCGACCCAGTCGGCCGAGGTCGACAGCACGGTGAGGACGTCGTTCGCCCGGTGGAACCGCAACGCCATGACCCTCAGCTGGACGGCCTTGCCCTCGACCGCGTCTGGATCCCCGGCGATCGGCTCGAGGGTGGGGATCACGGCTCGGCCACCCCCGCCAGCCGCTCCACCGCCGCCTCGGCCGAGACGTAGGCGGCACCGGCCGTGCGCGCCAGCCGGCCCAGCTCGTCGAG
Organism: Dermatophilaceae bacterium; assembly: GCA_035691065.1. Taxonomy (GTDB): domain Bacteria; phylum Actinomycetota; class Actinomycetes; order Actinomycetales; family Dermatophilaceae; genus DASSJT01. The sequence goes on from DASSJT010000157.1 coordinate 62,942, forward strand.
GTGCCCGCAGAGCTCGCGCCGCCGCAGCTCCCAGTCGGACAGCACGGCATCGAGTGCGCCTCCGGCCGAACCCCTGCCCATCGCGCGCACCCCGGCCCTTGTGGCGCGGTCCTGGCCCAGGTATGCGCTCAGGTAGCGGCTCAGCTCGAGCAGTGACTCCCCCAGCGCGGCGACATCGTCGGCATCGACCCGCATCGCAGTCATGCAGCGAGCCTAGGGAGGGCCGCGTGCCGCCCCGTGGCGTTTTCCACACGCCCCGGACTCTCCTCCGGAGGCGACGTTCTTCACCCACGTTGTATGCCGGAGGTGCTGCTCAGGTGCGCGATCCGCGCCCTGCGCGCTCCCCCGGCATACAACGTGGATGCCGGGGGTCCGCAGGCGGTCGAGATGCAAGGGCCAGCGGAAGTCGACCGAGGTCAGGCCTCCTTCGCGGCGATGAACCCCTGCTCGAGGTCGGCGAGGATGTCGTCGATGTGCTCGATGCCCACGGCGAGCCGCACCAGCCCCGGAGTGACCCCGGCTGAGCGCTGCTCCTTCGGCGAGAGCTGGCTGTGCGTCGTGGAGGCCGGGTGGATCACGAGGGAGCGGACATCGCCGATGTTGGCCACATGGGAGTGGAGCCTCAGCGCGTTGACGAACCGGCGTCCCGCCTCGACGCCGCCCTTGATCTCGAAGGCGAGCACTGCTCCGGCCCCGCGCGGGGCGTACTTGCGGGCCAGGGCGTGCCACGGGGAGCTGGGCAGGCCGGCATACGCCACGGACTCCACCTCGTCACGCGCTTCGAGCCAGTGCGCGACGCGCAGCGCGTTGTCGACGTGGCGCTCGATCCGCAGGCTCAGGGTCTCCAGGCCCTGGGCGATGAGGAAGGCGTTGAACGGCGCGACCGCCGGACCCAGGTCGCGCAGCAGCTGGACGCGGGCCTTGAGGATGAAGGCGAGGTTGGCGCCGAGCGGGCTGCCCAGGCCGAGGTCGGGCCCGTAGCGCAGGGCGTGGTAGCTCGGGTCCGGCTCGTTGAAGTTGGGAAATCTCGCCGGATCCTTGGCATAGTCGAACCGGCCGCCGTCGACGATGACACCGGCGATCGAAGTCCCATGGCCGCCAAGGTATTTCGTCGCAGAATGCACCACGATATCGGCACCCCACTCGAGGGGCCGGATCAGGTAAGGCGTCGCGACCGTGTTGTCGACGATGAGCGGAACCCCCGCCTCGTGCGCCACCCCCGCCACGCCTTCGATGTCGAGGAGGTCCTGCTTCGGGTTGGGGATGGTCTCGCCGAAGAAGGCCTTGGTGTTGGGACGCACCGCGGCTCGCCACGAGTCGAGGTCGCCGGGGTCGTCGACGAAGGTCACCTCGATGCCGTACTTCGGCAGCGTGTAGTGCAGCAGGTTGTAGGTGCCGCCGTACAGCGACGGGCTGGCGACGATGTGGTCGCCGGCCTCGGCGACGTTGAGGATCGCCAGCGTCTCGGCGGCCTGCCCAGAGCTCACCAGTAGCGCGCCGACCCCGCCTTCGAGGGACGCAATGCGCTGTTCCACGGCGTCCTGCGTCGGGTTCATGATCCGGGTGTAGATATTGCCGAACTCCTTGAGTGCAAAGAGGTTTGCGGCGTGGTCGGTGTCCCTGAACACGTACGAGGTCGTCTGGTAGATGGGCAGTGCGCGGGCGCCGGTGGCGGCGTCGGGCTCCTGCCCCACGTGGACCTGGCGGGTCTCGAACGACCAGTTGGGTGCCTGCTCGGACATGGTGGTTCCCTTTCGATGCGCCCCGCTCGGGGCATTGGTCGTATGCCGGCCCGTCGGCGGCGGTGGGAATGGGCACCGCCGACGACGGTGCGGGAAACGCATCTGAGAAAGGATTCCCGCGCTTGCGGAGCGCCCTCACCGGGGAGAGGGGACGACCCGCCAGGTCTTCACCCGGGGCACCCCACCGCGGAGGAGGGTTGCCGGCCAGCAAGCCGGGGCTGGACGCTGGCACTCATGACCTGTTCCGCATGCTAGGGAGCGGCGCCCGCGGCAGTCATCCCCGTCTCCCATCGTGGACGCGGTGGCGGAATTGCCGGGACACCATCGGAACACCATGAGGTCACCAGCTCGTCGGGTGTCGGCCGGGCATGGTCAGATGGGGCCATGACTTTCCGCGCGGATGAGTACAAGGCGGCCGACGGCCGCTACGAGGCGAGCATGCCGTACCGTCGGGTCGGCCGGTGGGGTCTGGAGCTGCCGGCGATCTCCCTGGGGCTCTGGCACAACTTCGGCGACGACGTGCCGCTCGAGCGCCAGCAGGCCATCCTGCGGCGCGCATTCGACCTCGGGGTGACCCACTTCGACCTGGCCAACAACTACGGCCCACCGTACGGCTCCGCCGAGCGCAACTTCGGCTCGATCCTCAAACGCGACTTCACGGCATACCGCGACGAGCTGGTCATCTCCACCAAAGCCGGCTGGGACATGTGGCCCGGTCCCTACGGGCAGGGCGGCGGGTCCCGCAAGTACGTCCTGGCCTCGCTCGACCAGTCCCTCGCGCGGATGGGGCTCGACTACGTCGACATCTTCTACAGCCACCGGTTCGACGACACGACGCCGCTCGAGGAGACGCTCGGAGCTCTGGACTCCGCTGTGCGCCAGGGCAAGGCGCTCTATGTGGGCATCTCGTCGTACTCGGGCCGGCGCACCCAGGAGGCGATCGAGATCCTGCACGACCTCGGCACCCCGCTGCTGATCCACCAGCCGTCCTACTCGATGCTCAACCGCTGGATCGAGGAGGACCTGCTCGAGGTCCTCGGCGCCCATGGCGTCGGCTGCATCGCGTTCTCGCCGCTCGCCCAGGGGATGCTCACTGACAAGTACCTCAAGGGCATCCCCGAAGGGTCGCGGGCATCGCAGGGCAAGAGCCTCGACCCCGCGATGCTGACCGAGGAGTCGCTCAAGCACATCCGCGCCCTCAACCGCATGGCCAAGGCCCGCGGCCAGTCGCTCGCGCAGATGGCGCTCGCGTGGGCCCTGCGCGACGCACGGGTCACCTCGGTGGTGGTCGGCGCGTCGAGTGTGGCCCAGCTGGAGGCCAACGTGGCCGCCACGACGAACCTCGCCTTCGACGACGAGGAGCTCCGCAAGATCGACCGGTATGCCGTCGACGCCGGCATCGACCTGTGGCGGGAGGTGGCCACGGCGTGACGCGTGCGACGAAGGCCCGTGGAATGCCTTGGGCTAACGGCGGGTTGACCGGGTCATGACTCTCAGTGGCGAATTCGGACCCAGCCCGACCGGCTGGGTCCGCAAGCAGGTCGAGACGATCGAGGAGACGGGCACCACCAGGTCGGTTCACATCATGGACCGCCCGGTCGTCATGCTGACCATGCGCGGCGCCTCCACCGGGCTGATCCGCAAGGTGCCCCTCATGCGGGTGGAGAAGGACGGCGTCTACGTCGTGGTGGCCAGCAAGGGCGGCGCGCCAGAGCACCCGCAGTGGTACGCCAACCTCAAGGCCGACCCGGATGTGCTGCTCCAGGACGACCGCGAGACCTGGCCCGTCCGCGCCCGCGAGCTCGACGACGCCGAGCGGGCCCTGTGGTGGCCGGTCTGCGTGGAGGCCTACCCGCCCTACGCCGACTACCAGACGAAGACCGACCGGCAGATCCCCGTCTTCCTCCTGGAGCCGCGCGACGCTTGACCCCTCAACCCCTCCTCACGTCGGGCGGGCGCCGGGGCGGTTGCGGCGCAGCCAGAGCAGGCCGAGGACCGGCAGCACCAAGGGGACGAAGCCGTACCCCGAGCCGAAGTGCGACCACACCGTCTTGTCAGGGAAGGCGCTCCGGACCAGGTACGAGGCCAGCCCGACGGTGAGCACACCGACCAGCTCGATCGAGCAGGCCACGAGCGCGACTCGGTAGGAGGTGCGGCCGCCTCGGGCGAGCGCCACGGTCGCCACGATGTAGATGACCGCCGACACCGCGGAGAGGATGTAAGCCACCGGGGCACGGTCGAAGTACTCCAGGATCTGGAGCACAGAGCGGCCGGTCGCGGCCAAGGCCAGCAGCCCGTAGAGGAACACCAGGACGCGGCCCGGGCCGCGACCCAGCGGTTGAGCGGGCTGACCGGGCTCATACGTGTCTTGGTGTGGTGCGCGTTCAGGCATGCATCCCCCAGATCTGGGCCAGGCGGGCGGTCATGACGGCGACGGCGAAGACCCCGCCGACGATCACCCCCATGGCCCAGCGCGTCTTCTCCTTCAGCGCGAGGAAGACGACGGCCGGCGGGATGACTGGAAGCGTGAAGGCGTATGCCGCGAACGTCGCCTGCTCGGCCCCACCCCCGCTCACGCTGCCCACCCGGAACAGCGCCACGACTGTCTGCACGAGCAGGCCGAGCTCCAGGACGGCGGCGACACCGAGCAGCCAGTCGTCGAGGATACGGTTGCGCCACAGGTAGAAGAGCGCAACCAGCGCCGTGAGCGCGGATGCGGCGAAGACCACGATGGTCACCGGCGTGAGCACGGCCGCAGCCTACGCGAGCGGGCCTGCGTGAGCGCAGCGCGGGCCCAGCGGGGCCAGCAGGCCCAGCGCGGGCCCAGCGTGGCCAGCAGGCCCAGCGCGGTCCAGCGGGGCCAGCAGGCCCAGCCCCTGCCCCTCCGCTGCCCCTCCGCTGCCCCTCCGCTGGGGCGCGCAGGCAACCAGCGTCCGCTCAGGGCTAGGAGCTGACCAGCGAGCCGGGGTCGTCGGGGATGTCCACGGCCTTCGCGCGCAGCGCCTCCAGGGGAATCAGCTCGAGGGCGCGCTCGTGCGTGCTCGCGAGGACGACCGGAGCGGCAACCCCCTCCTCGTAGGACTCCAGCCAGCGCGACGCGACGACGCACCACCGGTCGCCGGGCTGCAGGCCAGGGAACCGGTACAGCGGCATGGGCGAGATCAGGTCGTTGCCGATGCTGCGCTGGTGCTCGAGGAACTCGCGAGTCATAACAGCACAGACCGTGTGGCTGCCGATGTCGTCGGGCCCGGTCGAGCAGGAACCGTCGCGGAAGAACCCGGTGACCGGGTCGCTGCCACACTCCTCCAGCCTGCCGCCCAGCACGTTTCGCTCAGCCAACGGGGCGCTCGAAGGTGATCAGGAGGCCCTCAACCCCGCCGGGCCCCACGCGGCCCTTGACCTCGGTGGCGGTGATGCTCTTCAGCTGCCAGCCCTGGCGGGCGTTCTCGTTCAGGAGGTCCTCCAGCTTGTCGGCGGACAGGGCGCCTCCGATCATCCGCTCCCGGACCTGCACCACGCGGTACTCGAATCGCATGGCGGCGAGCCTAGCCATCGAAGCGCCTCTCGTTTCCGGGTTTGGGCTCAACCCGGCGACGCGAGCGCCTGCCTGAGCCGACCGGCATACTCCGCCATCTCCTCGGGTGAGGCGTACTTGGTGCGGGGCCAGAAGAAACCGCGTAGACCGTCGCCCTTCGTGCGGGGCACAACGTGGACGTGGAGGTGCGGCACGCTTTGGCTCACGGTGTTGTTCATGGCGACGAAGGAGCCCTTGGCGCCCAGGCCGTCCTTGACCGCCCCAGCCAGTCGCTGGGCGGCGGTCATCAGCGGCTCCATCAGGGGTCTCGGCAGGTCGCTGAGCGTCTCGACGTGCCTGCGGGGGATGAGCAGCATGTGCCCCTTGAAGACCGGGCGCCGGTCGAGGAAGGCCACGACGTCTGGTTCGTCGAGAACCAGCTCGGCCGCGACCGCGCCCGTGGCGATCTGGCAGAACAGGCAGTCGGCTCGCGTGCGCTCAGACATGAGGGTCTGCTCGGCCGGCTCTGCGTGTCACAGAGGGGAGGCTAGCCAGTGACGGTTGCTGGAGCGAGGACGGCGGGCGAGTGAGGCGTGGGAGTCGGGCGCGCGCCGAGCCGCGGGCAAGGTGGGCGCAGCAGGCGCGGTTGACTCACTGGGTTGACGCTCCCGGGGGTGTGGCCCGCACCCTCGGGTCGAGGAGAGCCCGCGCGGCACAGGCGAGAACGCCGTCCCGACAGAGGGCAGGGGCTTGGAGCAGGAAGGCTTCGCGCTCCAGCCACTCGACCCGCTCCACCCCCGGGCGGGACCCGAGCGCCGCGTCGAGCCCGAGCGGCGCGCCCTGGTCGTCATAGTGGGCCCTCGCCTGGTCGCCCAGCATCACCATCCAGTGGAACCGCCCGGGCACGTCGTCGACTTGGCCCTCGTCCTCCCCGAGCGGTCGCGTCTCGAGGGCGTGCGCCTCGACCAGGTCCCCCACGGTCACCGGGAACGGAGCGGCTCCGGGCGACTGAGCCCGAAAGGGGACGACGAGGTCCGCAAGCGCGTCCACGTGCTCGGAGCACGAGCACTCGCCCCGCAGCCGGGGCGCCCAGACGCGTCTCGAGCGCCGGCGGAACAGGTCGCGTACCCCCACGATGAGACGCAACCAGCCCGCCGACCAGCCGCCAAGGGCCCGTACGCGATTCTGGCTGTTCGGATGACAAGCCACTGGACGGAAGGGCGAGGCCCACTACGCTGGAACGCATTCCGCCGCCTGCGCCGCGGCTCCGCGAAGGAGGGGTCATGCCGATCATCTCGAGGGGCTTCACGGGGCGCCGCAGCGACGAGGCCGCCGACCTGCCACCCGGCCAGTACCTCACCCACGACTTCCCGGTCCTGTCTGCGGGCCCAACGCCCCGGATCCCGCTTGACCAATGGGAGTTCACGATCACCACGGAGCTCGGCACCGAGCACCGCTGGTCATGGTCGCAGCTCATAGCCGAGGCGGCCGACGAGCCGACGGTTGACCTCCATTGCGTGACGAAGTGGTCGAAGCTGCACACCGACTGGAAGGGCGTCTCCCTCGACGTCCTCATGCGCGACGTGGAGAGCACCGCAGACTACGCACTGGTGACGTCCTACGGCGGCTACACCACCAACCTGCCACTGGAGGACCTGCTCGACGGCCAGGCCTGGGTGGCCTATGAGTACGACGGGGAACCGCTGCGCCCCGAGCACGGTGGCCCGGCCAGGCTGCTCGTGCCCCATCTGTACCTCTGGAAGTCCGCCAAGTGGGTCCGCGGGATCCAGCTGCTGACCGAGGACGAGCCCGGCTTCTGGGAGACGGCCGGCTACCACAACTACGGCGACCCTTGGCGCGAGCAGCGCTACTGGGGCGACTGACTGGCATACCCCTTCGTGATGAAACGCATTGCCTGGCAGGGTGCGACCCTGGTCGACCGGCGTCCAGAGACGAAGACCGCCGAGACGCTGGTCTTCGAGGTGCCCGAATGGCCCGGGCACCTGCCCGGACAGCACATCGACGTGCGGCTCACCGCCGAGGACGGCTACAGCACCCAGCGCAGCTACTCCCTCGCGGCACCGTTCCGGGGCAACCGGGTCGAGCTGACCGTGCAGCGGGTCCCGGACGGTGAGGTCTCGCCCTACCTGGTCGACGTGCTGCAGGTCGGCGACCAGGTGGAGCTGCGCGGGCCGGTGGGCGGCTGGTTCGTCTGGCGGCCCAGCGGAACGGCCCCCGTGCTGCTGGTGGCCGGCGGCTCCGGCGTGGTGCCGCACATGGCGATGATTCGGGCCAGGCGGGAAGCCCGTAGCCGGGTGCCGTTCCGGCTGGTCTACTCGGTGCGGACGCCCGAGGAGATGTTCTACGCCGACGAGCTGCGGCGACCCGAGCCGGGCCTCGACGTCACGGTGCTGTTCACGCGATCGGCGCCAGAAGGAGTGGCCCGCCCACCGGGACGGCTCGACGTCGCCGATGTCAGCACCGCTGCATGGCCCGCCGACTTCGAGCCTGACTGCTTCGTGTGCGGGCCCACTGGGTTCGTCGAGGCGGTGGCCGACATCCTGCAGGCGCTGGGGCACGACCCGCGCCGGATCAAGACCGAGCGGTTCGGACCGACAGGAGGCTGACATGGCTGACATGGGTGGGGCGGGACCCGGCTCCCACGTCGACGGCGACTCCTCCGTCGACGACAGCTCGTATGACGACAACAACTACGTCGACGGGAGCGCGCTGGCAGGGCCCCTGTCCGAGGTCTTCGCGGTCGACATCTGCACCGCGATCAGCCAGTGCACCGGCTGCGGCCGGATCGGCGAGGTGGCCCAGCTGCGCGTCTACGCCAGCGACGCCGGCTACGTGGCCAGGTGCCCGGGCTGCGAGCAGGTGATCCTGCGGGTCGTGCGCACCCCCACGCACGTGTGGCTCGATGTGCGGGGATCCGTCGCTCTCCGCTTCCCGGTCGCCTAACCCAGCAGGAGGTATGCCGGGCCCGCGTCCCTGGCGCGAGCCTCACGACCCGCTGTGCTTGCCTCCCGCGTGTGAGCTGAGCCCCGTGCAATCGCCGACGGTTGCAGACATCCACATCCACTGCTGCGACGAACTCGAGAGGGCGGCCGCTCGACGGCAAGCAGGCGACGTCCCGCCGAGGGCATCGCAACGCCGAGGGCCACACCGGGCCGACAGGGGCGGGCAATCGACAGGGGACCGCCCGTCCCTGTCTCCTCGTGGGCCGGGGCCGGTGGGGGCCGATGGTCTAGGCGGCCGACTGCCGCCCACGACGCCGACACGCGTCGGTCAGTAGCCGGGGGCGTACCCGCCGGAAGTGTCCGAGGGCGATGTCGCGGCCGCTGCGGTGCCTGCCGTGGTGACCGCGTGCCAGGTGAAGGCAGTGCCACCGAAGTCGTCGGTGAAGTTGTTCCCCTTGGCCTGGCCCTTGGAGGTGTCGAGCTTGAACGTGTAGAGGGGATGGCCGTTGTAAGTGACCTGCGTCTTGCCGTCACTGCGCTGGACCGTGGCGACCGTCGCCGTCAGCCCAGTGGAGGTCTTTGGCGTGGCGTTGGCCGCAACGCTGAGCGGTGTCCAGAAGCCGAGGCACGCACCGGTGCACTTGATCGTGCCGGCGCTCTCCCCGTCGGCGAAATAGAGCGTCTTGCCGGTGGAGTCGACAAGGACGGGACCAAGCCCGGCGCTCGTGCTGGCCGCTATCTGGGCGCCGGTGGAGCCGCTCGTGCCTCCATTGCCCGTGCCACCCGATCCGATGCCGCACGCGGTGGTGACGGCGGCGAGCAGGGTGATCCAGGCGATTGCTGAGAACCGTGCGATCTTCATACCTGTTGCCACGCCTTTGCCGCCCGGAACGGTTCAAATGACGCGGGTTTTGAACCTTCTCGCGCCGCGCGACGTCGTGCACTTGAGCCGCACCCTGGACGTCGGCTTCGCCCTCCAGTTCAGCTTCGCCCTGCACTTCGGGCCTGCCCTGGACTTCGGCTCTGCCCTGCAGATGAGCCGTGCCCTGCAGATAAGCCGTGCCCTGCACAGAGCCATGCCCCGGACATGAGCCATGCCGTTCACATACCCGGTCGGTCGGGTAAGAGTGCGGCACCGCCAGCCATCACAGGACTGCGGCCATGGCCTGCAGGGTCTGGGCGCTCGTGTGGGCCGGCTGCCAGCCGAGCTCGCGCTTGGCCTTGCGGGTGTCCATGACCACCGACGTCCGACTCGTGTGCACCCACTCAGCCAGCGCAGGCGTCCACGGCATTCTCGCGAGCAGCTGGGAGGCGATGACGGCCAGGGCGCGCGGCACCCGTACACCGCGCCCGCCCACTGCGCGCACGACGTCGCCCAGAGTCACCTCGCCGTCGGCGGCGAGGTTGTAGGCACCGGGCGAACCACGGCCCAGGCACGCAGCCGCGATCGCCTGGGCAACATCGTCGTGGTGGACCAGCTGGAGCTTGACCCCGGGGTCAGGGAACAGCGGCTGCAGCACCGGCAGGGTGCGGCCAGCCGCCCGAGACCAGCCTGCCAGCGGCTCCGGGATCTGGTTCCAGGGCATCGCGTCGGCAAGGGCGGTGGCCTTCGGCCCGGCGACGATGCACGGACGCAGCACATAGACGTCCAGCCCCGTACCGCCCGTGATCTCCCGGAGCAGCACCTCGCAGTCAGCCTTCTGCTGCGAGTAGTAGTGCTCGCGGGAGCCGCGCGTCGGCACGTCCTCCGTCAGTGGCACCGGGTTGCCGCGGTGGTAGCCGTAAGCCGCGACCGACGACGTGTAGACCAGACGCCGCGGTCGGTCGGCGGCGACGGTCGCAGCGAAGACGTTGCTCGCGCCGGCCAGGTTGGTCCGCCCCGTATCGCGGCGCGAACCCATGATGAGGAAGGCGAGGTGGACGACGACATCCGCGTCGCGCACGAGGGCGCCCACGGCGGCCTGGTCGAGAATGTCGCCCTGCCGGTACTCGGTCTTGGTCCAGCCGCGCGCTGCCGGGTCGAACGGTCTGCGCGCCATGCCGAGCACCCGGTCGACGGTGGCTTCGCGCTCCAGTGCCTCGACCGCCGAGATGCCGATCTCACCAGTCGGGCCCGTTACCGCGACAGTGATGCCCACGGGCTGATTCTGTCCGGCGCCCCGGTCTCCTGCATAGGCAGGCGCCGGCTGAGCCGCTTTCCCAGGCCGGCTCAGCCGCGTTACCCAAGCCGGCTCAGCCGCTTCATCAAGCCGGCTCAGCCGCTTTCCCAAGCGGGCTCAGCCGCCTTCCGAAGCCCGCTCGGCCCCCTCCCCTAGGAAGCGACAACGTCTGCCTCGTCGACGTAGCGACACAGGGCGTTGACTGCCCGCAGCTGCTCGGGCGTGTGGACCTCGGCGTCAAGCAGGGCTGGGCTTCCGACGATGATGCTCAACGCCCTGGCGCGCGAGATGGCCACGTTCAGCCTGTGGACGTCGAAGAGGAACCCGACTCCTCGGGGAGCCAGGGCGGCGCTCGAGCTGGCCATCGAGTAGATGAGAACCGGAGCCTCCTTCCCCTGGAACTTGTCCACCGTGCCCACCGCGATGCCGCTCGGGAGGCCGTTCAGGAGCGCCGCCACCTGGGCGTTGAACGGGGCCACCACCAGGATGTCGGTCTCGGTGATCGGCCGAACCCGATGGTCGCAGTCGGTCCATGTGCGGGTCAGCAGGTCCTTGACCACGGTCGCCACGACGGCGACTTCTTCCAGGCTGGACGTGTCACACCCGTCGTGCTCAACGGGCACCCAGCGCAGGCCAGAGCCGGCGAGGGGAGCCTCGCCCGAGACGGTCTGGCGCTCGCGATCGGCGGCCGACTCGAGACGGCCCTCGTAGGCGAGCTCGGAGACGAATGTCGTGACGGCCGGGTGCATCCGCCAGGTGGTGCCGAGGAACACACCGCGGTCAGCCGGAACCGTGTCGCGGTCGCCGATGAGGTGCTGAAGCGCAGACACCCCGGCCCCGTAGGGGTGGGTGGCCTGCGTGGGCTGGGTGAGCTGCTGCGGGTCGCCGAGCAGGACGAGCGATCCGGCAGCGGGCGCTACTGCCACGGCGTTGGCGAGTGAGAACTGGCCCGCCTCGTCGATCACCAGGACGTCGACCGACGCCCGAAGGTCCTGCCTGGCCCACAGCCAAGCCGTGCCGCCGACGAGCCTCACCCGGCCGCTCGCCAGCGCCTCACGCGCGACGTCGTTGGAGGTGGTGACCTCCACGACTCCGCTGGCGACTGCGGCCTGCTCCTCGTTCGCCTTCTGGAGCGCGGGACGGCCGACTTGGTCGAGCACGTGCCGGATGACGGCATGGGACTGCGCCGTGACCCCCACCCGCTTGCCCGCGTCGAGCAGGGCGCGGATCAGACGCGCGGCGGCATACGTCTTGCCGGTACCGGGCGGTCCCTGCACGGCCAGGACCTCGCCGGACAGCGCCAGACCGGCTCGGACCACGACGTCGACCGGATGCTCGCCCGGGCGAGCGGCGAGCGTCGCCGCGGGCGGGACCACGGCGGCGACCAGTCGAGCCGCCATCCCGTCGCCGGAGGCGAGGACGGACTGGCCGGTCGCGGCAATCGACTCCCGCAAGACCTTGTCCAGGATCGGACCGGGGGGCCCGAACCCCCGCGGCACCACCGGCATACGGCCATTGCCCAAG
>DASSJT010000158.1:0-2317 GCA_035691065.1 Dermatophilaceae bacterium
AGGTCGACCACCTGCGGGAGATCGATGATCACGAGCCGTTCGCCTGCCGCGAGCATGTTGTAGGCCGAGAGGTCGCCGTGGACGATCCCGTGCCGGGCCAGCTCCGCGAGGGCGTCCCGCACCTGCTCGAAGTAGCACTCCAGCAGGTCGCGGGCAGGCCGGGTCTGGGCCAGTCGCGGCGCCGAGTCGCCGTCGTGGGTGATCCACTCCATCAGCAGCTCGGTGCCGGCGATCTGGACGGGGTAGGGGACCGGGAGCCCGAGCGTCCAGAGCCGCTTGAGCGACTCCCACTCCGACAGCGCCCACTGGCCCGCGGCCACGGCACGACCGTGGGCGGTCTTCTTGGCCAGTGCGCGGGTGTCGCGGCTGTTGCGGGTCCGCCGCCCCTCGGTGTAGCTCGCCGAGCGGTGGAACGTGCGGTGCTCCTCGCCGCGGTAGCGCTTGGCGGCCATCACCACCGACGGACCGCCGTCGGGCTCGGCACGCTCGAGCAGGAAGACGTCGGCCTCCTTGCCGGTCTTCAGGATGCCGAGCTCGGTGTCGATGGCCGCCTGGGAGGTGACCACCCAGTGAGGGCGCGGCTCCGGCCCCCGGCAGAGGGGTTCGACGCTGTTCCAGGTGGACCAGCGCTGGTCGGTGTCGTCGGGGTCGTCGTACGCGCGGAAGTCGAAGACGAAGGCAGGGTCAAGGTCGAGCTGGGTGAAGTCCTGAGACATCGCGGTGGGTGCTCCGTGTCGGTGAGAGGGGCTGGACTGCGGACAGGCCAAGGACAGTCATGGTCATGTCACTGCTCCTCTCGGTCGGTGGGGCACCCGCGGGCACGGGCCGCTCACGATGGTGACCGACACGGTCGACGCGGCGCAACCGAATTTCCGGCACTGACGGGGACTGGTCGCGTCGGATAGATTCGAGTCATGACCCGTCGCCCGCTCGCCGTGGCGGCATTAACCACCGCGGGGCTCGTGCTCACCCTCTCGGCCAGCGGCGCGCCGGCTGCGCGACGCGCAGCGCCCCCAGCCGGTTCGGACGGGATCGGTGACGCCTACTTCCCGCGCGACGGCAACGGCGGCATCAACGTCTTGGAGCACGACATCCATGACAGGTACCAATTCGGCACCGGGCGGCTCTCAGGCTGGACCAGGCTGACGGTGCGGGCGACCCAGGGCCTGTCGTCGTTCAACCTCGACTTCCTGCTCCCGGTCAGCCGGGTCAAGGTCGACGGCGTGGCGGCCAGCTTCACCCGGCCTGTGCGCCACGAGCTGCAGATCACACCTGCCACCCCCATCGTTGCGGGACGGGCCTTCCGCGTGCGGGTCGACTACGCGGGACTGCCCGGCAACTTCGCCTACGCCGGCGAATCGAACTGGCTCGCCAGCGCGGACGAGGTCGTCGCCATGAACGAGCCGCACATGGCGCCCTGGTGGTTCCCCAGCAACGACCACCCGCGGGACAAGGCGCGGATGGACATCCACGTGACGGTCCCGCAGGCCAAGCAGGTCATCGCCAACGGGCGTCTTGTAGGGCGCACCGTCCACAACGGCTGGGAAACCGTCCACTGGCGACCCCGCGAGCCGATGGCGCCCTACAACGCGTTCTTCGCCGCCGGGTCCTTCGCGGTGGACCGGGGGGTGAGCCGCGGGTTGCCGTGGTACGTCGCGGCATCGAAGGGGATCCCTGCGGCGCAGCGCGGGGTCGCGATGGACATGCTCAGGCGTACGCCGGCCTTCGTGCGCTGGCTGCAGAGCCAGCTCGGCGCCTATCCGTTCTCGACGACCGGCGGCGTGGTCACCAGCCTCAACCCCGGCTTCTCACTGGAGAACCAGACCCGCCCCACGTATCCGGGCCTCGGCCGGGGCTCGACCTCGCTCATGGTCCACGAGCTCGCCCACCAGTGGCTGGGTGACTCCGTCTCGGTCCACAACTGGCGCGACATCTGGCTCAACGAGGGTGCGGCGACCTTCATGGAGGTCAGGTACGCCGAGACGCACGGCGGGAGGTCCGGGCACCAGTGGCTGATGGATCGCTACCTCAGCAACCCCGCGAGCGACCCGTTCTGGAACCTGGCCATCGCCAGGCCCGGTGCCGACCGGATCTTCGACTCCCGGGTCTACCTGCGTGGCGGGATGGCACTCCAGGCGCTCAGGCAGCGAGTCGGCAACGCCGACTTCTGGGCGGTGATGCGGTCGTGGGTCAGGATCCATCGCCTCGACAACGGCTCGACCGAGCAGTTCCGCGCCCTGGCCGAGCGTGTCAGCGGCGCCAACCTCAACGGCTTCTTCGACGCGTGGTTCTTCGCGCCCTCGAAGCCGGCCAGGAC
>DASSJT010000159.1:0-6678 GCA_035691065.1 Dermatophilaceae bacterium
TGACCCCCGGGGGGCCGGCGTCGTCGCCTCGCTGCTGCCTATCATCGCGGGCACGATCGTCCCGGTCATCGCGTTGGTGCGCCTGACCCGTCGTCGGCGCACGCAGCTCGTCGGCCTCCTCGTCTCGGCCTCGGCGGCCGGCCTGGCGTACGCGGCCGTGCTCCACTACTGGCTCGGGACGCTCAACGGCAGCTACCTCGCCGAGTCGGCGGTCTTCGCGGGCTCCCTCGCCGCCGGCGGCCTGGCCCTCCTGGGGCTCAACCGGGTGGCCGGGCTGGCGGGTGTGGGGCTCGGCGCTGTGGTGCTCCTGCTGCTGGGCAACCCGCTGTCCGGCGCCGCCACGGCCCCGGAGTTCTTCACTCCGGTGTGGAGCGCCATCGGCCAGGCGATCACGCCCGGCGCCACGATCCGGCTGTTGCGGTCGGTGGCCTTCTTCGACGGCGCCGCGGTGATCGGCCCAGTCGTGGTGCTTTCGGCCTGGGCGGCCGCAGGCCTGCTCCTGCTGGCGCTGCCGTCCCGACGCCCTCGTCAGGAACGGGTCTGAGCGCCTGAGCGCCAGGGCGAGAGCAGCCGGTGCCGCCAGTCGGCCCGCTGCTCCCGCCCTGCCCGGTGCTCTCGCCTAGCCCGGCGCGACGCGGACGCCCTGGCCTCGAGGCGTACCAGCTCCTGGTCGACCGGATAGCCGATGAGCCGTGGTGTCGAGTCCATTTCTGCCTCTCCCTTTCGCAGACCTCCCCGGATCGTCCCTTCAGGGTCCGTCACGGGAGCGGGCGGCACGATGGTGGAGGCTGGTGGACCTGAGGGGGTGCTGGCACCACCCTGGCGCGCCCTGGACGCCCCGCCCTCGCGAGGGCAGGTGTCCTAGAGTCGGACCATGGCCCGACCGCACGCCGCCTCCGTCATGGAAGACGCGTGGCACCGGCGGCTGGACCGGATGCTGCGCCACCGGGGGTGGAAGACCCGGATCATCAGCCACACCGGCTTCGGGTCGGAGTCCCTGGTGCGGGTGATGGGCCGCATCCTTTTGACCAACGACCCCCACACCCGCGGGTCGGCTGACGCGACGGCCAGCGCGCTGGAGCTGTTCCACGCCGACAACGCCCAGCGCGGCTGGCGGGCCTTTCTCACCGCGCCGGCGCTCGACGTCCCGGTCACCGCCACGATCAACGGGGTCCGCACCCACGGGCGCGCCGATCGCAGCGGGCTCATCGACATCCCGGTACGCGGCCACGGGCTTTCGCCGGGATGGCACGAGGTGCACCTGACCTCCCCGGACGCCGAGCCGACGACGGCTGCGGTGTTCATCGTCGGCGACGACGAGACCTTCGGCATCGTCAGCGACATCGATGACACGATCATCAAGACCTCCCTGCCGCGGCCGATGGTCGCTGCCTGGAACACCTTCATCCGCCACGAGGGCGCCCGGCGCCCGGTGCCCGGCATGGCCTCGATGTACCGCGCCCTTCTGGAAGAGCACCCCAAGGCGCCGATCCTCTACCTGTCCACCGGTGCCTGGAACACCGCGCCCAGCCTCACCCGCTTCCTGCGGCGCAACGGCTATCCACCAGGCGCGCTGCTCCTCACCGACTGGGGGCCCACGAACACCGGATGGTTCCGTTCCGGCCAGGACCACAAGCGCTCGTGGCTGCACCGGCTGGCCCGGGAGCTGCCCAACGTCAAGTGGGTGCTCGTGGGTGACGACGGCCAGCACGACCCGGCCACCTACGGCGACTTCGCCGACGAGCGCCCAGAGGCCGTCGGCGCGATCGCGATCCGCGAGCTGAGCCCGACCGAGCAGTTCCTGCAACACGGCATACCCCTCTCCAACGAGGAGTTCTCGCTGCGCGTGAAGCACCAGGAAGGAGTGCCCGTATGCCGTGCGCCAGACGGATATGGCCTGCTCCGTCTGCTTCGGGTCGCCCTCGGCTGGGAGCCCGTCCCCCGCGACTAGCCCGCGACTCGCCCGCCACTCGCCGTGGTTGGTCGTCCGCCGGTTCGCCCTGTCGTGGCGAGAGGGCAGACTGGGCACATGCCGGAGCTGCCTGAGGTCCAGGCGCTCGTCGACTTCCTCGGCGAGCGGGTGGTCGGGCTTGCCGTCACCGGGGTCGAGCTGGGCTCGATCTCGGTGCTGAAGACCTTCAACCCCCCGCCGCAAGCGCTCCAGGGACTGCCCGTCGACGCCGTGTCCCGGCACGGGAAGTTCATCGACATCGACTGCGACGGGACGCACCTCGTCTTCCACCTGGCACGGGCCGGCTGGCTGCGGTGGTCGGAGGCCGTGCCCGGCACGGTGCTGCGCCCAGGCAAGTCGCCCATCGCGCTGCGCGTCCGCTTCTCCGACGGCTCCGGGTTCGACCTGACGGAAGCCGGCACGAAGAAGCGATTGGCGGCATACATCGTGGCCGACCCGGCGCAGGTCCCCGGCATCGCCAGCCTGGGCCCCGACCCGCTGGCCGACAGCTTCGACCGGGCGGCCTTCGCCGCCCTGCTGAAGGGCCGCCGCTCGCAGCTCAAGGGCGTGCTGCGCGACCAGAGCATCATCGCAGGGGTCGGTAACGCCTACTCCGACGAGATCCTGCACGTGGCCAAGCTGTCGCCGTTCGCGATCGCCGACGCGCTCAAGGAGGCGGAGGTCGACCGGCTCTACGATGCTCTGCGATCGACCCTGACGTCCGCGGTCGCCGCCGCGTCGGGGAAGCCCGCTGTCGAGCTGAAGGACGCCAAGCGAGCCGGCATGCGCGTGCACGGGCGCACGGGTGAGCTGTGCCCCGAGTGTGGCGACATGGTGCGCGAGGTGTCGTTCGCCGACTCCTCGCTTCAGTACTGCGCGACGTGCCAGACCGGGGGCAAGCCGCTTGCCGATCGTCGGATGTCGAGGCTGCTCAAGTGAGCTGGCGCTGCGAGGCCTGCGGTGCCGAGCACTCGGGGCTCGCGACGGTCTTCGGGTCAGACTCGCCCTGGGACTGGCACGTCGCGTCGCAGGCGCGGCGCGACGCCGGCGAGCTGACACCCGATGTCTGTTTCCTGCCGGCGGAGGATCCCCGCGACGGCACCGGCTACTTCCTCCGCGGCCACGTCGTCATCCCGCTGTCGGAGCCGGTCGAGGGCGAGACCTCGTTCGCGTGGTCGGTGTGGGTCGCGCTCGACGGCGAGGCGATGCAGCTGGTCTACGACCACTGGGACGACCCAGCTCGGGCCTCCCTGCCGCCGGTGTTCGGCTGGCTGCGGAGCAACCTGCCCTACCAGCCGAGCACGCTCGACCTGCGGGTCCAGGTGCACCAGCGGGAGCCGGGGCGGGTTCCGCTGGTGGAGGTCGACCCGACCCACGGCCACCCGCTGGGCGTCGAGGAGCGCGACGGCATCACCCCGCACCGGGTGGCCGAGCTCAACGCCCTGGTGCTGGGCGTCGCCGACGCCTGAAGTGAGGCGGAGCCGGAGGTGTCAGGATGGAGCGCATGAGCGTTCCGACCGTCTTCGTCACCGACCTGGCCGACCACGCCGTGCTCCTCGACGTCCGCGAGCAGAACGAATGGGACGCTGGGCACGCCCCCGGTGCGGTCCACATCCCGCTCATGGACCTTCCCCATCGCCTCGACGAGCTGCCGGACGACTCCGACACCCTGGCCGTCGTATGCCGTAGTGGCGGACGGTCTGCCCGTGCCGTCGCGTGGCTGGTCCAGCAGGGGTTCGATGTGGCGAACCTCGACGGGGGAATGCGGGCCTGGGCGGCGGCTGGCAAGCCGATGGCTGCCGTCTCGGGTGCCGCCCCGCACGTCCTCTAGACCGCGTTCCGGCGTCGCCGAGGTCGGTCTGAGACGCCGAACCGGCACGCCACCGGGGTGGCGTGCCGGCCGGCTCCCCCCGGATCAAGCAGGGGTCGGGTGGGTCCGGTGGCGTCGACCCACCGCGACGGCAGCGCCGCCGGCAAGTGTCATGCCGGCCAGCGCCCCCGCCCCTACCTGGAGGTACTCGAGGGCACCGTCGTCCTTGAACACGATCTTGGTCGGAACGGAGCTCGGCGGGCCGGTGGTGATGTCGTCGTGCAGTGATCCGTTGCCCTTGTCCTGACGAGCGCTTGCGGGCGCGGCGAGGGCGAGAGCGAGTAGTCCAGCGACTCCCAGTGCGGAAGCGCCACGGCGGAGTGTGTGTTGAGCCATCTCCGTCTTCCTTTCGGTGAGTGGTGAAGTGGTCACGACTCCACGGTGGCCGCCTGAGGTAGGGGCCCACATCAGGGACGCCTCCTCAGATTCGAGGGCGCAACCCCTTAGATCCTGGCGATCCTTCGTACGGTCGAGGGCGGGTCGCGCCGGTGCGGGCTAGGTCAACGACGCTTGGAGGGCGACCGACAGCCACTGCTCGTAGGCGTCCGGGCTCCAGCCGCACCGGCGGATCAGCCGGTCGGCGACCTCCGGAGCCGTGAGGGTCCACACGATGTCGACCGCTCGGTCCGCGGTGAGCGCCGCCGGCAGCCCATGAGCCGCTTCGAGAGCAGCGACCATGTGTCCGTTTCCGGTCCGGCGCTCCCGCTCGATCGTGGCCACGAAACCGGCCAGGGTGCCGTCGCCACCGGCTCCCTTGGCGAGCAGCACGCCCAGGAGCGGACCCACCCGCTCGTACAGCGCTCGGCTCCACCCGGCATACGCCGCAAGGAAACTGGCACGATCCGGCGACTGGGCCATGGCCAGGAACGCCGGACGTTCGCTCATCGGGACCGGCTCGTCGTCGCCGGCCAGCATCACGTCGTAGACCGCCTTGACGACCTCAGCCTTCCCGCCGATCGCGTTGTAGACCGTCTGGGGGCTGACCCCGGCGGTGCTCGCGAGACCGGCGACGGTCATCGCCTGGTGGCCGCCCTCGAGCAGCAGGGCGCGCGCGGCCGCGACGATTCGGGCCCGGGTCTCGCGGGCCGCCTGCTCGCGCGCGGAGTTGTCATAGACGCGGGCTCTTGCCACGGCACACCCATTTCGTTAGCATCAAATTCCACTGGAATAGGATTCCATCCAACCAACAGGAGTGTGCCATGGGCAACCCTGCCCTGAAATCAGTGCTCGCGGTGTTCGACGCCATCAGCTCCGGTGACCTCGGGTGCCTCCCAGACTGCGTGACCGACGACTTCGTCGACCACGGATCGCCGTTCCCGATCCCGCCCGGCCCTGAGGGCTACGCGCGGATCCTCACCTGGGTGACTCGCGTGCTGCGGCTGCGCTACGAGCTTGCCGACATCATCCAGACGCCGGACGCCGTGGTCGTCAGGGCGGTCGCCCACGCGGAGGGCGTCCTCGAGATCCATGGACCCGAGGCCGCGGGCAGGCCCTACGCCATGGACACGATCCACATCTACCGCACCCAGGGCACCCGGCTGGCCGAGCACTGGGGCGTGCGCGACGAAATCGGCGCCATGGTGCAGATGGGCGCGATCCCGACTCCTGACCCCGCAGCCCTGGACCTCGCGGCCGCGCTCTGAACGGCAGTCCTCGGCAGAGCCTGGGGATCAGCGTCGGCTGCGGCGCGCCACGAGGTGACCGACCACTCCCGGGACCCAGCCGGTCTCCCGCTTCATCCAGCGGACGGCGACGAGGTTGGTCGGCACGACGACGAAGTCGCCGCGACCCCCTCCGGAAACCGCGAGGTCGGTGCCGAAGGCGTCCGTGACGACCTGCCACGAAAGGTCGGTGTGGCGGTTCAGGTGTTCGCCGATCCCGATCGCGAACCGCTCGACGATCTGGTCATGGCCTTCGGTGGCCTCACCGCTCTCCCACGCGCGGTAGGCCTCGTCGTAGGCGGCTCCCAACGCATCGAGGTCGTCCAGGTCGATGCCGGCCGCATCGAGCTGCTGCACGCTGGCGGCGATGCGCTCGGTCTCGACGGCTCCGAGTCGACGGCCGATCGGGTGGAGAGGCAGCTCCTCCTCGTCGTCCACATCTGACGTCCTGAAGGGAGACGCGCCGGCCTGCGACGATGCCTCGGGCTCCTCGTCGTCACGTGCCCTCCGGTTGAACCACGCCACGGGACCAGCCTAGTGGCGACCGGGTTCAGCGCGCGCTGACTACGGGCCAGCCCGGACGAGGACTGGTCTGAGTAGGTGCTAGCCCGCAAGGGGATTGGGTGTCCTCCTCGATGTGTCGACGGGGCCTCGAACGCACTCTTGTGATGTGACCACTTCAGCACTCACGGAAAGGAATACGAAGATGGCACGCATCACGATTCGCCGGGGGGCTTCCGTGTTCGGCGCTTCCGCACTCATGGGTCTGGCCCTCGCCGTGCCGGCGACCGCCAAGCCGATGCCTGGACCGAACGCGTCACCGGGCACGGTGACGCACGGTCAGGAGTACATCTCGCCGGACCAGCAGCGGGCCTACGAGTCCCACTACGGCCCGAGCTCCGGGTCCGGCGTGACCGCGCCCGCGCCCATGGTCAAGACGATCACGATCGATGATGGCGCGCTGGACTTCCTGCAGATCGGTGCAGGGGCCCTGGCCGGGTTCGCCCTCGCCGGCGCGACGGCCGTGGCCATGAGCAAGTCCCACCGTCGTCAGGCCCTCCAGGCCTGACCACCCGACCCGGACCGGGCCGGCGGCACGAGCCGCCGGCCCGGTTCATGCTGTGGCTCGGGTCTTCGAAGGATCCTCCACGTCGTGAGGCAGGCGAACCTTCAACAACCCGGGGGGTGATGTCGGA
>DASSJT010000160.1:0-5338 GCA_035691065.1 Dermatophilaceae bacterium
CGGACTGCAAATCCGTCAACACGGGTTCGAATCCCGTACCCACCTCGAACGACATGCACCAGCACGGGCGATTGGCGCAGTGGTAGCGCGCTTCCTTGACACGGAAGAGGTCACTGGTTCAAACCCAGTATCGCCCACCAGAACCCGCAGGCCCTTGAAGGTCGCGGGCGTCCTCGCGGATTCGGTCGGCGAGTCTCCGGTGCGGGTGCTTGCCCCGGCCCGCGGCGCCACGGCACCGGCTCATCGGCCACGCCCAAGGCCGCCGTCGGTAGTCGCTGCCACGCTCACCGCATGCAGCCAGCCACCGAACGCCGCGGCGAGGACCACGCGGATCTCCATGCCCGGACGGTCCCCGGACATGGCCCGAGGAACAGCCCGCGCCGCGCCGTCGTCAGCTGCTCACCGCATGCTGCCCACCGCTGCCGAGGCCGTTGCCAGGGGCACCGCCGTGCCGAGGCCGCGCCTGGTGCGGGTGATCTAATGCGAGCAGGACGCGAAGGGCGCGACAGGCGCGAACATTCCGTCGTTCGGCGACACGTTGTGGTGGCAGCGAGCACGGTCACCACCGTCGGCTACGGCGACAGGTTCCCGGTCACCTCCCAGGGCCGCGTGATCGCGGTGGCGCTGAAGGTGGTCGGGATCGCCATGGTCGGCGCCATCACCGCATCGATCGCCGCGTGGATGGTCGGGCGGCTCCAGCATGAGGGCTCACCGGAGGACGTCCGCGACTGGCCGCAGCAAGACCGCGGCCCGGTGCCCCGCGCAAGTAGGGGGGATGCACGGGGCACCGGATTCTCGAGGAAACGTGGGCGCGCCAGCGCCCGCCGCTTCGTCCTGCTTGTCGCTGGGGGACGACCGGCGAACCATGCCAGCCCCAACCTGAACCTGAACTGAATTGAAGCTCTCGCGCCGACTTCACCTGTTGGGGTGCACAGCGACTCGCTCATCCGCTCGGGCGGCAGGGTCAGGATTGTGTCGTGCCCGGGCGAGCGCCGAGTCCGGCGGACAGAGACAGAAACCGCCCCGGGAGTGAGGTAGGGCCCCGGGACGGTTTCCGGGAGTTTAGGTTGAGCCGCCGGGGCTTGGCTACTATTCTGGATAGTAGATGGGTTGCGGATTGGTACTCCTGAGACCCAAGCAAGGACGAACCGCCCCGGCGCGCTAGTGCCGGGGCGGTTCTGTTGCGGGACGGCTTGATCACCGTGCGTCCAGCATTCCTGTGGTGACGGGTGCGGGCTTGAAACCCTTCACGATCAGGTAGATGCCGAAGCTGAGCTCCCAGAAGAACTCCGGCATGCAGGCGAGGGTCTGCGCCGCCGAGCCGGCCTCGATGACCCCGAGGATGACGGCCGTGCCGGAGAGGACGACCAGAGGGCCCCCGACCAGTCCGAGCATCGCCATGCCGCGCGGCACCAGACCGGTCCTGTACATCAGGTAGCCGAGCAGGATCCCGTTCCCGACGCCGACGACGAAGCCCGGCCCGAGGTTGAACGTCCACTGCTGGAGGGCGACGAGGGCCTGGCTGGTGGTCGCGAGCGCCGTGCTCTCGCCGCCGACGGCGCCGGAGAAGTCCTGGCGCATGGTCACGAGCGTGACGACGCAGAGGATGCCGACGGCGATGAAGACGGATTCCATGACCCGCGCGGTGACGAAGCCGAGGCTCAGCGCGGGGAACCGCCGCTTGAGGATGGGATACAGCGCGACGGCGGTGCCGATGTTGGCAATGATCAGGATCATCTCGGCGAGCGCTCCCCACAGCACTCGGGTGTCCTCGCCGGCGCCGACGATGTAGTCGGGGTTGTCGAGGAACGGTGGGTAGAACGCGAACTTGGCGGCGATCGACGTGATGTAGGTGATCACGAACAGCACCCCCACGACGTACGCGGTCCGTCGCAACGGGTCCATCGGCGCGCGCTGTGAACGCGTGGTGGCGGGGGTGCGGGTGGTGGTGGTCATGACTGTCTCCTTCGTTGGTGCTACGTGGGCTAGCGAGGGTGGGTGGTGGCGGGGTGGCCGGATCCGGCCCGGGTGACCGAGATCAGCGGGAGGCCGGTGTCACGGACCTGCTGAAGCAGTCCGTGCAGGGCGGCCTGGTCCACGACGAGACCCTTGATGAGGGTGGTGCCGTCGTCGTTGGTGGTCAGGGTCATCGGCTCGAAGTGGGTTGCCCATCGGGCTGCGAGACGGCCCTGGATCCTGATCAGGTACCAACCGGAGTGGGGTGCTCGGTCGGTGGACGTGGTGTTCATGCGTGCTCCCTGGGTGGTGGGGTGCGTGCACGCTAGGAGCGGACCTGGTGAGCGGGCGTCATCACATCTGGTGAGCGGGCTGGTGATCCTCCGGCCGACTCGGCTCGTCAGCGGCCAGGGTGGCGCAGCAGACCCAGTCGTGCGGCTTCGCGCACGGCTTCGCGTCGGGTGGTGACGCCGAGCTTGGCGTAGATGTGGCGGGTGTGGGTCCGCACCGTGTTCACCGACACGCTCAGCTCGCGCGCGATGTCGGGACCACCCAGGTCGCTCTCGAGCAGCCTCAGCACGTCGAGCTCGCGCTCGCTCAGTGGGTCGACGAGCGGCTGCGCCGGTCTCGCAGGGGTGCCGCGGTCAGCCTGGCCGGGCCGCGGCGGCTCCTGCTCAGCGGCGGCGAGCACCGTGCGCGCGTGCAGTCCTCCGGTCGAGTCCCGATCGATGCGGTGCAGCAGCGCGGTCAGGGCTGGTCCTGCGTCGAGGAAGACCCGGATGTGGCCCTCGGGCTCGCCCAGGGTCAGTGCGTCACCCAGCAGGTCCGTGGCCCGCGACCGGTCGCCTTCGGCGTGGGAGGCAAGCGCCAGTTGCACCAGGATGTCGATCACGTTGCCCGTCCGGCCGCCCGCTTGCGCTGCGGTCAGCAGCCGCTCGAGCAGGCGTCTCGCGACGTGCGCGGCACCTGGTGCGTGCCCTGCCCGGTGTTGGGCAAGCAGCACCATCGCCAAGGTGATGTGCTCGAACTCGCGCACGTAGGAGAGCTCGCTGTCGGCGGCCAGGTCGTGCGTGGCCGCCCAGGACGTCGCGGCGGCCAGGTCTCCACGAGCGAGGTGCAGTCGTGTCCGTCGCGCGGCGATGGGGCGCACGTTCGGGGCGAAGTCCCCGAAGTACACCTGCTCGGCCTCGTCGAGTGCCTCGATCGCCCCCGTCAGGTCTCCCTGCGCTGCGAGCAGGCGTGCCTCCGCGGCGCGCCAGCGGTAGGGGTTCTGCGGCAGCCCAGCGGCGTCGCCGAGCTCCCGGCTCAGCCGCAGGTGATGGACCGCGGTGGCCAGGTCGTTGCGTTCACACGCCACTCCGCTGATGCCGACGTGCATGTCGGCGGTTCCCCGCGTCACCGGGAGCGGGTCGTCGTCGGCCAGGCGCAGCGCGTCCTGGTAGGTCCGGAGCGCGTCGGTGAGCCGGCCCTGGGTGATGCGGATGTCGGCCAGGGTGATGGAGCAGCCCAGCACGTCGGAGACGTGCCCGTCCCTGCGCAGCCCCTCGACACAGGCCGCGTAGGAGCGGTGCGCCTCCTCCAGCTCCCCACCGGCCCACCGCGCAAGGCCCGCAGTGGCGGCCGCTCCGGCACGAGTCAGGTGGTCATCGGCGGCGGCGACGGCGGCGGCCAGGTCGGCGTGGGCGATGGCCGCAGCCGGGTGGCCGTGGACCAGCGACAGCGCGGAGCGGTACAGCTCGAGCGCCGCCGGCAGCCGATCCCACTCGTCCCGGTCGACGACGACCGTCCCGGGAGGGGGCCTCGCCGGTGGCCCGCCCGCTTCACCCTCCGATTCAGATGCCCGGAGGTGCTGCTCGAGGTCGTCCAGGCGCTCCTCGATGCCGGCGAACTGGCCACTGGTCATGAGCGCCCCGATGAAGCCCAGCGCCAGCACCGGCCGCTTCTGCACCACCTCGTCCGGGATGAGCGCGAGCCACGCGGCGATGGTCGCCTCCTGCCGGTCGCGCTGCAGCGCGGGTACGGCGAGCTCGGCGAGGTCGGCTGCCCGGTCGATGTCGCCCGCAGCGACCGAGTGGCGCACGGCGGGGGCCGGGTCGCCTGTCTCGTCGTACCAACGACTGGCGCGGCGGTGGAGGTCGGCGACGTCGTCGGGTCGTCCGCCGAGGAGGTGCGTGGACAGGACCCCCGCGAACAGGTGGTGGTAGCGGTACCAGCGGCGGGTGCCGTCCAGCGGGACGAGGAACAGGTTGGCGCGGTCGAGGTGCTCGAGCATGTCCTGGCTGGCGGTGTTGCCGGTGACGGCCTGGCACAGCGGGCCACTCAACCTGTCGAGGATGGAGGTCTGGAGTAGGAAGGCGCGGACCTGCGGCGGTTGCCGGCTGAGCACCTCTTCGGCCAGGTAGTCCACGATGTAGCGGTCGTCGCCGGCAAAGTCAGCGATGAAGGCGCCGGGGTCGGCACGCCCTCGAAGCGAGAGCGCCGCCAGCTGCAGGGCTGCGATCCAGCCCTCGGTGCGCGTCTCCAGTGTTGCGATGTCGTCGGGGGTGAGCTCGAGTGCGGCGACGTCGTTGAGGTACGCCGCGACCTCGGTGAGCGTGAAGCGCAACTCGGCGGCACGGATCTCGACCAGCTCGCCGCGGGCGCGCACGCGAGCCAGCGGAAGTGCGGGGTCGACACGGGTGCTGATGACCAGGTGCACCTGGGGTGGAAGGTGCTCGAGCAGGTAGGTCACGCTCGGCCGCAGGTCCGGGTTGTCGACGAGGTGGTAGTCGTCGAGGACCACGTCCAGCTCGGAACGGGCCGCGCTCAGCTCGTTGATGAGGGTGGCCAGGACACTGTCCAGGGCCGGCTGACGGGTCTGCAGCAGCGCCAACGCGCTCTCACCGAACTCGGGCACCGCCCGTCGTACCGCGGTGACCAGGTAGGTCCAGAACCGCGTGGGCTCGCTGTCGGCGTCCTCCAGGGACAGCCACGCGACCGGCGGCTGGCCTTCCCGTGCTGCGAGCCACCTGGCGAGCAGGGTCGTCTTGCCGAAACCGGCTGGTGCGGAGACCAGGGTGAGCCTGGCGTTGCGTCCTCGGTCCAGCAGCTCGGTGAGCCGGGGGCGGCGCACGGCGTCGCCGCGGGGCTGCGGGAGGAAGAGCTTGGTCTCTACCAAGGGGCTTGGTGCCACAGCTCCACTCCTGGGCGATGGGGCGATGCGGCGAGCCTAGATCACCCAGCGGACGCTCGTTCCCGGCTCAGGCACGGGTGAAAGTGTGGGCGGGGACACTGCCCGTCCACGCGGCTCCTATGATCCGTGGGTGCCGTCTGCGGTGCTCGCCACGAAGCTGTTCGCGCCGGTCCGGCGCTCGCGGGCCGTCGCGCGTACCAGACTGACCGA
>DASSJT010000161.1:0-4953 GCA_035691065.1 Dermatophilaceae bacterium
GCCTCGACCTGGGTGATCCGACCCTCGTGGTCGACCACGCGAGCCTCGGCCGGCAGGCCACCCGCGGTGAGCCGAACCCGGACGCCGTCGTCCAGCACGAGGCAGCGGGCGGGCGCGAAGCGACGCGCGAGGACCGACATCCGGACCGGATCGTTCACACGCAGCCGGCGCCGGGCGTCCGGGAGCGGGACGAGGTCACTGAGCAGTCCGAGTCCCTCGCCCATGACCTCGGTCTGTGCCACTCCGTGGGGCACGTAGTCGTGGAAGAGCACCACCCGCTCGGTCAGCGCCATCGCCCCGGCCGACCAGGCGACGACCAGGCCGGGCAGGTGGGGCTCGACGTGGAACAGGTGGAGCACCCCGACCAGCTCGCCCACGTGACCTCCGGCGATGACGACGGCCGTGGCGGACTGCAGGATCTCCCGCACCTGCTCACGGTGCGCGGCGAGCAACGGGCGGGCCTGGGGCTGCCACGCGTCGTAGAACTCGAGGTGCGCCTCGCGGACCCGGACCAGGTGCTGCTCGTCGGCCATCCGGACCAGCTCCAGGGCATCCGCGAGGACCCGATCGCGGAACCGGGGCCTCCCCTCCTTGCCGGCGGCGATCTCGTAGGTCGCGCCGAGGGCGTGGTCAAGCTGGGTCAGGTACAGCTGGCGCAGCTCCTCGAGGGCGGCATCGTGCTCGCGCTCGGCGAGCGCGTAGTCGCGATCCTTCTCGAGCAGGTCCTGCCAGCGGGCATGGAGCGACAGGTTCACCGCGCGGCCGCCGAGGATCTCGTTCATCTCGGCGTCGTCGGGCTCGCGTTCCCGCCAACCCGCGGTCACCGTGGCGATCCGTGCGTGAGGGTCCAGCTCCCGCACGACGTGCTGCACGCTCGGTCGCCGCTGTGACCCGAGGAGGACGACCTCGCGACTCATGCGGGGTCCCCGCGAAATCGAGAGCGCAGCGAGCGATTTCGTGGGGTGTTCATCGGTTGCTCACGTCGCGTGGACCTGAACGGTCCGGCCCACGTCGTCCATCATCCCGCGGAGCACGTCGTAGTCGGTGTGCCGCATCCGGATGTAGGCATTGGCCATGTAGCCCGCCTCGGGCGGCTGGGTGGGGGTGCCGGGGTGGGGCAGATGGGCGTCCAGCACCCACTCCCCGTACTTCCCCTGCACCTCGTCGACACCGGAGTAGCCGGCGATCTGGCCGTCGCGGTCGGGCCGCAGCGCGATGATGCCGCTGGCGAACCGACGCGAGGGCCGGGTGCTCACCTGCCCGTGGACGATCGCGTTGGCCCACTCGCGGTAGAGGTCCAGGTCGTTGCCCGCGGAGTAGAGGTCCCAGGCGCCGACGCCGGGCGGCCGGCAGCCGATCTCCGAGAACTTCAACCCCTTCGGACCGAAGAACCACTCCATGTGGGTCGCGCTCGTCCCGATCCCCAGTGTCTCGGCCACCCGGTGGCCCAGCTCACGCAGCTCGGCGTACTCGGGGACCGTGTCGACCCGGTTGGTGGACACGAACTGCGGAGAGATCCAGCGCGTCCGCATCGCCTCCAGCACGTTGGGGTAGTAGTGGGAGACGAAGTCCAGCGGGGCCTGGCCGTCGACCGCCATGGTGTCGTAGAAACCCTCGTGGCCCTCGACGAACTCCTCGACGGCGATCGAGCTGACGCCCTGGGCTCCGAACATGCCGAGCGCCGTCTCCAGCTGCTCGCGGTTGTCGACCCGGGTCGTGTCGAGGGCTCCGGCACCGGTGCGCGGCTTGAGGATGATCGGGTAGCCCACGGCGTTCGCGAACTCCCACACCTCCTCGGCGGTGCTGACGGCGGCCGAGGCCGCGGTTGGTACGCCCGCCGCGCGCAGGGCTTCCTTCATGGACGGCTTGTCGCGGCACAGCCACGCGGTGCGGACCGAGGTGCCCGGGATCGTGCACTCCTCCCGCACCTGCGCCACCGGAAGGGTGTGTGCCTCGATCGTCGTCTCGAGCCGGTCCACCCAGGTCTTGCCCTGCACCCAGCGGACCACGTCGACCATCGCTCCCACGTCGACCACGCTGCGGACCTGGTGGTAGTGGGCCATCCAGCCCTTGAGCTGGTCGTCGAGCGCCTCCTGCGGTGACTCGCCGATGCCGATGACCGTGGCACCGGCCTCGGCCAGGGCCCGGACGAACTGGCGCTGGTTGTTGGGAAAGGACGGCTCGACGAAGATGACGCGCACGGCCGCCATGCTAGCCGTCCCTGTCGCCATCGTGTCCCCGCCGGTAGTGTCCGGCGCATGGTCGCCGCCGCCTTTGTCGCGCCGTACCTGCTCGAAGCCACGGCGCGGTTCGTTTCCGCCGCCGCAGCACTGCCGGGTGTCCGGCTGGGCATCATCACCAGCTCGGCGCTCGAGGACATCCCGCCGTCACTGCGCTCCCGGCTGGCGGGACACTGGCGTGTCGAGAACGCCCTGGACCCCCGCCAGATCGCCGAGGCGGTCTCCGGGTTGTCCGGCCAGATGGGCCGCGTCGAGCGCCTGGTCGGCGCTCTCGAGCAGCTCCAGGTGCCGCTCGCCCAGGTGCGCGAGGCGATGGGTATCTACGGCATGAACGAGAACACGGCCCGCAATGTTCGGGACAAGGCCCAGATGAAGCGGGTGCTGCAGGAGGCCGGAGTGCCCTGCGCCCGTTACTCGCTGGTCAGCAGCGCCGACGCGGCGCGCTCCTTCGCGAACGAGGTCGGCTTTCCGCTCGTTGCCAAGCCGCCAGCCGGTGCCGGCTCGCAGGCAACGCATCGCCTGGACAACGGGGACACGCTGGAGGGGTGGTTGCACGCGATGCCGCCGCGCCCTGACGAACCAGCCCTTCTGGAGGAGTTCCTCGTCGGGCAGGAGCACACGTTCGACAGCGTGACCGTGGGCGACGCCACCGTGTGGTCGTCGATCGCCGACTACACCCCTCCGCCGCTCGATGTGCTCCGCAACCCCTGGATCCAGTGGACGGTTCTGCTGCCTCGCGACATCCACGGGCCGGAGTACGACGGGATCCACGCAGTCGGGCCCGCCGCCCTCCGTGCCCTGGGCGTCAGGGACGCCCTCACCCACATGGAGTGGTTCCGACGCCCCGACGGGTCCGTGGCGATCTCGGAGGTCGCGGCGCGACCGCCCGGGGCGCAGCTCACCAACATGCACGGGTACGTGCACGAGTTCGACCTCTACCGGGCCTGGGCGGGCCTGGTGGTGCTGGGTCGCTTCGACGTGCCCGAGCGACGGTTCGCGGCCGGTACGGCGTACCTGCGCGGCATGGGGCGAGGCCGGGTCCGGGCCGTCCACGGCGTGGAAGAGGTCCAGCGGCAGGTGGGCCACCTGGTGGTGGAGTCCCGACTGCCCCGACCCGGGCAGGCGGCCGCGTCCGACTACCTGGGCGAGGGCTACGTGACCGTCCGGGACCACGACACCGACGTCGTCCGTGACGCGCTCCAGCGGATCGTCAGCGGAGTGCGTGTCGAGCTCTGGGAGGGCCAGTGACCAACGTCGTGATGATCTCGCCGGGCTACCCCGCCGAGATGGCCTACTTCACCCGCGGCCTGGCCGCCGTGGGTGCCAACGTGATCGGAGTGGGAGACCAGCCTCCCCATGCGCTGCCGGAGGCCGCCCGCGAGGCACTGGCGCACTACGAGCACGTCTCGCTCGCCGACGAGGGCGCGGTCCTCGCGGCGCTGCGGGGCCTGTCCCGCCACGTGCGCATCGACCAGGTCGAGTGTCTGTGGGAGCCCTACATGATCCTCGCCGCGCGGCTGCGGGAAGCCTTCGGGCTGCCGGGAATGAGCGTCGACGCCACCCTGCTCTTCCGCGACAAGGAACTGATGAAGCGCCGGCTCGACAGCGCGGGGATCCGCACTCCCTGGCATGCGAGCGCGACCAGCGTGGCCGGGGTCTGGGAAGCCGCCGAGAAGATCGGGTACCCGCTGATCGTCAAGCCGATCGCCGGTGCCGGATCGGCCGACACCTATCGCGTGGACTCCTCGGTCGAGCTCGGAGAGGTGCTGCCGCGATTGCGGCACGTGCCCGAGGTCAGCGTCGAGGAGTTCGTCGACGCCGAGGAGTTCACCTACGACACGGTCTGTGCCGGCGGCGAGATCCTGTTCGAGCACATCCTGTGGTACCGCCCCCGTCCCCTGCAGATGGCCCAGCACGAATGGGTCAGCCCGGTGGCGATCTCGATGCGCGAGCTCGACGTACCCCACCTGCAGGGCGGCCGGGAGATGGGCGCGCAGGTCCTCGCGGCGCTCGGGTTCGACACCGGCTTCACCCACATGGAGTGGTACCGCAAGGCCGACGGTGAGGTGGTCTTCGGTGAGATCGGAGCCCGGCCACCGGGGGTCCGGGTGGTCGACCTGATGAACTACGGCAGCGATGGCGACCTGTACGTCGGTTGGGCGGAGGCCGTCGTCCACGGCCGGATGCGGCCGCTGGAGATGCGCTACAACGCCGGCAGCATCTGCAAGCGCGCCCGGGGAGCCGGTCGGATCACCGCCGTCACCGGCCTCGACCGGCTGATGTCCGACTACGGCGACTCGGTGCTCGCCGTCGACCTGCAGCCGATCGGCGCGCTCCGCCGCGACTGGCGGGCCTCCACGATCGGGGACGGGATCGTCATCGTGCGCCACCACGAGCTGCAGCGGGTCATCGAGATGACTGAACGCTTTGCGTCCGAGCTGGAGCTGCACGCCGAGTGACCCGGTCGGCCGCAGACCTGCATACGGCTCTGGACCAGGTCCTCCCCGGTGTCCGCACCGACCTCGAACGCCTGGTGCGTATCCCGTCGGTGTCGGCCGACCCCGCGGCCCGGCCGCACCTGGAGGACTCGGCCCACGAGGTCGCCCGTCAGCTCGAGGCGGCCGGTCTGCCGGATGTCGAGGTGGTCGCGGCGGAGGACGGGCTGCCGGCGGTGCTGGCCCGGCGGCCGGGGCCTTCCGGCGCACCGGTGGTG
>DASSJT010000162.1:0-9441 GCA_035691065.1 Dermatophilaceae bacterium
CCGCTGCTTGCCGGCCCGCGGAAGCGTCCGGAGCGGGCTGCCGAGCTCGGCCTCGACACCGGCGATGAGCCGGGCCAGGCCGTCGGAGAGGTCGGTGGATGCGCGTTTCGAGGCAGGCGCGGCCGGGACGTTCCAGGCCCGCCCCGGGGGCAGGCGCACGTGGAACAGCACGTCGCCGAGCCACGGGATGGGGATGTCGTCAGGTTCGGGATCGCCCTCGACCACGCTCCCCCCGACGCGCTCCAGCAGTGGCCGCAGCGCAGCCTTGAGGGGTGCGGACTGCGCCGCCTGGAGGGCCGACTGTGCCGGTCGGGGCGGGAGGGAGCGCTCAGGCGTGGCCATCGGCGCGCTCCAGCTGCAGGGTCACGCGAGTCGCACCAGCCTGGAGGGCCTCGCCGATCGCGGCACCCAGGACGCCGAGGACCGCCTCGGCGTCGCCCTCCACGGCGGTGCCGAGAGGGCCGAGATCCGGCTCCAGCCCGGCCTCGGTGAGCCGGTCGGCGGCAGCGGAGACGTGCTCGGGCAGCTCGCCCTCGCCCTGGAACGGCTCCGTCGTGAACTCGACGCGCACCCGCATGTCCCAACGGTAGCCGCTGGACTCGCGACCGATCCGGCCCCTCGTCCACGCGGCCGGCCTGTGCGCCCAGGGCTGGGTCAGGGGACGCGGCGCGCCAGCTTCCACAGCCGCGCCGAGTCCAGGCCGGTCGCGGCAGTGACCTCGTCCATCGAGACCGCTCCACAGTCGAGCCCCCGCACGATGAAGTCGGCGAGCGCCCGCGCCGTGGCCGGCTCGTCCATGAAGCCGGAGTCGGTCTGCTCGACGTACCGTCGCAGCCGGTCGGTCGCCCGGTCGAGCCCGCTGCGGTAGAAGGCGAACACGGCGGCATACCGGGTGGGCAGCTGGGCGGGATGGAGGTCCCAGCCCTGGTAGTAGCCGCGTTCGAGGGACCGGCGCACCAGCCGGTGGTGCAGCGCCCATGCGCTCCGGACGAATTCCCGCTCGCCCACCGGAATCACGTTGGTCGACCCGTCCGACAGCCGCACCCCGGTGCCCGCCGCGGCGACCTGCATGACGGCCTTGGCGTAGTCGGCCGCCGGGTGCTCCATGCTCTGGTACTCGGCCGCGATGCCGCACGAGGCCGAGTAGTCGTACGTGCCGTAGTGGAGGGCTGTGCAGCGGCCCTCCGACGCGTGCACCATCCGTGCCACCAGGGCCGCGCCGTCGGGGCCGAGGATCGCCTGCGGGGTCTCGACCTGGATCTCGAAGCCCAGCGACCCCGGCGCCAGCCCGATGGCCGACTCGAGCCGTGTGGCCGCGAAGACCATCGCCTCGACCTGCTCGACCGACGTGACTTTGGGGAGGGTGACGACGAACCCCTCCGGAAGGGATCCGGACGGCGCCGCGAGCGCCTCGAGGAAGAGGCCGAGCGTGCGCAGCCCGCGGCGCCGGGTCGGGGCCTCGAAGCTCTTGAACCGTATGCCGTGACAGGGCGGGGCAGTCCCCTCGCCGATCGCTCTGGTCAGGGCCCGCGCCGCGGAAGCGGCCGCGCCGTCCTCCTCGGCGTCGCCGCGCTCGCCGTAGCCGTCCTCGAAGTCGATCCGGAGATCCTCGATCGGCTCCGCCGCGAGCTTGCCGCGAACCCGCTGCTCCAGCCCGGCGGCCACTGCGGGTGGGGAGTCCGACAGCACGGCGCGAAAACCCTCGACATCGGCGTCGACCGAGGCGAGGGCTGCCCGCCCCCACTCGGGGACCAGCCCGGCATAGAACCGGTCGGCCGGCACATAGACCGTGTGGACCGGCTGCCGGGTCGACCGCTCCCCGGGGTACCCGTCGGCCAGTGCCGCGTCGGCCGCGGCGAGCTTCGCGTCGAGCGTGTCAGCAAGGTCGGCGAGCGACCCGTTGGCCAGCTCGGTCACGAGCGCACCCCAACCGGCGCTGCCCCCGGCTCTGCCCCCTGAGGGTCGGGACTGGCGACATGCTTGACCGCCGCGGCGACCGCGGGCGCAATCGAGGCGTCGAACACGCTGGGCACGATGTAGGCCGCGTTGAGCTCGTCGGGTTTGACACTGTCGGCGATGGCGTGGGCGGCGGCGATCATCATGGCGTCGGTGATCTGCGAGACACCGGCGTCCAGGAGCCCGCGGAAGAAGCCCGGGAACGCCAGCACGTTGTTGATCTGGTTGGCGTAGTCCGAGCGACCGGTCGCCACCACCGCCGCGTGCTTGCTGGCCGCGACGGGGTCGACCTCCGGGTCGGGGTTGGCCAGGGCGAAGACGATGGACTTGGGGGCCATGCGCGCGATGTCGTCACCGTCGAGCAGGTTGGGTGCCGACACCCCGATGAAGACATCCGCCCCGGCGAGGACGTCCTTGAGCGAGCCGCGGACGTGGCGGGGGTTGGTGTTCTGGGCGATCCAGGAGCGGAACTCGTCGGCACTCGACTCGCCGGGCTCGAGGGCGCCGTGCCGGCCACAGCCGACGATGTCCCGCGCGCCCTGCGCGGCGAGCAGCTGGATGATGGCATGACCGGCCGCGCCCACGCCGGAGACGACGATCCGCACGTCGGGCAGGCTCTTGCCCACGACCCGAAGCGCATTCGTCAGGGCGGCCAGGACGACGATCGCCGTGCCGTGCTGGTCGTCGTGGAACACCGGGATGTCGAGCGCCGCCCTCAGCCGGGCCTCGACCTCGAAGCAGCGGGGCGCCGAGATGTCCTCCAGGTTGATCCCGCCGTAGACCGGCGCGATGGCGATCACCGTCCGCACGATCTCGTCGACGTCCTGGGTGTCGAGGCAGACCGGCCACGCGTCTACGCCGGCGAAATGCTTGAACAATGCCGCCTTGCCCTCCATCACCGGCAGCGCCGCCTTCGGTCCGATGTTGCCCAGGCCCAGGACCGCCGACCCGTCGGTCACCACCGCGACCGTGTTGCGCTTGATGGTCAGGCGGCGCGCGTCCTCCGGGTTCTTCGCAATCGCCAGGCAGACCCGGGCCACGCCGGGGGTGTACGCGCGTGAGAGGTCATCGCGGTGCTTCAGGGGAACCTTGGGCACCACCTCGATCTTGCCGCCCAGATGGATCAGGAAGGTCCGGTCGCTGACCTTGCGCACCGTGACCCCGGGAAGGTCCTCGATCTTCTGTGTGATGTCGTCGGCGTGGTCGGCATCCGCCGCGTTGCACGTGACGTCGATGACCACGTGGTCCGGGCGGCTCTCCACGACGTCGAGCGCGGTCAGCGCACCCCCCGCTGCGCTCACGGCCGACGCAATGATGCCGGTGGTGTCCACCGCAGCCGGTGCCTCCAGCCGCACCGTGATCGAGTAGCCGGGACTGGGTGCGGGCATGGCCATCCTCCTTGAGGGCTTTTCTGTATCGCGGATACTATCTTCTGTTTTCCGGAAGTCAACCGGCCAAAGGTCCCGTGTTGGCGGACCTGCGACCCCCTCCCGGGCACCCCGATGAGCTGGCGCGGGCGAGGGGGTCTCCCTCAGCGGGTCTGGGCGGCTGGCGAACACTCCGTCCGCCCCAGCATCCAGCAGTCGGCGCACCTGTGGTGGCTCATCCACGGTCCGGACCATCAGGCGGACAGCAGCTGCCGGACCCGATCGCACCAGGCGCTCGACGAAGACAGGCACGGCCCGTCTGCGGCAGCATGATGGTAGGCACCGAAGCGGAGGGAGACCCATGTCCGAGGCCGCGACAACAAGCGCAGCCACAACAAGCACAGGGGCGACCTGCCTGGTCGACGCAGCCTCGGGTCTCGACGACACCTGGAGCCCGCGCGTTGCCGGTCGGGTCAACGACGTCCTGGTGAAGGTGGCCCGCATCGAAGGTGAGTTCGTCTGGCACGACCACCCGGCGACGGACGAGGCGTTCCTCGTGCTGTCCGGGCGGCTGCGGCTGCGGGTCCGCGATGGGGCACCCGAGCGGGAGCGGACGATCGACATGGAGCCGGGCGACTTCTTCGTCGTGCCTCGTGGCGTCGAGCACTGCCCCGTCGCCGAGCCGGGCACGTCGATCGCCCTGATGGAGGCGGCTGGCACGGTCAACACCGGCGCTGCAGGCGGGAGCCTGACCGCGCCGGTCGACCAGCCACTCTGAGGCTGCACCTCCTTCGCGCAGCTTGACCTTGCGAACCTTGGCCCTGCGGCTTAAGGTGCAGCCGCAGGGCCAAGGTTCGGGGTGCCTCGCCCGCGCGGAGCGGCCATGGACCGGGGCCCGGCTGGGGGCCGACGATCGCTAGACCGACCTCTGGTAGGCGCCGAAGGCCCGGGTGGCGAGCCAGCCCATCACCAGCGCGACCGCGGCCAGGCCGCCGAGCCTCGGGCCGATCACCGACCAGTCGGGCGCCGCTGACAGGCCCTGCCGGCTGATCACGACGGCCCAGTCGACCGGGTTGTAGCGAGCGGCCGTCTGGATCCACGAGGGGGCCAGGCGCAGGTCCATGATCGCCGAGGAGAGGAAGGTCAGGGGCAGGCTCAGCAGCTGGCTGATGCCGATGAGCGCCTCCTGCTGGCGCGCCAACAGCGCCACCGCGTTCGACATCGCCGCGAAGACGATGGTCAGCAGGATCGCCGCCGCGAAGGTGAGCAGCGCCCCGGTCAGGGGGCTGTCGAACCGCGCCCCACCGGCATACGCCACGGCGAAGATCACCGCGGTCTGGACGATCGAGGTGATCGACTGGTAGGCGACCGTCCCGTTCATCATCGCGCCGCGCCGCACCGGCGAGGCGAGCAGCCGGTCCATGACCCCGAGGTTCATGTCCTCGATGTAGACCGTCCCGGCCCAGGCCGCGGAGAACAGAGCTGTCATGGCCACGACCCCCGGGGTGAGGTACTCGAGGAAGGTGCCCCCTTCTGCGCTGAACCCGGGGATCTCGATGACCTTCTTGAACAGCTGGCCGAACATGAGCAGCCAGAACATCGGCTGGATCAGCGTGATCAGGACGAAGGCCGGCTGACGGAGCAGCGCCGTGATGGATCGCCTGGTCAGCAACATGGAGTGGGTGGCGAGGGTGGTCATCAGGCTGCTCCTTCGAACGCGCGCCCGGCATGGCGCAGGTAGACGTCGTCGAGTGACGGGCGGGCGACCGTGGCCGAGGCAACGGCGACACCACCCTGCTCGAGCGCGGCGAGGACGCCCGGGATCGCGCGGGCGCCGTGGTCGGCCCGCGCCCGCAGCGTGCGGCCCTCGTGCAGGAGGTCGCGCAGGTCGGCGAGGCTGCCGAGCCGCGCCAGCGCCCTGGGCGCATCGGCCGGGTCCGTGAGCTCGACGACAATGGCGTCGCCACGCAGCTCGCTCTTGAGCTCGTCCGGCGTGCCCTCCGCGACTACGCGGCCGCGGTCGATGATGGCGAGCCGGTCGGCGAGGTGGTCGGCCTCGTCGAGGTAGTGGGTCGTGAGCAGCACCGTCATCCGCTCGGTGGAGGCCATCCGGGCGATCTCAGCCCACATCTCGGCGCGCGCCTCCGGGTCGAGCCCGGTGGTCGGCTCGTCGAGGAAGAGGACAGCCGGCCGGTTGACCAGACCGATCGCGACGTCCAGCTTGCGCTGCATGCCGCCGCTGTAGGTCTTCGTGAGCCGGTCGGCGGCCTCGGCGAGCCCGAACCGCTCGAGCAGCTCCGCGGTGCGGGACTTCGCCTGCCGCCGGCTCAGTCCCTGGATCCGCGCGGCCATGGCGATGCTCTCGCGGCCGGTCATCATGGTGGCCGCGCTGGACTTCTGGCCGACCAGGCCGATGGAGCGGCGCACCGCGTCCGGGTGTCGCGCGACGTCGATCCCCGCGACCCGGGCGCTCCCCGAGTCGGGACGGGACAGGGTGGAGAGGATCTTGACGGTGGTGGACTTGCCGGCGCCATTGGGACCGAGCACGCCGTAGACCTGGCCCTCGGCGACGCGCAGGCTCAGGCCGTCGAGCGCCTGCACCCGCGGCGTCCCCCTTCCGCCGGGATAGGTCTTCACGAGATCGGCGGCTTCGAGGGCGAAGCCGCCGGGGCGGGGAGGTGACTCCGGGTGTCGGTCCGAGCCGGGAGCTGACGCTGGGCCAGGAGCTGACGCTGGGCCGGGAGGTGACGCTGGGCCGGGAGCCGGCTGGACGGCATACGGCATGGATGAGCTGCTCATGGTGACTCCTTGTGCGGTGCGGGACTGGTGCTGAGCAGGAGTCGGGCCTAGCGGGCTGCCGTATCGTGGGAGGTGCGCCTTGAGAAGCCACCTGGCAGGTCCGCTGGGACCGATCTCGAGATGGGCCCCCGGCCAGGCGTTGCCGCGCCTGCCGGGGGTCGTCCCTAGGTCTGGGGGTCGCGTGGTGCCAGGGCTCGTCCCTCCTCCCCCAGGTGGGCGACCGGGTCGGCCATGATCTGCTCGAAGGTCAGACCTGACTCGACCAGCTCGTGCATGCGCCGCCAGCCCTTGGTGCCCGACAGCGCGCCGGTGCGGATGTCCTTGGCGAGCTGCCGCACGAACGTCATCTCGGCGGTCAGCATGGCCTCGCGGAACACGCCCTCGATGAGGAACAGCTCGGGCAGGCCCTGCTCGCGGGCCATGGAGTGGGCGACGTTCAGGCTGCGCAGCTCGACCTCGAGGGCGCGGGCACGGTCCTCGAGCAGCCGGGCGGCCTCGTCCGGGGGCAGGCCTGGGAGCAGGCTCAGCCCGGCCTCGAGCTGCGACGGGTCCTGGCTGGGTACGGCGATGAGCTCCGCAAGCCAGTCCTCGAACTCGGCCAGACCGGCGGGGGTGATCGCGTAGACCGTGCGCTCCGGCCGGCGGCCCTCACGGATGGTCTCCCGCGGCTCGATCAGGCCGTGCTTCTGGAGCGACTCGACGACGGAGTAGAGCGAACCGTAGTTGAGCTTGATGCTCTTCTCCTTGCCCCGGCTGCGCAGGGTGCTGGAGATCTCGTAGGGATGCATCGGCCGCTCGCCCAGGCAGCCGAGCACGGCGAGCGCCAAGGGGTTGTTGACGCGGCGGCGGGACATCTGGCTCTCCTGTGGTTACGGCCCGGGGGGCGGCTGGTGCGGTTGCATTGCGTGCATTGCGTGCAACTGCACGGACACGAATACTCGAATCAGAGTATTCGCTACCGACTATGTGGATGTCAAGATGTATCGCGAGTTTGTCGACGGACACAGGGCGGGGCTAGTCGATCACAGGGCGGGGCTAGTCGATAGGATGGGCTTCGGTGTGCCGGGAAGTCTGGTCGGCGCCCCTGCCACGACCACTGGGGCAGGCGGCCGCAGAGCTGTTTGCGAGAGCTGACCCGACAGCTGATCCGACCTAGGGGGTCGAGAACATGCCCAGCACACCACCACCACCGACGCCGCCGCCGCAGTCGACTCCACCCCAGTCGACCCCACCCCAGTCGACCCCGCCCCAGTCGACGCCACCCACGTCGGCTCGCGAGCGCCTCTTCCGCCGGTCGACCTGGACCGAGACGCAGTTCGTCGCCGCTGCCCTGCGCACGGAGACCGTCGGTGGCACCCTGCTCCTCCTCGGGGCCGTTGTCGCGGTCGTCTGGGCGAACTCGCCGTGGCGAGAAGGCTATTCGTCCCTTCGGGACTTCACGTTCGGCCCCGGCTCGCTCCACCTCTCTCTGTCCCTCGGCGCCTGGGCGGCCGACGGCCTGCTGGCTCTGTTCTTCTTCGTGGCGGGGCTGGAGCTCAAGCGGGAGTTCCTGGTTGGCGACCTCACCACGCCCGCGAAGGCGGCACTGCCCGTGGCCGCTGCGGTGTGCGGCGTGGCAGCGCCCGCGATCGTGTATGCCGTGGTGTCGGGTTCGCTTGCCGGCGCAGGTGCGCTGCGCGGCTGGGCGGTTCCGACCGCCACCGACATCGCCTTCGCGCTCGCCGTCCTGGCCGTGATCGCCACCCACCTTCCGGCGGCGCTGCGGGCGTTCCTTCTCACGCTGGCGGTGGTCGACGACCTCATTGCGATCACGATCATCGCGATCTTCTACACCGACCACCTCAGCATCGGCGTCCTGCTGCTGGCCCTGCTCCCCCTGGCGGCGTTCGCAGCATTCGTCCAACGCCGCAACACGCGGTGGTGGCTCCTGGTCCCCCTTGCGGCGACCACCTGGGCTCTCGTCCACGCCTCGGGCGTCCACGCGACCGTCGCCGGCGTGGCGCTCGGGCTGACCGTGCCTGTGCGCCCGCGCCGGTCGGCCTCCCGGATCGGCACACTGAGTCCCGACACCGATGTGGCGCACCGCCTCGAGCACCGCCTGCGGCCCCTTTCGGCAGGCGTCGCCGTCCCGGTTTTCGCCTTCATGTCGGCCGGGGTGACCGTCGTCGGAGGCGGGTTCGGGGCGGCCCTGCGGGACGGCGCCGCGCTCGGTGTCGTCGCCGGCCTGGTGGGCGGGAAGCTGGTCGGTGTCTTCGGCGGGACCTGGGCGTTCGCACGCTTCACCCGGGCCGAGCTCGACGAGGACCTGTCCTGGTGGGACGTGCTCGGCCTGTCCCTCCTGGCAGGCATCGGCTTCACCGTGTCCCTGCTGATCGGTGAGCTCGCGTTCGGCACCGGGAGCGCCCGGGACGAGCACGTGAAGCTCGCCATTCTCGTGGGCTCGCTCATCTCCGCGGTCCTCGCCTCCGCCGTCCTGCGACGGCGCAATGCGATCTACCGACGGATCGAAGAGCTCGAGGCCAGCGATGCGGACGGCGACGGCATCCCCGACTGTTTCCAGACTGCGGCCGGGGGCACGGTCGAGAGGGGCACGAAGAACCGCCCGGCTGGGTAAGGTCGTGCTGAGCAGCACCCCACAGCACGGACCTACGGCACGGACCCCACAGCACGGACCCACAGCACGGATCCCACGGCACGCACGCCGCATACGTCACTGACGAGGTGAAAGCGCATGGCCAGCAACACCCGCGAGACGACGACTCCTGACGGGGCTCCCCGGGCGACTCCAGGCGCGCCCGGCGCGGCTCCTGGCGGGGTTGCCGGCGCGACTCCTGGCGCGGTTGCCAGCGCGACTCCTGGCGCGACCCCCGAGACCGAGCGCACCCTGGGCCAGCTGGTCGCGGACGCCACCCACGACATGCAGACCATCGTCAGGGGGGAGATCGCCCTGGCCAAGGCCGAGGTAGCCTCCGGGGCCAAAGTCATAGGGCTCGGTGCCGGACTCCTGGGCGCCGCAGGCTTCCTGGGCCTGCTCGGGCTGATCTTCCTGTTCCACACGCTCGCCAACGTTCTCGACATCTGGCTCCCGCTGTGGGCCGGCTACGCCATCACCACCGGCGTCATCTTCCTCGTCGCGGGCGTACTCGCGCTCGCCGGCCGGCGGGCCCTCATGAAGGCCAACCCCAAGCCGGAGCGGGCCATCGCCCAGGCTCAGGAGACCATCGCGACCCTCAAGTCGCGCTGAGCCGCGCCCGCACACCTGCACACGCCGCCGGGCTGACCGGCATACCCCTGAAGCAGCCGACACCGCTGGAAGGCC
>DASSJT010000163.1:0-8628 GCA_035691065.1 Dermatophilaceae bacterium
AGTCGGGACCGGCCACGACGAGAAACGGCCGCCGGCCTCCCTGCTCCCGCTCACTCGGCCTCCGCTCAAGGCCATGGCAGACGAGGTCACCCCAAGCGACGTGGGCCGCCGCTCTCCCCGAGGCCCCAGCTGAAGATCCACCGCGGGCGTACCCGGATCACCTGGCTGGTCATGCCTGCCATCACCGGCTCCTGGCCCTCGAGCGGCTCAGCGTGACCGCGAACCTCGACCCCGCGCGGGCTCCACGGCCGCACCGACGCGAGGTCGTCGACGACGAAGGCCACCTCGCCGTTGTCGACGACGTTGCGCCACTTTGCGGTCTGCCGCAGCCGCCGCCCACCGACGTCGATCGTGCCGTCGTCGTTGACCCGGAAGCCCACGGGCGAGTTCTGGAGGGTTCCGTCCGATCGTCGGGTCGCCAGTCGGCCGAGGAACTGCGATTTGAGGTATGCCGTCTCCGCTGCGGTGAACATGGGGACCAGCCTCCGTGGTGAAGCGCGCTTGATGTCAAGCCACCCGTCTGAATGGGAGACCCAGGTTCGGGGCACACCATGGGTGAGCCTGTCCGAGAGGAGTGCCGTTCTCTGTGTCATCAACCCTGTCCTCGAGTCTGTCGTCGACGCTGTCCTCGGCCCTGAAGAGCGTGCGGCGCCCCAGCCGCTCGGTTCGCAGCACCCGCCTGCTCCTGGGGGGCGCCGCCTTGGCCCTGGTCGCCGTCCCGTTCACCCTCGTGCTGGTCCTCGTCGAGGACAAGTGGGAGCCACTGGCAGAGGCCGACCAGGTCGCGCGCGACGGGCTCCACGGGTTCGCCGTGGGGCATCCCGCGTTCGTGACCCTCATGCGGGTCATCAGCGACTCCGGCTCTGCGCTTGCCTGGCAGATCATCCTGGGCCTGGTGGCGGTCTGGCTGCTCTGGCGGCGACTGTGGCGGCTTGCCCTGTTCGTGGTGGCGACCGGCGCTGGTTCGTCCCTGCTCAACAGCGTGGTCAAGTCAGCCGTGAACCGCCCCCGCCCGCTGGTGTCACATCCCCTGCTGCACGAGCCCGGAGCCAGCTTCCCGAGCGGCCATGCCCAGGCGGCGATCACGGGGTATGCCGTCCTGCTCCTCGTGTTCCTGCCGGTCCTGTCACGCGCCTGGCGCTGGATCGCCTCTGCTGTGGCGGTGGTCATGGTGCTGGCCATCGGCTTCTCGCGGGTCGCCATGGCAGCCCACTTCGTGTCCGACGTGCTGGCTGCCTACATCCTCGGAGCCGCCTGGGTCGCTGCCATGACCGCCCTGTTCAGTGCGTGGCGTCTCCACCGAGGACGCCCGGCCGTGGAGCCGAGAAAGGGCCTCGAGCCCGAGCAGACCAGACGTCTGGACCCGACCGCTCGACCCGCGCAGGGCGAGGCTTCCCAGCCCGAGTGAGCCCGCTCCTGCTGGGCCACTCGCCCGAACTGGCGCTGCGGTGGCCCGGACGCGCGCGACTTGCGCACGGCCAGGCTGCGCCTGGGAGCCGGCGCACCGGCATACCCCTAGAGACGGCCGAAGTGCGGCCGACCCTGGAAGGCGAGGGCCAGCGCCAGCCGTTCCCTGGCTGTGGGCGAGAGGGCAGGCAGCGCGTCGAGGGCGAACCAGCCGACCGCCAGGGACTCGTCGTCGTTGACCCGTGCCTCCCCGCCGATCGGCCGGCACCGGAAGCACAGGTCGAGGTACTGGGCCACATCGCCATTGGGGTAGGTGATCGGCGGGAGAGCCAGCACGCTGGTCAGCTCACCGACCTCAACTGTCAGGGCAGTCTCCTCCCATACCTCGCGGGCCAGGGCGGTCATCGGCTCCTCGCCCGGCTCGAGGATGCCGCTCACCAGCGACCACTGGCCGTTGTCCGCCCGCTGGATGCACAGGAGACGGTCGGCGTCATCGCGCACCACACCGCTCACCCCGACCAGAGGCAGCGTGGCGTGGCCGACGTGCTGGCGCAGGGCGAGAATGAAGTCGGGCACAGGCATGCGCTCACGGTAGGCCACCGCGCACTGCGCTCGGTGGTCCACCGCGGAGCCAGCGGCGGGGGCCCCTCGCGGGACTGCTACCGTCGCTGCGAACGGCGGTCGGGTGTAGTGCAGCGAGGTGCTGCCGCTCCTGGCCGAGGCCTGGCCGAGGCCTGGCCGAGGTCGACCGAGCATGAGCAGAGCACACAAGGACAGTCCAGCACCAGCGGATGACCGAAGGGGTTCATCGTGAGCACTTCCCCCGTCAAGGTGGCCGTGACCGGCGCGGCCGGCCAGATCGGCTACAGCATCCTGTTCCGGATTGCGAGTGGCGCGATCTTCGGCGCCGAGACTCCCGTCGAGCTCCGGCTCCTGGAGATCACGCCGGCCCTGAAGGCGCTCGAAGGCGTGGTCATGGAGCTCGAGGACTGCGCGTTCCCGACTCTCGCCAAGGTCGAGATCGGCGACGACCCCAACGTGATCTTCGACGGCGCCAACCAGGCGCTGCTGGTGGGCGCCCGGCCGCGCGGCCCCGGCATGGAGCGCGGCGACCTGCTCGAGGCCAACGGCGGCATCTTCGCCCCGCAGGGCAAGGCCCTGAACGAGCACGCCGCCGACAACATCCGGGTCACGGTGACCGGCAACCCGGCCAACACCAACGCCCTCATCGCCATGAGCAACGCGCCCGACATTCCGCACGAGCGCTTCTCAGCCCTGACCCGCCTCGACCACAACCGCGCCGTCTCGCAGCTGGCCGCCAAGCTGGGCGTCCCGGTCACCGAGATCAAGAAGATGACGATCTGGGGCAACCACTCGGCAACGCAGTACCCCGACCTCTTCCACGCCGAGGTCTCCGGCAAGAACGCCGCCGAGGCGGTCAACGACCAGGAATGGCTGGCGGGGACGTTCATCCCGACGGTGGCCAAGCGCGGCGCCGCGATCATCGAGGCCCGAGGCGCCTCGTCCGCGGCATCCGCGGCATCGGCCACCATCGACCACGCCCGCACCTGGGCGCTCGGCACGCCCGAAGGGGACTGGGTGTCCATGGCCGTGCGCTCCGACGGGTCCTACGGCGTGCCGGAGGGCCTCATCTCCTCCTTCCCGGTCACGACCAAGGACGGCAACTGGTCCATCGTGCAGGGCCTGGAGATCGACGACTTCTCGCGCGGCAAGATCGACGCCTCGGTCAGGGAGCTGGAGGAGGAGCGCGACGCGGTCAAGGCCCTCGGCCTGATCAGCTGACTCCTCGGTTGGCCTGCATCAGGTCCAGCAGCCTGCGGTCGACCCGGAACCCGTCGAGGTTCTCGAAGACCGCGCCCGGGCGCGTATGGCCCACGATGCCGAACGGCCCCTCGAACTCCCACAGCGCGTAGCCCCAGCCGAACTCGCCGAACACCGCCAGCAGGTCGGCGAGCCATGCCTGCGCGACGTCGTCGGGAGTGCGGTCGTAGCACCCGAACTCGCCGACATGAACCGGCACCCCCATGGCCTCGACCTGCCGCCACGGCTCGTAGAAGTCCCGCAGGCCGTCACGGTCCCACCAGCGGCCGTCGTACTGCACGGGGTAGGCGGGTGGCATGGCCATCGCCGCGCT
The DNA here is from genome assembly GCA_035691065.1 of Dermatophilaceae bacterium. GTDB lineage: Bacteria > Actinomycetota > Actinomycetes > Actinomycetales > Dermatophilaceae > DASSJT01. The sequence goes on from DASSJT010000163.1 coordinate 3,563, forward strand.
GCCCGACCACCACGGCGCGCCATGGTGCGAGACGCTCATCGGCTGGTAGCCGCGAGCGCTGTGGGTCGCGCCGAGGTCGGCCAGCTCGGGCAGCGCGAGGTTGCCGCCGTTGAGGCCGTCCACGACGATCGGGCGGTGCGGCGACACCGAACGGATCGCCGCCGCTGCGCGGCGGATCACCGCCTCGTGCGCAGCGCGGGTGAAGCCGCGCTGACCCACCGCCGGGGGCTCGTTGACGAGGTCGAAGCTGAGCGCCTCGGTGGGCACGCCGGCATACCTCTGCGCGAATCCCTCCCACGTCGCCACGAAGGCAGCCTCGGCCTCGGGGTCGGCCCACAGGTTGTACGGCTCGCTCTCCCACCCGGTGACGATGTACCCCGGCGCCCGGTGCACGTTCAGCGAGAGGTGGATCGAGCGGTCGCGACAGGCCTGGACCACTTCGTCAACCAGTCCGAGCACGCCCTCGTCGGCCTGGTAGGGATCGCCGCCGACACTCCAGAGCCGGTAGTCCGTGGGGAGTCGCAGCAGGTCGAAGCCCCACGCGGCCATGGCGTCGAGGACGCGCTCGTCCGGACCGCGCGGAGCGGCCTGCGCGGTGTAGAGCCACTGGACGTTGAAGCCGCAGGGAGTCATGGGCGACGGCGCCTCCGAGCTCAGAACGGTGGGGACAGCTTCAGGGCCAGCGTGACGACCGTCAGCGCGGCGGCCAGGACAAGGAGTGTGGCCACGTCGAACACTCGCGACCGCACGACCAGCCCCCCGACCCGCTCCTCGGGCAGGACCGCCCGGGCCACCGCCGCGACCACGAGCACGCCGGCGAGCGCGATGCCCGCTCGACGCAGGTGGTCGAAGTAGGCCAGCGCAAGGCCCACCGCCAGCCCGGCGGCCATCACCCACCACAGGCCGAGGGTCGGGATGATGCGGGGGCCCTGCCCCCGCTTCACCCTGCGCTCAGACGGCAACGGAGGACGAACCCGCCACGGCCTGGACCTGGCGCTCAGCAGCCTCGACGATGTTGGTCAGCAGCATGGCGCGGGTCATCGGGCCCACCCCGCCGGGATTGGGGCTGAAATAGCCGGCCACCTCCGCGACCGCGGGGTCGACGTCTCCCGCGATGCGGGACTTGCCGTCCTCGCCGAGCACCCGACTGACGCCGACGTCGAGCACGGCAGCGCCCGGCTTGACCATCTCCGGCCTGATGATCCCGGGGACACCGGCCGCAGCCACCACGATGTCGGCCCGGGCCACCTCGGCGGCAAGGTCGCGGGTCCCGGTGTGGCACAGGGTGACCGTGGCGTTCTCGCTCTTGCGGGTCAGGATCAGCCCGAGCGGGCGCCCGACGGTGATGCCACGGCCCACGATGGTCACCCGGGCACCCGCGATCGGCACGGCATACCGCCGCAGGAGCTCGATGCACCCCATGGGGGTGCACGGCAGCGGGGCCTGCCGGCCCAGCACGAGCCAGCCGAGGTTGGTGGGGTGGAGGCCGTCGACGTCCTTCTCAGGATGAACCGCCGAGAGGATGGCGTTCTCGTCGAGCCCGGTCGGCTGCTGGATGAGGAAGCCCGTGCAGGCCGGGTCGTCGTTGAGCTCGTGGACCACGTCGAGGACCTCCTCGAGCGTCGAGCCGGCGGGAAGGTCGCGGCGGATGCTGTGGATCCCGATCTCGGCGCAGTCGCGGTGCTTGGCGTTGACGTACCAGCGGCTGCCGGGGTCGTCGCCCACGAGGACGGTCCCCAGCCCCGGGATGACGCCCTGTGCGGCAAGGGCGGCGACCCGGGCCTTCAGCTCTTCCTTGATGGTCGCGAGGATGGCCTTGCCGTCGAGAACCGTCGCCGTCACAGGCCAGATCCTCCCACGGCTCGATCAGGCCTCGGGCACCGCTCCGGCCAGCGCCGCCAGAGCTGCGGTGAAGCACTCCTCCGGCGGGTTGACCAGCCCGGCGCCCACCTGTCCGGTGCCCGCCACCCGCCCGGCCATGCCCGTGTTGATCTGCGGCAGGATTCCCGTGCGCGCCACGGCTGCGACGTCGATGCCGGTCGGCGTCCCCCGGAACTCCAGGATCGGCACCTGGTATGCCGGGTGCTCGCCGACCGTGATCTCGTACATCGTCTGCGTGGCCCGGAGTGCGAACGGGACGTCGCCGCCGACGAACCGCACGATCGCGGGAGCGGCCGCCATCGCGAAGCCGCCGATGCCGGCGGTCTCGGTGATGGCCGAGTCGCCGATGTCGGGGTTGGCGTCCTGGGGGCCGTAGCTGCCCAGGAACAGACCCTCGGGCGTGTTGGCCGGGCCGGTGAACCACTCGTCGCCGGTCCCCGAGACGCGGATGCCGAAGTCGGTGCCGTTGCGGGCCATGGTGGTCACCACTGTGGACCCGGGGATCCCGTGGGCGGCCATGGTCGCGAGCTTGCACGCCGGCATACCCAGGTTGAGGAAGAAGTGCTCGTTGGCACCGGAGAAGCGGACCGCCTCGGCGATGTCGGAGGCGGGCGCGTCGGCCGTGATCATCGTGGGCAGGAGCTCACGCAGCAGCATGAGCGAGCCGGCGCGGTTGCGGTTGTGCCCCTCGTCGCCCATCTGCAGCATCTGCGCGATGACCGCCTTGACGTCGATCGGCCCGTTCTGGTCGAACCGGGCGCGGATCGCCTGCTGCAGGATCGGCCCGAGCACGGTGGTCATCCAGTGCAGGCGCTCGATGACCTCGGGGCCGTACGCCCCATAGCGCAGGACCTTCCCGAGCCCCTCGTTGAGCGAGCACCAGGACGTGCCGTCGTGCGCCTCGTCGCGCAGCTCGTACATCCACATCGACGGCGACACGACCCCGGCCATCGGCCCGACCGCGTCGCGGTGGTGGCAGGGCTCCAGCGTGATGCCATCGCCGGCGGCCAGCTTTGCCTCGGCCTCCTCGGGGGTGTCCGCCAGGCCCTCGAAGAGCATGGCCCCGATGAGCGCCCCGCGCATCGGCCCCGACGCCCGCTCCCACTCCAGGGGCGGCCCGGCGTGGAGGAAGGTGCCGCGCTCCAGGCCCAGCGCCTCGCCGGCCGGCCGCACGTCGACCAGGTCGGCCCCAGCGGCGGTCATGCGGGCGAACGCCTCGGCGTTCGCCACCGCCCGGCGGGGGTCGGAGAGGACGGTCACCAGATGACGCTCGGTGCCAGGCAGTGGGGGGTGCCAGTCGGTCTCGGTGACCGGCACGGCCTGGGCCCGCAGGGCGTCGGCGAACATGGCCGCACCGGCAGTCGCCAGGACCGGGTCCTGCGCAAGCAGACCACGCAGCGGTGTGCCGGGTGCTCCAATTGGCGCCTCGGTCACCGCGCGCTGGGTGGGGGCGGACGTGTCGGGGCGGTCGGTCAGGTCGGGCCGGTCGGCGCGGGCGCTCGCGGCGGCGCGGGCGCTTGCGGCGGCGCTCTCGGTCATGACGACTCCTCGGTGCCCCGAGCCGGATCCCCGAGCAGGGCGAGTGCGTGGCGGGTCGCCTGGGCGTTGGACAGGAACACGGCTGCGCCGGCGGCCCGCAGCGGCTCGGCGGAGCGGGTGAGCCCCTGAGGGTCCGACTCGACCCCCGTGAGCGAGACCACGACCGGCAGGTCGGCGCCACGGCCGAGGGCCGTCCCTTTGGCGCCGACGATCCCCTCGGCGAGCTCGCCGGCCGGGTCCGGGTGGGCGCTGTAGCCGAGCACCAGGTCGAGCAGCAGCACGCCGCACTGCGGATCGTGCGCCTCAGCCGCGATGCGCTCGAGCCGCAGGCTGGGGTCGATCATCGGGTGCGGCCGGCCCTGGGTCATGCGGTCGTCGCCGAAGTCGATCACCGTGTGGCCGTTCGAGGCGAGATCGGCGTCAAGGGCCAGGTCAGGCGTGAGCGGGATGTTGGAGCGGACCGGCCCGAGCGTCTCGGCGGCGATGAGCATCGCCTCGTCGGCGAGCGTCCCGCCGCAGAACAGCCCCCGCAGGTACCTCGCGATGGCCTGCCCGGGAGTGGCGGGGAAGGCGGCGGGAGGGGGCCAGGCCGGCCACTGCGGGACCGGGAGTCCCTCGGCCACCAGAGCCGCCTCCACCGCCTCGGTGAGGTCCGGCTGACCCGCCCCGAGCGTGGCCCAGTGGACCCGCAGACCCAGCCCACCGGCATACGACTTGAGCGCTGCGAGCACCTCTGCCGCCGGCGGCTTCGAGACCACGATGGCCCACTCGGTGGCAGGGTCGGCCGCGAGCGCCGCCAGCGCCTGCCGTGCCGACCGGCCGCCGACCGCTGCGGACAGGTCGCGTCCGCCCAGGCCCAGGCAGTGGCTCATCCCGACCCCCGCGGCGTCGAGGAGGCACATGACCTGCTGGGCGCCCGTGCCGGAGGCCGCGACCAGGCCGACCGGACCCGGGCGCACGGCGTTGGCGAAGCCGAGCGCCACCCCGCCGACGACCGCGGTGCCGCAGTCCGGGCCCATGACGAGCACGTCGGCGGCTGCCGCAGCGTCCTTGAGCAGCACCTCGTCCTCGAGCGGGACGTTGTCGCTGAAGAGCATCACCGACGCGCCGGAGGCGATGGCATCGAGGGCCTCGACGGTGGCGTACCTGCCGGGCACCGACACCATCGCCAGGGTTGCGCCACCCCGCCGGACCGACCCGCCCACGGTGTGCGGCAGGGGTGCCTCGCCGAAGCCGCCGGCTGAGCCCGAGGAGCTCTGGAGCCCGGCGATCGCGGACTCGACGGTGGCCAGGCCGGCGTCGATCCCCCCGTCCTCATCGGCGCGGATCGCCACGACGAGGTCGTTGGGGCCGGCCTGCGGGACGGTGAACCCCATCCCGACGATGACCTCGAGGTTGAGCTCGGTGGCCATGGCGACCTGGGCCGCGGTGACACCCTCGGCGGCCGCGACGGCCCGGCTCACCTGCATCAGGCTGACCGAGTCGAAGTAGGCGCCGCGCCGGATCTCGACGTGGTCGCTCATCGGCTGGCTCCGGTCAAGACCGCATCGGCATCGAGGGCGTCCAAGGCCCCGAGCAGGCCGGCCACGACGTCAGACCCCGAGGAGTGCCCGATCGCGAGGACCTCGGGCAGTACCGCCTCCGCG
>DASSJT010000164.1:0-9449 GCA_035691065.1 Dermatophilaceae bacterium
CTCGGCGGTGGCCAGCTCGAGTGTCGCCTGCTCGAGCGCTCCGGCCGCGGCGTCGGACTGCTCCTCGGCCAGCTCGAGGTCCTCAGCCGCCACCCGGTCAGAGGCCTGGGCCAGCTGGGGGTGCTGAGTCGCGCCGCACACGGGACAGGCGCAGCCCTCGGCCAGGCCGCGGGCGAGCTCGGCGGCCATCCCGGCCAGCCGCGCCTCCCTCAGGTCGAGCAGTCTCTGGCGGGCGTCCTGCGCGGCCTCCCGCAGATCGGCCCGCCGCGAGCCCAGCCGCTCGATCTCCCGAGCCGCGGCGTCGTGGTCGAGCCGCAGCCGGTGGAGCCGCCGCGCCTCCTCGTGGGCGGAGCGCAGCCCGCGCAGCTCAGCCCGGGCACGCTCGCACCTGTCGGCGTGCACCCGCCGTCGCTCGACCTCCGCTTCGGCGTCACCGCGCCGCACGGCGTGGTCGGCTGCCTCCGCCTCGGCTGCCCGAACCTGGTCGCGCAGCCTGGTGAGATGCTCCCGGCGGACTTCGGACTCCGCGCGCAGCCTTGCGGCGTGGCGGATCGCCTCGTCGTTCTCCTGCAACGCTGCACGGAGCATCGCCGAGCCACCCGGACGATGGTCGGCGGTCGCCAGACCGAGGCTGCGCAGCGCGGCGACGGCAGCATCGTGCTCCTGCTCTGCCTCCCGCGCAGTCGCCTGTGCGCGGTCCAGGGCGTCGAGGTGGCCGGATACCCGGAGGGCTCGGCGCGCCAGGGCCAGCCGTCGATCGGCCTCGTGGCGCGTCGCGGCAGACTCCTGGAGACCCTGGAGGCCGAGGCGGGCCACGCGAGCGCGCTCCTGGAGCGCCGCGAGCCGGCTGCCGTCGGCGCTGGCCTGCAGCGCGGCAGTCACAGCAACCATGGCGTCCTCACTGGCCGCCATGGCCGCGGTCACCGCATCGGAGAGCCCCGCCACCACTCCTGACACGGCGGCGGGAATCGCCTCCGGCTGGGCCTCGTCGACCTCCAAGGGCGCTGCTCCTGCGGACGCGGGAACCTCCGCGAGCAGGTCGCCGAGCCGGTCGAGGTCGGCGGCCAGCTCACGGCGGTGGTCGTCGACCTCCGTGGCCAGGTCGCGGCGCTGGCCGGCAAGCCAGTCCTCGACGTCGGTGAAGCGCTGGACGTCGAACAGGCGCTCCAGCACCTGCCGCCGCTCCTCGGCTGTCGCCCGGAGGAAGGCCGCGAACTCGCCCTGGGGCAGCATCACGACCTTGCTGAACTGCCCCAGGCCGATGCCAACGGTCTCCCGCACGACTGCCGCGACATCGTCGGGACGGATGTCCTTGCCCACCCACTCGCCGCCCACCCGCTCGCGGAGGACCACACGGGCCGGTGAGCGCGTCTCGCCCGCCCCCCGCTTCTTGGGACGAAGGAACTCGGGCGAGCGCTCGATCGTGAACCGGCGCCCGGACGCGGTGAACTCGAGGACCACCCGGGGAACCGCGTCGCGCGGCGCATGGTCACTGCGCAGGGCTCTAGCGCCCGACCGCGCACCGGGCACATCGGCATACAGCGCGAAGCAGACCGCGTCCAGGAGGCTGGTCTTGCCCGCGCCGGTCGCCCCGTGGATCAGGAACAGGCCCGACTCCGCGACCGCGTCGAAGTCGATGTCGACCGTCTCGGCGAACGGGCCGAACGCCGACACGGTCAGCCGGTGCAGTCTCACGCGGCCCCCTCCCGGGCGGGAGCGGCAGCCACCCGGCCGGTGTCGTCGCGCTCGGCGCGCGCCAGCCGACCGGCCTCCAGCGCGGCCTCGAGCACGGCCCGCTCCTCATGGCTCGGGCCGGCCCCGGCTCGCACGTGCGAGAGGAAGTCGCAGCAGACCTCGACGTCGGAGCGCGCGGTGACCTTCGCGGCATACGTGCTCACGTCGACCGGCACGCCCACCGGCTCGAACTGCAGGACCAGCGTGTGGGGGAACCTCCGACGGATGCGCTCCATGGCGCCCAGCGGTCGGACCGGGTCGGTCAGGGTCACCTGGCACCACGCGGCCTCGGCATCGGCACAGCGGGGATCGGCCAGCAGGTCGTCGAGGTCCCCGCGCAGCTGTCGGAGCGGCCGCTCCACCGGCGCCTCCACCTGCTCGACCACCAGCTCCGAAGGGGTCAGGTCGACCAGCCACGACCCCTTGCGGTGGTCCCACTCGCCGAACGACAGCGCCAGCGGAGAACCCGAGTAGCGCACCGACGGCGCGATCTCCTGGCGCCCGTGGAGATGGCCCAGGGCGACGTAGTCGACGCCCTCGAACACCCTCGGGTGCACCGCGCTCACCCCTCCGACGCTGATGTCGCGCTCGGAGTCGCTGGTCGCGCCGCCGGTCACGAACGCGTGTGACATCACCACCGACGGCATGCCGTGCTCGAGGCGGCTCTCGGTCACCGTGCGCATCGCCGCCTCGACCACCCCGGCGTGCGTGCGCTCGCCGGCGGCCAGCGGCTCCGCGACGAGCGCCGGCTCGAGGTAGGGGAGGGGGTAGACCGCGACCCCCGCGACGACCACCGGCTGCCCGATGCCGGCGACCGAGGAGCGGATGTGCAGCCCAGCCCTCGCCAGCAGCTTGGAGGCGAAGCCCAGCCGGATCGCCGAGTCGTGGTTTCCGCTCGAGAGCACCACCTGTGCGCCGGCGTCGACCAGCCGGGTCAGGGCCTCGGACAGCAGCTCCACGGTGTCGGGAGCTGGCATGGCCCGGTCGTAGACGTCGCCGGACACCAGGACCGCGTCGACGCGCTCGGCCCGCACCGTCTCGACCAGGTGGTCGAGGAAGCGCGCTTGTGCACCCAGCAGGCCCACCTGGTGGAACGACCGGCCGAGGTGCCAGTCGGAGGTGTGGAGGAAGCGCACGGTGTCACGCTATGGCGGCGCGGTGACACAGGCGGGGAGGCTGCGCCAGCAGGGGTATGCCGTGTCGCCGGCTGTGCGGGAAGCCCGCCGTCGGCGTCCGATCGGCGTCCGGTCGGCGCCCCGTCGCCGTCCGGTCGGCGGACAGTTGGTGCGAGGGGGTGGCATGGGTATGGGCGCTGTGGTTGGGTCAGGATCGAGGGACCGGTGCGGCACTGGGAGGCCACATGGGCACGGAGGTCAGCGCACAGAGCTACACCCGCGAGCAGCGGCAGCGCTATCGCGAGAAGGTCCGACAGAACCTCGACGTGTTCGAGCGGATGCTGGCCCAGAGCTCGTTCGAGTTCGAGCGGCCGATGACCGGGCTGGAGATCGAGCTCAACCTGGTCGACGCCGACTACCAGCCGCGGTTCGCCAACGCCGAGGTGCTCCAGAGGATTGCCGACCCGGCCTTCCAGACCGAGCTGGCCCAGTACAACATCGAGCTCAACGTGCACCCCCGGCCGCTGCCCGGGGACGAGGCCCTGCACCTCGAGCAGGACCTGCGCGACTCCCTCAACCGGGCCGACCGGCTCGCGCGCGAGGTGGGCTCGCACATCGTGGCGATCGGCATCCTGCCGACGATCATGCCGGAGCACTTCGCGGGGGACTGGGTCAGCAGCAACAACCGCTACACCGCGCTCAACGACTCGATCTTCTTCGCGCGGGGCGAGGACATCTACCTCGACATCGAGGGCCCGACCGGCGAGCGCCTCGCGACCTACTCCGACACCATCGCCCCGGAGTCCGCCTGCACGTCGGTCCAGCTGCACCTCCAGGTCGCGCCGCAGGACTTCGCTGCGCACTGGAATGCCGCGCAGGCCCTGGTCGGCCCGCAGCTGGCCCTGGCGGCGAACTCACCGTTCTTCTTCGGGCGCCGCCTGCACGCTGAGACCCGCATCGAGCTCTTCTCGCAGGCCACTGACACCCGTGCCGTCGAGCTGAAGAACCAGGGGGTGCGGCCCCGCGTGTTCTTCGGGGAGCGGTGGATCACCTCGATCTTCGACCTCTTCGAGGAGAACGTCCGCTACTTCCCGGCGCTGCTGGCCGAGACCACCGACGAGGACCCGATCGCCAAGCTCGAGTCGGGCGAGGCCCCCCAACTGGCCGAGCTGCGGCTCCACAACGGCACGATCTACCGCTGGAACCGGCCCATCTACGACATCGTCGACGGCACGCCTCACCTGCGGGTGGAGAACCGCGTCCTGCCGGCTGGCCCCACGATCGTCGACGTCATGGCCAATGCTGCCTTCTACTACGGCGTGATCCGGATGCTCGCCTCGGACGACCGGCCGGTGTGGACCAAGATGAGCTTCGCGGCCGCGGAGCAGAACTTCCACTCATGCGCTCGCGACGGCATCGACGCGAGGCTCTACTGGCCGGGGTTCGGCGAGGTCCGGGCCGACGAGCTGGTCCTTCGGCACCTGCTGCCGCTCGCCAACCGGGGCCTGGAGGACTGGGGTGTGTCGCAGGCGGTGCGCGACCGCTTCCTCAGCGTGATCGAGGGGCGCTGCACGAGCGGCGCGAACGGCGCCACCTGGCAGAGCGAGGCGGTCGCCCGGTTCGAGGATCGGGGCGCCGACCGGGCCACCGCGCTGCGCCAGATGCTCCAGGGCTACGTCGAGCACATGCACACCAACGAGCCGGTCCACACCTGGCCGCTGCCATAGGGGTCTGAAGGTCAGGGGGCCGGCAGCCGACTGATGTGCGGTCCGTTGGCACCGGCATACCCCTCCACCCGGTGTTCGGTTCCAGTGTTCGGTTCCGTTGTTCGGTCTGCGGGGCCAGGGCACCACCAGCCCCACACCGACCAGCTCAGTCGAGGTGCAGCTCCGGTGCGTGGTTCCACGAACGGACCGCAGGCTGCTCGCGGTCGAACTCCAGCACGCTCACCGACCCGGCATCCATGAGCAGCTGGGCCCCCAGCCGCGGCTCCTGGCGCAGGAAGACCGCCGTCAGCACGCGCAGGCAGTGGCCGTGCCCCACCAGCGCCACGTCGCCGTCCGCGAGGGCGGGCAGCACGCGGTTCACCACCCGCGAGGCCCGTGCGGCCACCTCCTCGACCGTCTCCCCGGGAGTGTCGCCCGGGGGCACGCCGTTGGCGAAGACGGTCCAGTCGTAGCCGACCTCGTCCCGGATGTCCGTGGTGGTGCGGCCCTCGTAGGCCCCGTAGTCCCACTCCAGCAGGTCCGCGTCGGTCTGGGCGTCGAGTCCGGCCAGCTGCGCAGTGCGATGCGCCCGCTGCAGCGGTGAGGCGAGGGCGAGCGCGAAGCGGTAGTCGGCAAGGAGCGCGCCGGCCGCCCCCGCCACCTGCTCGCCGCGGGGGGTGAGCGGGACGTCGGTGCGCCCGGTGTGCCGCCCAGACCTCGACCACTCGGTCTCGCCGTGGCGCAGGAGGACGAGCCGGCCGGTCGGCGCGGCGGGCTGGGTGGTCACGTCGCCACCCTAGGGGGCCGAGTGACAGGATGCGCGTATGCCGGTCTACGTCGCCTTCCTGAGGGCGGTCAACGTGGGCGGCCGCTTCGTGAAGATGGACGCGATGCGGGCCGCACTCGAGGCCAGCGGGTTCGCTGAGGTGGAGACGCACATCCAGAGCGGGAACGTCCGGCTGCGCAGCCCCCTTCGGAGCCCGGCCCGGGTGGAGGCTGCCATGGAGGAGTGCCTCGCCGCATTCGCCGGTTTCTCCATCGCGGCGATGGTTCGCACACCCCAGCAGGTACGTGCCCTGGAAACAGAGGCGGACGGCATACCGCCATTGCTGGCCACGGAGGGTCGGCGGTACGTCGCCGTGGCCAAGGGCCCCATCGACGAGGGGTCGCAAGCCGCGCTGGAGTCGTACGACAGCACCGACGAGCGGGCCCGCGCCATCAGCGGCGCGGTCCTGCTGGAGTATGGAGTGGCCTTCAACCAGTCGAGGCTGTCCGGGGCAAGGCTGGAGAGAATGGCGGGACAAGCACTGACGGCGCGCGACCTCAAGGTGATCCGCGCCCTGAGCGAGAAATGGGGCGCGTGATGGCGCAGCAGGCACGGGAGACGCAGGAGACGGGTGGCACCGGGCTGGGGCGGCGGTCGATCTCCATGCGCCGCCTGGGGCACAGCGACTACGAGGTGACCAACGTCCGGGGCGGCACGATCCGGCTCGGGGGAGGGAAGGACGACAGCTTCACCCCAGTGGAGCTCTTCCTCACCGCGATCGCGGGGTGCAGCGCCATCGACGTCGACTTCATCACCAGCCGGCGCGCCGAGCCGACGCAGTTCGTGGTGTCGGCCTCGGGGGAGAAGCTGCGCGACGAGTCGGGCAACCACATGGGCGACATCGAGGTGACCTTCACGGTGCGCTTCCCCGAGGGGCCGGAGGGCGACGACGCCCGCGAGATGCTGCCGCGGGCCATCGCGCGGTCGCACGACCGGCTCTGCACGGTCTCCCGCACGGTCCAGCGCGGGGCTCCGGTCACCATGCTCGAGGGCTGACCGGATGGCCCGCTACTTCGACGTCCATCCGCACGACCCGCAGCCGCGCTCGATCCGCCAGGTCGTCGAGATCCTGCGCGACGGCGGCCTGATCGCCTACCCCACCGACAGCTGCTTCGCCCTGGGTTGCACGCTGGGCAACCAGGAGGGGAAGGCCCGGATCCTCGCGATCCGCCGACTCGACGAGCGGCACCACTTCACCCTCGTCTGCCGCGACTTCGCCCAGCTCGGCCAGCTCGTGCACATCGACAACGCGGTGTTCCGGGCGGTCAAGGCGGCGACGCCCGGCCGCTACACATTCATCCTGCCCGCGACCTCGGAGGTTCCGCGGCGGCTCATGCACCCCAGGAAGCGCACCGTCGGCGTCCGCATCCCCGACCACCCCGTCGCGCAGGCCCTGCTCGCCGAGCTCGGTGAGCCGATGGTCTCCAGCACCCTCCTGATGCCGGGGGAGGAGGCACCGATGACCGACGGCTGGGAGATCAAGGAACGGCTCGACCACCAGGTCGACGCGGTGATCGACTCGGGGGAGGCCGGCGCAGAGCCCACGACGGTCGTCGACTTCTCCGACGGCTATCCCCAGATCCTGCGGAAGGGGTCCGGAGACCCAGCACCCTTCGAGTAGCCCCCAGGGAGTCGAGTGGCCCGGCCAAGGAGTCGAGTGGCCGCCCCAGGGAGGTGGGTTTGCCGGCCAAAGGGAGTCGAGTGGCTGCCCTGGGGTCGCCCAGGTAGGCCTGTGGGGGTGAGGCACGCTGAGCTGCCCAGGGGTGCGGGAATGCGCGGGGGAGAATCTGCGTTCGCTAGAGTGATTGACAATTCAACTAACTAGCGGAGGCAGCTCATGCAGTTCGGCATCTTCACCGTTGGCGACGTGACGGCCGACCCCACCACGGGCCGGACGCCCACCGAGCACGAGCGGATCAAGGCGACGGTGGAGATCGCCAAGAAGGCCGAGGAGGTCGGCCTGGACGTCTTCGCCACGGGGCAGCACCACAACCCGCCGTTCGTCCCGTCCGCCCCGACGACGACCCTCGCCTACATCGCGGCCCAGACCGAGCGGATCCTCCTGTCGACGTCCACCACGCTCATCACCACCACGGACCCGGTTCGGATCGCGGAGGACTACGCGACGCTGCAGCACCTCAGCGACGGCCGCATGGACCTGATGGTGGGGCGCGGCAACACCGGACCGGTCTACCCGTGGTTCGGCAAGGACATCCGCGACGGCATCCCCCTCGCGATCGAGAACTACGCGCTCCTGCACCGGCTGTGGCGCGAGGAGGCCGTGACCTGGCAGGGCAGGTACCGCACCCCGCTGCAGGGCTTCACGTCCACGCCCCGGCCCCTGGACGGCATACCGCCGTTCGTCTGGCACGGGTCGATCCGGAGCCCGGAGATCGCGGAGCAGGCCGCCTACTACGGCGACGGCTTCTTCCACAACAACATCTTCTGGCCGATGTCGCACACCCGGCAGATGGTGCAGCTCTACCGCCGCCGATTCGAGCACTACGGGCACGGGATGGCCGACCAGGCCATCGTCGGCCTCGGGGGGCAGGTCTTCATGCGGCCCAGGTCCCAGGACGCGGTGCGCGAGTTCCGGCCCTACTTCGACAACGCGCCGGTCTACGGCCACGGCCCCTCGCTGGAGGACTTCAGCCGCGAGACCCCGCTCACGGTCGGCAGCCCGCAGCAGGTCATCGACCGCTATGGCGCCATGGCCGAGCACGTCGGCTGGTACCAGCGCCAGCTCTTCCTGATGGACCACGCGGGCCTGCCGCTCAAGACGGTGCTGGAACAGCTGGAGATCCTCGGCGGCGAGGTGGTCCCCGAGCTGCGCCGGATAGCGGCTGCCAGCAAGCCGGCCCACGTGCCGGACGCACCCACCCACGCCTCGCTGCTCGCCGCGTGGGACGGCATCCAGGAGCGCGACGACGCTGCCGCAGCGCTCGCGACCGCCACCACGACTGAGCCGACCACTGGGCTGACGACTGAGCCGACCACTGAGCTGACAACCGAGGTGACCGCATGACCACGTACCGCGTCGTGGCGATCAGCGCGGGCCTGAGCCAGCCGTCGTCGACTCGCCTGCTCGCCGACCTCCTCGGCGCGGCAGTCTCTCGCACCGTGGGCCGCGCCGGCGACGGTGGGCGCGACGAGGCCCGCCTGGAGGTCGTCGAGCTGCGCGACCATGCCCACGACCTGGCCAACCACCTGCTGACCGGTTTTGCGCCCCGCCCCCTGCGGGCGGTGCAGGAGGCGGTCGCGCAGGCCGACGCCCTCATCGTCGTGACGCCGATCTTCAGCGCCTCCTACAGCGGCCTGTTCAAGATGTTCTTCGACGTCCTGGAGGAGGGCGCGCTGGCGGGCAAGCCGGTGCTGATCGCCGCGACCGGCGGCACGGCTCGTCACTCGCTGGCCCTGGAGCACGCGCTGCGCCCGCTCTTCGCCTACCTCCGGGCAATCGTGGTCCCGACGGGTGTCTTCGCAGCCTCGGAAGACTGGGGGAGCGGGGGAGTGGACGGCGCCGAGTCCGGCCTGACCTCCCGGGTGGAGCGTGCCGCGTCAGAGCTGGCCGGCCTGCTCGGCGGGCGGGTGGGCGCTGCCGCTCGCGACCCGTTCGAGGACATCACGCCGTTCGAGCGGCTGCTGGCCGGCGAGGCCTGACCTCGCCGAGGGACGGTCGGCCCCCAGGGCTCAGTCGGCCAGCGTGAAGTCCTCGAACTCGAAGCCCGGCGTCACCACACAGCTCACCAGGACGGCCTCGTCACCCAGCGGCGAGGCCGTCTGCCAGTACCCGCCGGGCACCAGCGCCTGCGGCCGCTGGCCAGCCTCCAGGTCGCTCCCGAGAACGACCTCTGCTGTCCACGAGGGGGCGGACGCGGCGCCGCCCAGGCTCAGGCGCAGCGGCCCGCCGCGGTGGTGGAACCACAGCTCGTCGGAGAGCACACGGTGCCACTCGGAGCGCTCGCCCGGGAGGAGCAGGAACAGGATGGCGGTCGCCAGGGACCGTTGCGAGGGGTATGCCGGCCCGAGGGCCTGGTGGCCGACTCGCGTCGCGTGCCGGTAGGTCTC
>DASSJT010000165.1:0-10088 GCA_035691065.1 Dermatophilaceae bacterium
TGTGGGACATCGCCGCACGGCACCTGGGCCGCGACGCCACCGACTCCGCGATCGCCGCCGAGTGGCCGCGGTGGTACGAGGCCAACCGGGAGCTGATCGGTGGCGACCCGGACCTCATCCTGCCCGGCCAGCGGCTGCGCCCCCCGCTCGCCTCGTGACCGCCGGACGCTCGACCTCGAAGGAGACGACCGTGGCCTCAACCCCGTCGCCTGCCCCCGTGCCCGCGCTCCGGCCGCTGCGGGTGCTGCCCATCCCCCAGAACCGTCCACCGATCTTCACCGGCTCCGTGCACGAACTCGTCAAGGAGCTCGCGGCCCCCCGCTACGTCCAGGACGCCCTGGCGGTTGACTTCGCGAGCGCGACCGACGAGCAGGTCTTCGGGCGCCAGTGGACCGCCCGGGCGAGCCTGCCCGATCCGCACGAGTGGGCGGCCCACCTCGCCCAAGCCATCGTGGAGGTGATGGCTGGGTCGCGCAGCGCGCCGCAGGTGATCCGCTGGACCACGACCGATGTCTATGCCGTGATCGCTCGCCGCCACGCCGTGGCGGCCCGCCGGGCCGCGGTCTCAGGGCAGGGCAGACGGGTGCGCGCCGTCGTGAAGCGGGTGATCGTCTGCGAGCCCGCTGACGGCGTTGCCGAGGCGACGGCCGTGGTCATCGACGGAACGAGGGTGCGAGCCCTCGCAATGCGGATGGTCGGTCAGGACGGGCGGTGGCGCGTGGAGGCGCTCCAGGTCGGCTGACCCGCGCCTCGCCCGAGGATTCGCCTCCAAGGGCCCCCCAAGGATTCACTCCAAGGATTCATCCCAAGGATTCGTTCCGGGGATTCGCTCCGGCGACTTCCCCAGGGATTCATCCCCAGGACCCGCAGCAAGGATCCGCTCCAAGAGCTCCCCCAAGGGTTGCCCCGACGATCCCTCCTAGGCCTTGCCCCGTCCGTGACACATCTTGTACTTCTTGCCCGACCCACACGGACAGGGCTCGTTGCGCTTGGCGGTCTTGATCTGCTCGGTGCTGAGCTCCCGACGGCTGGTCCGCAGGCCGTCGTCCCGCTCCTCGACACCGCCCGTCTCCCCCGGAGCCGAGTAGTGCAGCTGGGAGGCGCGGCGCGGCGTCTCGAGTCCCTTCGCGCGCACCAGCGGGCTCCCGGAACGCAGAGCCGGCTCGCCGAGCGGCCCCCGTGCCGCATCCTGCGCCACCCCGGCGGGCTGCGGCGCCTGCGCGGGGGCACCCGCAGGAGCACCCGGCATACCGCCGCCGGTGGGCGCGCCTGCCAGCGCGGCCGCACCGTTGCCACCCGTGGCGCCCGTCAGCCCGGCCAGCATGTCGGCCACGTGCACAGGCTCCACCTGCGGCTGGGGCGCGGGCTCGACCTGCACCTCGATGTTGAAGAGGAAGCCGACCGACTCCTCCTTGATCGACTCGCTCATGGCCTCGAAGAGCTGGAAGCCCTCGCGCTGGTACTCGACGAGCGGGTCGCGCTGGGCCATGGCGCGCAGGCCGATGCCCTCCTTGAGGTAGTCCATCTCGTAGAGGTGCTCGCGCCACTTGCGGTCGAGGACCGAGAGCACGACGCGGCGCTCGACGTCACGCATGACCTCGGATCCGAGCTGTTCCTCGCGGGCGTCGTAGGCATGCTGGGCGTCGGAGGTGATCTCCTCCTTGAGGAAGTCGCTGGTGAGCGAGGCCCGTCCGCCGCCCGCCTCGATCACCTCGTCCTGGGTGAGGCTGATCGGGTAGATCGTCTTCAGCGCGGTCCAGAGCCGGTCGAGGTCCCACTCCTCGGGGTAGCCCTCGGCGGTCTCCGCGTCGACATAGCCGTCGACGACGTCGTTGATGAAGTGGCGTACCTGCTCATGCAGGTCCTCACCCTCGAGCACGCGGCGGCGCTCGGCATAGATGACCTGGCGCTGTCGGTTGAGGACGTCGTCGTACTTGAGGACGTCCTTGCGGATCTCGAAGTTGCGCCCCTCGACCTGCCCCTGGGCGCTCTGGATCGAGCGGGTGACCAGCTTGGACTCGATCGGGACGTCGTCGTCCATCTTGGCCGTGGTCATGAACCGGTCGACCATACCGGCGTTGAACAGGCGCATCAGGTCGTCCTGCAGCGAGAGGTAGAACCGCGACTCGCCGGGGTCGCCCTGGCGGCCGGAGCGTCCGCGCAGCTGGTTGTCGATGCGCCGCGACTCGTGGCGCTCGGTGCCGAGGACGTAGAGGCCGCCGAGGTCGGTGACCTCGTCGTGCTCGGCCGCCACCGACTGCTCGGCCGCGGCCAGAGCGCCGTCCCAGGCCATCTCGTAGGACTCCGGTGTCTCCTCCGGGTCCAGACCCTGCTTCTTCAGCGCCGCGACCGCCATGAACTCGGGGTTGCCGCCGAGCATGATGTCGGTGCCGCGGCCAGCCATGTTGGTCGCCACCGTGACGGCGCCCTTGCGGCCGGCCTGGGCGACGATCGCTGCCTCGCGCTCGTGCTGCTTGGCGTTGAGGACCTCATGCGGGACGCCCTTGCGCCGCAGCTTGTCGGAGAGGTGCTCGCTCTTCTCGACGGACACCGTGCCGACGAGCACCGGCTGGCCACGCTCGTAGCGGCCCGCGATGTCCTCCACCACGGCGTCGAACTTCGCCTCTTCCGTGCGGTAGACCAGGTCGGGCTGGTCGCGGCGGATCATCGGCATGTTGGTCGGGATCGGCACGACGCCCAGCTTGTAGATCGAGTGCAGCTCTGCGGCCTCAGTCATGGCCGTGCCGGTCATGCCCGCCAGCTTGTCGTACATGCGGAAGTAGTTCTGCAGCGTGATCGTGGCGAGGGTCTGGTTCTCGTTCTGGATCTCGACGCCCTCTTTGGCCTCGATCGCCTGGTGCATGCCCTCGTTGTAGCGGCGGCCGGGCAGGATGCGACCGGTGTGCTCGTCGACGATCAGGATCTCGCCATTCATGTTGACGTAGTCCTTGTCGCGCTTGAACAGCTCCTTGGCCCGGATGGCGTTGTTGAGGTAGCCGATCAGGGGGGTGTTGGCCGACTCGTAGAGGTTGTCGATGCCGAGGTAGTCCTCGACCTTCTCGATGCCCGCCTCGAGCACGCCGACGGTGCGCTTCTTCTCGTCGACCTCGTAGTCACCACGGCCGGAGTCGGCCTCGCCGCGCTCGAGCATCTTGGCGATCTTGGCGAACTCGACGTACCACTTCGTGGCCTGGTCGGCCGGCCCCGAGATGATCAGCGGCGTGCGGGCCTCGTCGATCAGGATCGAGTCCACCTCGTCGACGATGGCGTAGGCGTGGCCGTGCTGCACCAGCTCGGCGGTCTCCCACGCCATGTTGTCTCGGAGGTAGTCGAAGCCGAACTCGTTGTTGGTGCCGTACGTGATGTCCTTGGCGTACTCGACCCGCCGCTGCTCCGGCGTCATCGTCGCGAGGATGCAGCCGGTGTCGAGGCCGAGCAGGCGGTGTACCCGGCCCATCAGCTCGGACTGGTACTCGGCGAGGTAGTCGTTGACCGTCACGATGTGGACGCCCTTGCCGGCGAGCGCGTTGAGGTACGACGGGAGGGTCGCGACCAGCGTCTTGCCCTCACCGGTCTTCATCTCGGCCACGTTGCCCATGTGCAGCGCCGCGCCGCCCATGATCTGGACGTCGAAGTGCCGCTTGCCGAGGGTGCGCTTGGACGCCTCTCGCACGGCTGCAAACGCCTCGGGCAGGAGGTCGTCGAGGGACTCGCCGGCCGCCAATCGCTCGCGGAAGGTGTCGGTCTCCGCCCGCAGCTCGGCGTCGGTGAGCTTCTCGAAGTCCTCCTCGATCGCGTTGACCTGGGCGGCGATGCCCTGGAGCTTCTTCAGGATCCGGCCTTCACCTGCGCGCAGCATGCGCTCGACGATCTGGATGGGCAACGCAAACTCCTGGTCAGGGTCAGTCGGGTGGAGGATCAGTCTCCCAGCCAGGCACGGCGACGGTGCCCGACCTGTCTAGGTTAGTCGAGTCGGCAGCCAGACCCGAATGGGACAACCCAAGCGACAACGCCCAGCCCGCGGCCTGGTGTTCCCAGCCGACCAGCGGCAATGGCGCAGCAGGCTGGCACGAGCTGGCTGGGACTGGCTGGGCCCGGCCAAGAACTGAGGGGTATGCCGGGTGTCCGGGGCTACTCGGCGCCCTCCGGGAGGTGCCACTTGGGGTCGACCAGGTCGGCGTAGTCGGGATTGCGGTTGATCCACGTGCGGATGAAGGGGCAGTACGGGTGGACCAGCAAGCCCTGCTCGCGAACGTCGTCGAGTGCAGCGCGGGCGAGCTCGCCGCCGACACCCTGGCCCTCGAAGGCCGGGTCGACCTCGGTGTGGGTGAACGAGATGACGCCCCGGCCTCGGTGGAAGACCGCCACCCCCGCGCGGGTGTCACCGATCCGGGCTTCGTACCGCCCTTCCTCGTCGTTTCGCGTGACCTTGACCTCCTCAGCCGGGTCAACGGGTGAGTTGCTGGCAGCGGCGTTGCTCATGACACCAGCAAAACATGCTTGCCGGGGTGCGCCACCGGTGGGAGGGTCGCGCCATGCCCGACGCCCTGCCCGACGACACGCCCGACGCTCTGCCCGATGACGCGCTCGAGGCGATGCCTGACCAGGCCCACGACAGCCAGGCCGCAGCCCTGACCTTCCCCGACAACGTCCCGGTGCTGAGCGACGGCGTCGTCACGCTGCGGGCCCACACCTCCGACGACCTCGACGCCGTCACGGAGCAGGCTCAGGACCCGGCAAGCCAGCGGTGGACGTCGGTGCCCCGGCCCTACGAGCGCTCCGACGCCGTGGAGTTCCTCCAGCTGATCCGCTCCGGCTGGAACGACCCCGACGGCAACCGGATCTGGGCGATCGACTACACGGCCGGGGACGGCACGGTTCGCTACGGCGGCACCATCGACCTGCGGCCCAAGCCCTACGGCGTGGCCGACATCGGGTTCGCCCTCCACCCGGCGGCCCGCGGGAACAGCGTGATGTCGCGCGCCGTCCGGCTGGCGTGCCGCTACGGCTTCGAGACGGGGTTTGCCCACGGCCCGGTCCAGCGGATCCACTGGGAGGCCTACCGGGGCAACTGGGCCTCGCGCCGCGTCGCGTGGGCCACGGGCTTCACGATGCACGGCACCGTGCCGCAGATGATCGGGCTCGCCGGGGTCACCCTCGAGGACGCCTGGCTGGCCAGCCTCGGGAGGGACGACCGCATGGAGCCGACCACCAGCTGGCTGGAGGCGGTCACCCTGGAGGCTGACGGCATACGCCTTCGGGAGTGGCGCGACAGCGACCGGGACTCCATCGAGGACATGGTCTGGCCGGCGCACCACCTCCCCGAGCACGCCAAGATGACCGACGACACGTACACCGAGTGGGTCACCACCCGGCGCGAGCGCATGGCGAGCGGGCAGGGCATCTATTGGTGCATCGCCGACGCGGAGACCGACCTGCCGCTCGGCCTCGCCATCCTGTTCGACCGCGAGGGGACGCTCGGGCCGCTCACCGGCGAGGTCGGCTACTGGCTGTACCCGCGGGCGCGCGGGCGCGGGGTCATGGGCGCGACGATGCGGCTGCTGGTGGAGCACGCCTTCACCCCCGAGTCCAAGGGCGGGCTCGGGCTGCGCCGCCTGACGGCGGGCACGGCGGCGGACAACGAGGCGTCCAACAGCGTGCTGCGGCGAGCCGGCTTCGAGGTGTGGGGCCGGGAGCCCGCCGTCGACGAGCTGCCCGACGGCACCCTCGCCGACGGACTCCACTGGTACCTGCTGGCCCCATGACCGGGCGACGCCTGTGCCACGCAGGTCTCCGGTCTCCGCAGCGGCCGAACCAGCCCGTATGCCGTGTGCTGCCCGGCCCCGCACCGGCTCGCCGGCAGTTCAGGCGGGTTTCGTGGACGTGCTTGCATCTTTCGCTACCGGGGAGAAACATCGGCCGCACCCATACAGCGGGAGGTTGAGGATGATCGGGGCAACGATGCTCGGCGAGAAGATGTTCGGGGGAAGGATGCTCAGGAGGAGGACGGGCGGGGCTGCGACGGGAGCCGGGCGACCCCGCGGTCGATCCCCGCGGAGCCGGCGCAGCCGCATCACGGCCGCCGCTGTGGGCGCCGCGCTCGCCCTCGCAGCACCGATGGCCTCGGCCAGCGCGGCCACCGGGCCGGACCACGCGCAGGGTCCCAAGGGCACCGGCAAGCCACTGACGGTCATGACCCGCAACCTCTACCTCGGCGGTGACGTCAACCGACCGATCAACGCCACGGCGGGCCTCAGCGGCCTGGAGGCGCTCCTGGCGTTCGCCAACACCAACGACGCGCTGTGGAACACCGTGGTCCAGACCAACTTCCCGGTCCGGGCCAGGCTGCTCGCACACGAGATCGCCACCGAAGCCCCCGATGTCGTCGGCCTCCAGGAAGTCGCCCTGTGGCGGCACGGCCCGCTCGAGCTCGACAAGATCGCGGTGCCGAACGCCGAGATCGTCGACTACGACTTCCTTGCCATCCTCCAGTCCGAGCTCGCCGCCGCCGGCGCCCACTACGCCGTGGCCAATGTGCAGCAGGAAGCCGACGTCGAGGCACCCGCCTTCTCCGGCTTCCTGGTGAACGCCCGTGACGTCCGCCTGACCATGCGTGACGCCCTGCTGGTCAAGGTGGACCCCGGCCTCACCGTGCTGGCCTCCGGAGGCGGCAACTACGACCACCGGTTCAGCGTGAGCCTCCAGAACTACTCGTTCGTCTTCAAGCGCGGCTACAACTGGGCCGACCTGCGGGTGGGCTCGGTGACGACGCGCGTGGTCAACACCCACCTGGAGTCGGCCAGCTCTGACGTGGCGCTCGACCAGATCAAGGAGCTCATCGGCGGTCCCGCCGACACCAGCCGGCCGACGGTGGTCGTCTGCGACTGCAACTCCGATCCGCTCAACCACAGCGTCAAGCCGATCGACCACGTGGGCCACTCGGCGCCATACGACTGGATCACGAGCCACGGCTTCACCGACGAGTGGCTGCAGTTCAAGCCGGCCGAGGAGGGCTGGACCTCTGGGCTGTCCGAAACCGTCAACGACACGTCGACGGCCGGCTTCGACCACCGGATCGACATGGTCTTCGGGCGCAAGGCCGGCGGCGGCGGGTTCGACGTCGACAAGGGCGCGATCACCGGGAACCAGCTCAGTGACCGCGACCCCACCACCGGTCTGTGGCCGTCGGACCACGCCGGCGTGGTGCTCCGGCTCCGCTCGCTCAGCTGACCACAGCGTGCCCCGGGTGGAGGCAAGCGCGTCGCAGTCTCGTCGCGCTTGCCTCCGCCGGATCGGGCCGCCGGACCGGCCACGGCCTCGGCTCCCGACCCCTCTGCTTTGCCTTCAGTGCTTCTCGGCGAGGACCTTCAGGCTCGCCAAGTCGGCGGGGGCCTGCCGTTTGAGCTGGTAGGTGATCACCGGGGTGAGCAGCTTGGCCAGGCCCTTGGTCTGAATCGTGACGCTGTGCGTCAGGGACGTTCGGGCAGTTCCGAGCGGCTCTGCCCGGAGGTCGCAAAGATGTCTGCTGGCGACGCCCACGTCGACGGTGTGCGAGTAACTGGGCATGGCCTGATCCTTGACGAAAAGTGGGCCGCCGGCCTGATCTCTGGGCAAGTCGTGGTCGACAGGACCTCAGCATCTCAGGATGCGTGGCTTCCTGGCCGAACGCGCGGCGGGTCGGAGTCACTTCACCCTGATGGTGGTGCGAATGTGCTGCGGCGCAATGTGGGCGGCCAACGGTACGTGGGCTGCCAGCGGTGGGGCGGCCGCCACGGCTCGTCAGGGACCCCCGACGACGCGTTCGAGGCCCAGCCAGCCGGCCATCAGCCGCAGCTCTGCGTCCAGCGCGCCGCGCGCGGCCTCCGGCGCCCCCGCCTCCCAGTGCACCGACCGCACCACCAGTGCACCGGCCTGGCGGTCGGCCTTCAGGTCACAGCGAGCCACGAGGTGCTCGCCGAACAGGAACGGCAGCACGTAGTAGCCGTAGACCCGTTTGGGCGCCGGTACATAGATCTCGAGCCGGTAGTCGAAGCCCCACAGCGCAGCGGTGCGGTCGCGCTGCCAAATCAGCGAGTCGAACGGGCTGAGCAGGGCGGCCGCTGTCACCTTGCGCGGGCGACGAGCCAGCGGGTCGAGGTATGCCGTCCGCTTCCAGCCGTCGATGGTCACCTCGACCAGGTGGCCGGCGTCGACCAGGGCGGCGATCGCCGGCTTGGCCTGCTCGGGCTTGAGCCGGAAGTAGTCGCGGAGGCACTGTTCGGTGCCGACGCCAAGGGCGCGCCCGGCGATCAGCATGAGCTGCCGAAAGGCCTCGGCGTCGGAGGGCCGGTCGCCCGGGTCGATTGCCCGGGCGGCGACCTCTCGAGGCAGGACCCGGGCAAGACTCGCATACCGCCGCTCGAACTGCGGGGTGCGGCCAGCGCTGGTGATCTCGCCGCTCCAGAACAGGTGCTCGAGCGCAGCCTTCACCAAGGACCAGTTCCAGCCCCACTGCTCGGTGCCGCGGGGGACGTCGTGCTCGAGCGCAAGCTCCACCTGGCGCGAGGTCAGGGGCCCGCGCGCGACGACCTCCTGGCGCACCGCCTCGACCAGCTCGGGATGGTCACGCTTGACCCGGCGCATGCCGCCCCAGGCGTCCTCATGGGCCCGCTTCATACGGAAGTTCAGCAGGGGCCAGGTCGCAGGTGGGACGAGGCTGGCCTCGTGGGCCCAGTACTCGACGACCCGTCGCGGCGCTCGGTCGCGGGCCCGGTCGAGCAGCGTCGTGTCGTAGGGCCCGAGCCGGGAGAAGAACGGCAGGTAGTGGCTGCGGGACAGCACGTTGACGCTGTCGATCTGGACGATGCCCACCGTGTCGACCACCCGTTGGATGTGGCGGGCGGTCGCCGTGCCCGGCGCGGGCCGCGACACGCCGAAGCCCTGGGCGGCGATCGCGATGCGCCGGGCCTGCGACTTCGTCAGCCGGGTCGGGAGCGCGCGCGCCCCGTTGCCGGTGACGGCCGGCACTGGCTCGGGCGGGCCGAGGTCCGCGGCCGCGACGTCAGGCTGGGTGCGGGCGGTCGCACCCCTGCCCCCGACCGCAAAGCCCCCGACAGTCATCGCTCGGTGTCGAGCAGCTTCTCCCGCACGGCATACATCGCGGCCTCCATGCGCGAGTGCAGCTGGAGCTTCTCGAGGATGTTGCGCACGTGGTTCTTCACGGTGTTCTCGGAGATGAACAGCTCGCGCGCGATCTCCTTGTTGGCCATGCCGCGGGCCACGAGCTTCAGGACCTCGAGCTCGCGGTCGGTGAGACGGGGCGCTGCGACGACACCCGTGGTGTCGTGCTGGCGGCGGCTGAGCGCGGCGAACTCGGCGAGCAGCTTGGAGGCCATCGGCGGGGAGATGAGGGACTGGCCGCGGTGGACGGCGATGATGCTGGCCGCCACCTCCTCGCCCGGCAGGTCCTTGAGCAGGTAGCCGCTCGCGCCGGCCTTGACCGCCTCGAACAGGTCGGCCTCGTCGTCGGACATGGTCAGCATCAGGATCCGCGCGGAGGCGACCTGCTCGGTGATCTGCTTGCAGGCCTGGATGCCGGACGTGCGGGGCATGCGGACGTCCATAAGGACGACGTCGGGCACCAGCTCGATGGCCAGCGCCACCGCCTCCTCGCCGTCGGCTGCCTCGCCCACGATCTCGATGCCGTCCTCCTGGCTCATCACCAGCTGGAGCCCGCGGCGGTAGAGGACGTGGTCGTCGGCGATGACGACGCGCACGGCGTCGTCGGACGGCAAGGGGTCGCGCTCAGCCGACGGGCCCGCCACGTCTGTGGTCACCCCCACATACTGCCCGATTCAACCGACATCGTGCGCACCCGTGTCATGGCACGACCGGGGGCTTGGCACGTCGCGAGGCGCCAAGCCCCCGGCTGATGCGCTTTGGGGACATTCGCGTGCCGTCGACGCACACCCCCGCACTCCCCGGTTGGCGGCGTGGTCTAGATGTACTGACCGGACAGGTTGGTCAAGCGGCTGAAGGGTGGCTGGTTCCCGCAGGCTGAGTGGGGCCGGTGGTGATTGTAGGCGTGGAGCCAAGCGGGCAGGGATGCT
>DASSJT010000166.1:0-8002 GCA_035691065.1 Dermatophilaceae bacterium
TGGTGCTGCGCTATCCTCGGCTGCGCTGTCGGCCACACTACTGCGGCAGACGAGCACGGCAGGTTGCCCGAGCGGCCAATGGGAGCGGACTGTAAATCCGTCGGAGTATTCCTTCGCAGGTTCGAATCCTGCACCTGCCACTGAGTCGACGAGGGCCCGGGACCTGCAGTGATGCAGCCGGGGCTCTTCGTCATGTACCTGGTGGGTCGGCGCCTGTCGGGCGGACCGGCCCGGCCGTGGGTCGCCGGCGGCGTCGGATCCCGGGCAGCACCCCGACCAGCCGCGGGCCGGACAACCGGGTCTCCAGCCGTTGCCCCTCCCGCCTGAGGGGCTGGGCGAGGTACTGGCCCAGGACGACGCCAGCGGCCAAGGCGATCGCTGTTGCGCCCGCGGCGGCCAGCTGCAGCACTCCGTCCTCGCCATCGGCCAGCAGCGCCAGACCGCTGTAGATGGCCAGCCCAGGTAGCAGCGGCACGACCGCGGGCACGATGAGCACCAGCGGCGGAGCCCGGAGCCGACCCGCGATCACGTGGCTGATCACCCCGATGACGACGGCCGCCGTCGCAGCCGCCCAGGTCTCCCCGAGAGCTCGCCCCTCCACGGACCTGAAGACTGCCTGGCCGAAGGCGGCCACGACCCCCGCCGCCACCGCGGTGCGCACCGGCGCGTTGCACGCGAAGCTGAAGGCGGTGGCCGCGAGGGCCGCGCCGGCCGTCATGGCCGATCCTTGGGGCAGGCCAGTTGCACCTGGTTCCACCTCACCGAGCACCGCGCCCATCAGGTCGGCGACCGTCAGCCCCGCCGCCACCCCGGCGATCACGCCTGTGGTGGCCAGGACGGCATCGAGCAGCCGGGCGCTCGCCGTGAGCGGATAACCGGTCAGCGCGTCGGCCATGGCACCCATCAGCCCGATCCCCGCGAGCAGGATGATGATCCCCGCGCTGACGACCAGCGAGGGGTCGACACCGAGCTCGGTCACGGCGGCGAGCACAGCCACCAAGGTGGCGACTAACCCGCCGGCGGCCTGTTGGTAGAACAGCGGGACCCGGCCCCGGATGGCGTGTCCGAGCAGGTCGATGCCACAGGCGGCCAGGAATGCGAGGCCGCTCACGACCGCGCGACCGCCGAGCGTGACCGCCAGCGCAGCGCCCACCGCTCCCCACCCTAAGGTCACCGACCACCGAGGACGCCGGCGTTTCGAGGACACGATGTGCATGAGTCGGGCCCTGGCCTCGTCACGCGTCACCGTCCCCTCCACCAGGTCCTGGACGAGCCGGTCCGCTTGGATCAGCTCGTCGTAGTCGGCCTGGCGGCGCTGCACCCGGCGCACCAGGATCGAGGCCGGCGACTCGATGCTCGACTGCTGCTGGAGGGAGAGCTCTGTGAAGGTGACGTCGGCAGACACCCCGCGCAGACCGCAGGCGTGCGTGACGGCGAGCATCGTCGCCTCGACATCCGCTGCCCCTCCTCCGGAGGACAGCAGCAGGTCACCGAGGCGCAGTGCGAGGTCCAGGGTGCTGTAGACGTCACGCGGCTCGGCCATCGCCATGCCTCCGCTGTCGCCCGGTCAGGTGTGCGCGGCCGCCGCGTAGCGCTGCAGGAACAGTGCGGCCGTCAGTGCCATCGTGGAGATCTCGGTCGGGTCGACGCTCTCGTTGGGCGCGTGGATCAACGCAGTCGGTTCCTCGACTCCGATCAGGATCAGCTCGGCGTCCGGGTACGTCTCCGCGAAGACGTTGCACAGGGGGATCGACCCGCCCTGCCCGAGTCTCGCCATCGGCCTTCCGTACGCGTCTTGCATGGCGGAGGCCATGGCGCGGTACGCCGGGCCGTCGGTGGCTGCCTCGAACGGGGCTCCGGTCGCCTCGACCTCCACCGTGACGTGCACTCCCCAAGGAGTCGCGGCATGGAGATGGTCGACCAGGGCACGCTCTGCCGCCTCGGGCGGCATCGCGGGTGGGATCCGCAGGTTGAGTCGCGCCGCGGCCCGGGGGGAGATCGCCGCGCTGGACCCCACGACCGGCGGGCAGTCGATGCCGAGGATCGTGAGGGCCGGCCGCGACCACAACATGTCCGAGACGGTGCCGTCCCCGAGCAACGAGGCGCCCTCGACCAACCCGGCGTCCTCCGCGAACTGCGCGGGCGGGTAGGGGGCACCGGACCAGGTTCTCGTGTTGTCCAGCCCCGTGATCGTGGTGTTGCCCTGGTCGTCGCGCAGGGTGGCCAGCGTGGCCACGAGTGCGGCGAGCGCATCAGGCGCAGCGCCACCGAACATGCCTGAGTGGATCTCGGTGGCCAGCGCATCCATGGTCACCACCACATTGACCATGCCACGCAGGCTCACGGTCGCGGCCGGATGACCCACAGCGGCGTTTCCGGTGTCACAGACCAGGATCGTGTTCGACGCGAGGAGGTCGGCGTGGGTGGGGACGAAGGCCTCGAGACCGCCCGTGCCTTGTTCCTCGGACCCCTCGACGACGAGCTTCAGGTTGACCGGGACGTCGTCACCGAGCGCGCGGAGCGCCGCCAGGTGCATGACGATGTTGCCCTTGCAGTCCGCGGTCCCGCGGCCGTACCAGCGGCCGGCGACCTCGGTCAGCTCGAACGGCGGTGTCTGCCAGGCGGCCTCGTCGAGGGGCGGCTGAACGTCGTAGTGGGCGTACAGCAGGACGGTGGGTGCATCCGGGTTCCTGCACGGCCTGGACCCGACGACGGCCATGCTGCCGTCCGCCGTCTCCTCGAGATGGGCGTCGGTGAACCCGATCTCTGCGAACTTCCCGCGCACCCACTGGGCGGCCCGCTCGCACTCCTCGGGAGGGAACTGTCGCGGATCAGCCACCGACCGCATCGCGACGAGCTCGGTGAGCTCATCCCGGGCTTGGGGCATGAGCTCGGAGATGCGTGTACGCAGGTCCATCACTCAGTCGCTCGCTACGTCGTCGGTCTTGAGGTCGTCGACGTACGCCTGGAAGTCATCCAGCTCTTGCGGGCAGTAGACCTTGATGATCAGCAGCTGGCCCTTGAACACGCGGCTGTCGGCGATGACGGGCCGGGCTCCCGGGCCGGTGGCCCCGTTCGTCAGCTGTGATAGCAGGATGCTCCGGCTCAGCGCCTCGTTCGGGTCGGCGCAGGTCGCGCCTCCGTCGTCCCCGAGGACACGCACGATCTGGTCCTTGTCGGGTGCCCGCGCTCCTGCGGCCTTCAGCTCGGTGATGAGCTGGTCGGCCTTGTCGTTGGCCTCCCTGGTCGACTTCGCGGCGCTGAAGGCGATCACGCCTCCGATCACGAAGCAAGCGAGGATCACCCAGGCGGTGATGTAGATCAAGGAACGCTCGCGCTTGTCCTGGTTCTCCGTCACGGTGCTCATGACGCGGTCACCTCATCGGGCTCCGGCTGCCTCCAGGAGGGCTTGCGGAACCGGTAGAACAGGAACGGCACCAGCAGGCCGAGGCCGAGGGCTCCGCCGCCGACGATCGCGAAGTACACCCCGGCATTGCCGGACTCGAACTGCGAGGGCGGGATGAACCCGATGAGCAGGGCGGCCAGTGAGGCGGCAAAGCCCGTGCCGCACAAGCCGACGAGCATGGGTGCGTGGAAGCCGCGCGGATGGTCGGGGTCCTTTCGGCGCAGCTGGACGGCCGCGACGAACATCAGCAGGTACATGATCAGGTAGACCTGCGTGGTGATCACCGAGAAGATCCAGTAGGCGCTGGAGACGTCGGGGATCAGGGCGTAGGCGAGACCGATCACGGTGGTGATCAGACCCTGGACGACCAGGATGTTCTGCTGGACACCGTTCTTGTTCAGGCGCTGCAGGTACGGCGGCAGGAAGCCCTCCTGGCGAGAGATCAGCAGCAAGCCCTTCGAGGGGCCCGCCAGCCAGGTGAGCATGCCGCCGAGGGAGGCGGTGACAAGCATGATCCCGACGATCGGCGTCAGCCACTGCCAGCCGAAGTTGGCGAACACCGCGTCGAAGGCCTGCATCACCCCTGCGGTCAACGACAGCTCCTCGGCCGGCACGATCCAGCTGATGGCCAGCGCCGGGAGGATGAAGATCGCCAGCACCAGCCCCATGGCCAGGAACATCGACTTGGGGAACTCCTTGGGAGGGTTCCTCAGCGATCCGACGTGGACAGCGTTCATCTCCATCCCCGAGTAGGACAGGAAGTTGTTCACGATCAGCACCAGGCTGGACAGCCCCGCCCACGCCGGCAGCAGGTGGGCGGCGTTCATCGGTGCGGCCGACGGGTTGCCCTGCCCCAGGAAGACGACACCGAGGAGGACCAGGACGACGCCGGGGATCAGGGTGCCGATGATCAGGCCGCCGCTGGCCAGGCCCGCCACACCCTGGGTCCCGCGCGACGAGACCCACACACCGGACCAGTAGACGACGATGATCACGCACGCCGTCCACACCCCACTGCTCGCGAGCTCAGGGTTGAAGACGTATGCCAAGGTACTGGCTACGAACCCAAGAAGGCTGGGGTAGTAGAAGATCGTCATCGCGAACTGGCACCACACGGCCAGGAACCCCATCGGCTTGGAGATCCCCTCGGAGACCCACTTGTAGATGCCGCCCTCCCAGCCGGAGGCGAGCTCGGCGGAGACGAGTGAGGTGGGGAGCAGGAAGACGATGGCCGGGAGCAGGTAGAGGAACACGCACGCCAGGCCGTAGACCGCCATCGTCGGCGCAGCCCGCAGACTCGCCACCGAGCTCGTGGTCATCATCGCCAGGGCGATCCACGAGATGTAGGCCGCTGCGGGTGCCCGCGTCCGGGCGGCGGCCGCGCCCGTCGACGTGCCGACCGGCACGTCTGCCGCACTCATGACGTCGCTCGGTGTGCATCCATGCCGCCACCGTCGCACCGGTTCGGGTGGGTGGCACCCATCCGGCACGGGGTGGCCTGCCCTGCGCGGGTGGACGGGCCGCGTCCGCTGAGCGGCTGTCGCCTCGCGATCCGGATCACCCGGTCCGGGGGAGGCTCGCGGGGCGCTCAGGGTGTCTGATCTGGCCGTATTCCCTTGAGGCGGGAGGGTCAGGTTGGCGGTACGGCGCACGTCCAGGCGCGCACCCGGTGGAGACCTGGCGTCCTCGTTCTTCGGCTCGAGGCTCAAGGTCCCCGCGGTGCCCCAGCACTACCTGCGCCGGCCACGCCTGCTCCGACTGCTGGACGAGGCGACAAAGGCACCGATCACGTCGGTGGTGGCGCCGGCGGGGTCGGGCAAGACGTCCCTGCTCGTCGACTGGTGCTCATCGTCCACCGAGCCGAAGGCGTGGCTGTCGTTGGACGAGACCGACCGGGACGGCGTCCAGTTCTGGACCGCGGTGACTGCCGCGCTCGCGGAGCTGGTCGAGGGTCTCGGCGTCCGTGCCTTCCCGACAAAGGGTCCGGGATCGCTCCTGGAGGCCGTGGCGACGCTCGTGGCCGCGATCGAGGCGGGCGAGGAGCATCCGGCATCTGCGCTGCTCGTGCTGGACGACGTCCACCTGATCGACCACGACGAGGCCATCGTGGCCTCGTTGGCGCTCTTCTTGAGGTCGATGCCGGGCTGGCTGCACGTCGTGCTGCTGTCGCGTCGCACACCCAAGCTCCCCATCGACCGACTCCGCGCCCGTGGACAGCTCGGAGAGGTCGCCTTCGCCGAGCTGCGGTTCTCGGACGAGGAGGCCGAGGAGCTGCTGGTCAGGCTGGTGCCGTCAATGGCGCGGGACGAGCTCAGGGTGGTCGTCGGTGCGGCCGACGGCTGGGCGGCAGGGCTCCAGCTCACCGCGCTCGCCGCCCGCTCGGAGCAGGCCCAGCCAGGCTCCGCACCGCACAGCGGCACCCGGGACCTCCTGTTCTCCGACTACGTCTGGAACGAGCTGCTCTCGGCCGAGAGCTCGGACGTCGTCGACGCGCTGCTTGGCACCTCGGTGGTCACCCGCATCAACCCCGCACTCGCGGCTGCCCTGACCGGGCGCGCAGACGCCGGCGAGCTGCTCGTCGAGGCGCAGGCGCGTGGCCTCTTCGTCACCAGGCTCGGTCCGTCCGGTTGGCTCGAGGTGCACGCGGTGGTCCGGGAGCAGCTGCTCGCGGAGGTGGCCAGACGTTCACCGGGCCGCGTGGAAGCCCAGCACGCCCTCGCCGCGCGTTGGTTCGAGGACGCAGGAGAGGTGACGGCCGCCCTGGAGCACTGGCTCCATGCGGGGCGACCTCGAGAGGCTCTACGGCTGCTCTCGGAGCACGTCGCAGTGCTGTACGACACCGGCCGGGAGGCGACGATCGCACGCACCCTCTCCCGCATTCCGCAGAACGTCGCATCGGCCGACCTCGAGGCCAGGATCGATTTCGCCTGGTGCCAGCTGCTCGTGGACAAGCACCGGTTCCTGGAGCACGTGTCCCAGGCGGCCGCCAGCCTGGAGCGGTCTGGGGACCCGGCCACGGCGCCGGCCGCGCGCCTCGGGGTGCTGCAGGCGATCGCCACGACGATCACCGGGGACTGGGCCGCAGGCAGCCGGCGCGCCACCGAAGCCATGAACGCCCTGGGTGGGGTGAGCGCGACGGATCCGTTGGGGAGGTTCGGGTGGAACCTGGTGGCACGCGACGTGGCGCTCTCCGAGTGCTGGGAGGATGCGCTGCCGCAGCTCGAGGGGGTGCGCCTCGAGCTGGGTCCGGACCCGGAGCGACGGCTCGCCTACGAAGGCACGCGCGCCCTGGGTGAGGTGCTCGCCGGGCGCCCGGTGGACGCGCTGCGCATCGCCGCCGGCGTCTGGGAGATCGCCGCCGTTAACTCGATGACGATCCTGCGCGCCGAGCTGGACATAGCCCAGGCACTCGCACACCGCGAGCTCGGCGATCGCCCTCGCGCTGTCACCGAGCTGGCCACCCTGGCAGAGGCGACGACCGGACCTGTGGCCCATGCCCAGGCCCTGGCCATGCTGGAGCTGACCCAGCTGAGGCTCGACGAAGGCGATCTCGAGGCGGCGGACGTGGCCTTCGAGCGTGCCAACGAGTTCGTGCGCAGCGAGTTCTCCGGTGTCGGTGGGCTCGACTGGCTGGCCCGCACCGGGACCCGGATCGCACTGGCCGCCGGCGAGGCGGCGGTGGCCCGGAGCTGGTCCGAACAGGTCACCGACCCGTTCTGGCGCGCGGTGGGGTTCGCGCGGGTCCAGCTCTTCGACGGCCGACCCGCAGACGCTGCCGCCGAGCTGGAGCAGGCCGTGCCCCGCTGCCTCCGCCACGAGGTGGTCCTCGAGCTGCTGCGGGCGCGGGCGGCGCACGACAGCTCGGCTGCCGTCGACCATGCGGTCAGGGCTGTCGAGCGTGCCTGTGGTGCCGGGCTCGTCCAGACGGTGGCGTCCGAGGGTCCCGACGTCCTTGCGCTGCTGGAGGTCCATGCCTGGAGTGCACCCAGGGAATGGCTCGACCGCATCCGGCGGGCAGCCGGTCCTCCGTCCGGGTTGTTCGTGGACCCGAGCCCACCGGGCGAGCACCTGACCGATCGTGAGGTCCAGGTTCTGAAGATGTTGCCGAGCCGACTCACGCTGCGCGAGATCGCCGACGAGCTGTTCATCTCGGTGAACACGCTGAAGTTCCATCTGCGGCTGGTGTACCGCAAGCTGGGAGTCGCCTCGCGTGCCGAGGCCGCCGAGGTGGCACGCGGCATGGCGAGCCCGGGCCGGAGTCATGCGGGCCCGGTGGTGGCGAGACGCTGACGGGGCCTCGCCGTACACATGCCGGGCCCGGCCGTCCAGTGTGTGCCCGCCTCACCCATTGCAGGGTGGTGTCACACCACCCGAGGCCGGGCCACGATGACCGCGTGCGTCCCACAGAGCTCGTCCTCCCGCGATCCGATGGCTGAGCCAGCCCAGCGGCGCTCTCCGGATGCGGCCAGCGACACCGACACCGACCTCGTCGAGTACCTCGTCGTCGTCGTACCGGACCTCGGCTCCCTCAGGACCGTGACCCCGGCACTCGCCGACCTGGTCGCGTCCGCGGCCATCCGCATCCTCGACCTCGTC
>DASSJT010000167.1:0-7655 GCA_035691065.1 Dermatophilaceae bacterium
CGACGCGCTGGGCCGATCTCGGCCGGTCGGATCAGGACCCGGGCCGGCGGCAGCGGTGGAACCGTCGGTCGAGCCCCCGACGGGGCCCTCGCCTGGGCTCTCGTCCGAGCCGAACGCGCCGGCGGAGCCCTCGACCGGGCCTTCGACCGGGTCCTCAACACGGCAACCGACCGAACCGCCGACCGAACCGCCGACCGAACCGCCGACCCAGCGCCCCGAACCCAGCCGGCGAGCATGACCCGTCTGGCATGAGCGCACGGGGGGAAACGGCCCGGTCCATCGCCACTGCCGCGGGCCTGATCGCGGCGACCACGCTCTTGGCGCGAGTCGCCGGGTTCGCGCGCATCCTGGTGTTCGCGGACTCGGTGGGCCACCGCGGCGTCGGCAACGTCTACCAGAGCGTCAACGCCCTGCCCAACGTGCTGTTCGAGGTGGCCGCCGGGGGAGTCCTCGCAGCGGTGGCGATTCCCCTGGTCGCGGGTCACCTCGGTGCCGGGCGCCCGGAGCGCGCCGACCAGACGACCTCAGCGCTGCTCACCTGGGTGTTGGTCGTCCTCGTGCCCTTGGCGGTCCTGCTTGCCGCCGCCGCACCGCTGCTGGCGAGGTGGCTCCTCGATGGACAGGGCGCGGACGCGGTCGCGGCGGCCGAGCAGATGCTCTGGATCTTCGCGCCGCAGGTCGTCCTCTATGGGGTGGGCATCGTCATGACGGGCCATCTCCAGGCGCACCGCCGCTTCCTCGCCGCGGCACTGGCGCCCCTGCTCTCCAGCCTCGTCGTCATCGCGACCTACCTGCTCTACCGACCACTGGCCGACGGGGGAGTCACCCCCCAGGAGGTTTCCACCGCCGCACGGCTCGAGTTGGCCATCGGCACCACGCTGGGTGTCGTGGCGCTGAGCCTGCCCCTGCTCGTCCCGGCCTGGCGAACCGGATGGCGCTACCGCCCCACCCTGTCGTTCGCGCTTGGCGACACCCGCCGGGTCGGCGGCCTCGCGACGGCCGGGGTGCTGGCCCTGCTGGCCCAGCAGACCGCCGTCGTGGTCACGATCTGGCTGTCCAACAACCGCGGCGGCGACGGCGCGTTCACCGTGTACCAGTACGTGCAGGCGGTCTACCTCCTGCCGTATGCCGTGTTCGCCGTGCCGATCGCCACATCCGCCTTCCCTGCGATCGCCCAGGCGGAGGGGGCCGGGACGGACCTGAGCCGGACGCTGAACCGGTCGCTGCGGGCGGTCCTGGTGCTGACGGGGGCGGGCGCGGGCGTACTGATCGCGGCCGCGCGACCGGTCGGAGCGTTCTTCACGGACCTGGACCGCACCCGCGGCGGCGGCCAGGACGCGCTGGACGGCCTCGCCGACAGCCTCGTCGCCTTCGCGCCCGGGCTGGTGGGCTTCGGCGTGGCGGCCCTGCTGACGCGTGCGCTCTACGTTCGGGGTCGGCCGCTCGACGCCGCCCTTGCGGTGGGTGCCGGCTGGCTGCTCGCGGCCGCGGTCCCGTTCGCCCTGCTGCCGGAGGGAGCCGGTGCGCGAGCGACGTTGCGCGCTCTGGGGATCGGCTCCTCGCTGGGAATGACCGCGGCTGCGGTCCTGCTGAACATCCTGGTGTCGAGGGCCTGGGGCGCGGAGGCGGTGCGCGGCTCGCTGCGAACGGTCGGCGCGGTGGTCGCAGGCACGGCGGTCGCCGCGGCCGTCGGTGAGGTCGTCGCGCATGTCATCTCGCTCGGCGGACTCGCTGGAGCGGTCGTGGCCGGCGTGGCTGCCGGCGCGGTGGCACTGCTGGTCTACAGCATGACGTTGGTGGTCGCCGACCGGGAGACCATGGCCACCGCACTGCGCCGTGGGCGGGCGGCCAGAGGTCGCGGCTCGCGGGGAGGGGAGGTGTGATGCGCATCGCCCTGGTGCTCGGGACGTCGTCCGGGGGCGTGGGACGACACGTCCACGGACTCGCCCGAGAACTGCGGTCGCGTGGTCACGGCATCGTGGTCGCCTGTCCGCCGCCGGTGGAGAGCCAGTTCCGGTTCGCCGAGACCGGAGCGAAGTGGGCTCCCGTCGCCATGACCGACCGGCCTCGCCCGGACCGTGACGCGACCGCCCTGGCCAGGCTGCGCTCGGTCGTCCGCGGCGCGGATGTCGTGCACGCGCACGGCCTGCGGGCGGGCTCGCTCGCCTGCCTCGCCGCCACGGGCAGCGGGACTCCTGTGGTCGTGACCCTGCACAACGCGCCTCCGGCCGGTCGGATGACCTCCCGGATGTATGCCGTGCTGGAGCGCATCGTGGCGCGCCGGGCCACCGCTGTGCTGGGCGTCTCCTCCGACCTGTTGGCACGGCAGCGCGACCTGGGAGCGCGCACGTCCGGCCTGGCCGTGATCCCGGCGCCCCGCGGACCCGGGGAGGTGACTGACCGGCATACCGTCCGATCCTCCCTGGGCCTCGCGGAGGGCACGTCCATGGCAGTCTGTGTCGGCCGCCTGGCGCCCCAGAAGGGGCTGGACCTGCTCCTCGACGCCGTGGCCCGCCTGCGAGACCTGCCGCTGGTCGTCGTCGTCGCCGGAGAGGGGCCGGAGCGAGCGCACCTGGCCGAGCGCATCGCGGCGGAGGACCTCCCGGTCCGGCTGCTGGGCCATCGCAGCGACATCCTGGACCTGCTCTCGGCGGCCGACGTGGTGGTGTCCAGCTCGGTGTGGGAAGGGCAGCCGATCAGCCTCCAGGAGGCGCTGCAGGTCGGTGCCGCGATCGTGGCCACAGACGTGGGCGGCACTGCCGCGGTGCTCGGCGACGCCGGCCTGCTCACCGCCCCCGGCGACGACAACGCGCTCGCGGCGGCGATCCGGCTCGTGGTGACGTACGGGTCTGAGCGCGACCGCCTGCGCTCGCACGCCTTCGAGCGGGCCGCCGCGCTGCCCGACGAGGCGGCTGCCGCCGATGCCGCGCTGGCGGTCTACGAGCGCGTGCTGGTCCGCTCCTGAGGGCCGAGGGCCTCTCGTCGGGCCGGTGCGTCGGGCCCGGGGGTCCTGCGAAATGACGTATTGTTGAAGTCCGTGGTGCAGACGAAACACATCTTCGTGACCGGAGGCGTCGCCTCATCGCTCGGCAAGGGCCTGACCGCCTCAAGCCTCGGACACCTGCTTCGAGCCCGTGGGCTCCGGGTCACGATGCAGAAGCTGGATCCCTACCTGAACGTCGATCCGGGCACCATGAACCCCTTTCAGCATGGTGAGGTCTTCGTCACCGAGGACGGCGCCGAGACCGACCTCGACATCGGGCACTACGAGCGCTTCCTCGACGTCAACCTGGTCGGCACCGCCAACGTCACGACCGGTCAGGTCTACAGCCACGTGATCGCCAGGGAGCGACGGGGGGAGTACCTCGGCGACACGGTTCAGGTCATCCCGCACATCACCAACGAAATCAAGGACCGGATGCAGGCCCAGGCCGCGGGCAGCCCGGGCATCTCGCCAGCCGAGGCGCCGGACGTCATCATCACCGAGATCGGTGGCACCGTCGGTGACATCGAGTCGCTGCCCTTCCTCGAGGCGGCCCGGCAGGTGCGCCATGACGTCGGCCGCGACAACGTCTTCTTCCTCCACGTCTCGCTCGTGCCCTACCTGGCGCCCAGCGGCGAGCTGAAGACCAAGCCGACCCAGCACTCGGTCGCGGCCCTGCGCCAGGTGGGCATCCAGCCCGACGGGCTCGTCCTGCGGGCGGACCGGGAGATCCCGCAGGGCATCAAGCGCAAGATCTCGCTGATGTGCGACGTCGACACCGAGGCCTGCGCCGCTGCGGTCGATGCGCCGAGCATCTACGACATCCCGAAGGTGCTGCACTCCGAGGGACTCGACGCCTACGTCATCCGCCGGCTCGGGCTCAACTTCCGCGATGTCGACTGGCACGACTGGGACGAGCTGCTGCGCCGCGTGCACAGCCCGGAGCACACCGTCGAGGTCGCCCTGGTCGGCAAGTACATCGACCTGCCCGACGCCTACCTGTCGGTGACCGAAGCGCTGCGCGCCGGGGGCTTCCACCACGACGCCCGGGTCAACGTCCGCTGGGTCGCCAGCGACACCTGCCAGACCGAGGCCGGCGCCCAGAAGGCGCTCGGTGGCGTCGACGCCGTGCTGATCCCGGGTGGTTTCGGCGTCCGCGGTATCGAGGGAAAGGTCGGTGCGATCCGGTGGGCGCGCGAGCGCCAGGTACCCACCCTGGGCATCTGCCTCGGGCTGCAGTGCATGGTGATCGAGTTCGCCCGCAACGTGGCAGGAATCGGCGGCGCGTCGTCCACGGAGTTCGACCCCCAAACCCCGGCGGCGGTCATTGCCACCATGGAGGAGCAGAAGGCGTTCGTCGAGGGTGCCGGCGACCTCGGCGGGACGATGCGCCTGGGCAGCTACCCGGCGCGACTGTCGGAGGGCTCGGTCACCGCCGACGCCTATGGCGCTACCTCCGTGAACGAGCGTCATCGCCACCGCTACGAGGTCAACAACGCCTACCGCGGCCAGCTCGAGGCTGCCGGCCTGCGGATCTCCGGCGTGTCGCCGGACGGTGCGCTGGTCGAGTTCGTCGAGCTGCCTGCCGAGACCCACCCCTACTTCGTCTCCACCCAGGCGCATCCGGAGTTCAAGTCTCGCCCGCACCGCGCGCATCCGCTGTTCGCGGGGCTCATCGGCGCGGCGATCGAGCAGCAACGGGCGTCACGCCTGGTCGAGGTCGAGCGCCCGCGGGCGAGCGTAGAGGCCGGTGTCTGAGCTGGCGCCCGACACACCGCCCACTGAGGCAGCACGCGAGGCAGCACCCACCGGGGCAGAGCACCGGGCGCCGCCCACCCAGGCGGCGCGCGAGGCAGCACCCACCGAGGCAGGACTGACTGACGTCTTCGAGGACCTGCCTGTCAACAACGCCGAGGTCGTCTACCGCGGCCGCGTGTGGAACGTCGTCCGGGAGACCGTCCACCTGGGTGACGCCGGCGAGGTCACGCGCGAGTTCGTCGACCACCCCGGCGCCGTCTCGGTGGCCGCCCTCGACGACCACGACCGCATCGTCCTGATCCAGCAGTACCGCCACCCGGTCCGGACCCGTGAGTGGGAGGTTCCCGCCGGTCTCCTCGACGTCGAGGGTGAGCCGCCGTGGATCTGCGCGGCCCGGGAGCTCCACGAGGAGGCGGACCTGGTCGCCGACTCGTGGCACGTCCTGGCGGACTACTACAGCTCCCCGGGCGGCCTGAACGAGGCCATGCGCATCTACCTCGCCCGAGGGCTGAGTCCGGTGCCGGAGGCCGACCGACACGCGCGCGATGGAGAGGAGCTGGGTATGCCGGTGCGCTGGGTTCCGCTCGACGAGGCCCGTGACGCGGTGCTCTCGGGCGCGCTGCACAACGCCACGGCGGTCATCGCCGTTCTGGCGGCGCACGCGGCACGAGAGCAGAACTGGGCCACCCTGCGAGCGTTCGACGCTCCCTGGCCGCACCACCCGGCATACCGGTGAGCCCCCGTTAGGTCCCCTTCGAGGCCCTGAGCGGCTCACCGGCATACCGTTGAGCCCTTGGTACGTCCCCGCCAACGGCGCCTTGGGCCGCACCACCTGGCGTGCCGGTGAGCCGCCCAGCTAGCCGGGTCGACGCGCCCGGGCCGCAGCAGCAAGGGGCAGCCACTCAGCCGGTGGTAGACGGTCCGACGCCCTCCGAGGCACCACCCCGATACCGCTGAGCTGTGCGGTAGGTCAGTGTGCGCAGCGCCGTGAGGATCTGGTCCCGGGCGCATCAGATGGCCTTGGGACCACCAGATGGCCTTGGGACCACCCGTCTCAGGTGAACTTGGGAACCACCCGTCAGGTGTCCTTGGGAACCACCCGTTCAACTTCGATCGTGTAGTCCGCGGCGAGCGCGCCCAGCGCGCCGAGTGCGGCGACCACGGGCGCGACAAGGACACCGATCACACCGACCGTCACGGGCACTTCCATGACGGCCTTGCCTTCGGAGTCCTTGATGATGACCCGGCGGACGTTGCCCTCGTGGACCAGTTCCTTGACCTTGTCGACCAGGTGACCCGCACCCTTCACGTCGATCGTCTCTGTTGCTGTGGATTCTTGCTGTGTCATCCCATTCATCTCCTCACCGTGTTGGCGGACGGACCGGCTCCGTGTTGGCGGCCACCCTCAGCCATGGACCCCCAAGGGGCATGTGCGCACATCGGCCCGGCGATTCGTCGGGCTACCACCGGAAAGGGCGAGTCTCACGCCGGATTGCTCGCACGAGAGCCTTGTTGTCGATGAAGCGCCCAGGCTCCGACTGAAAGCACAGCACTGCGGATTGGTCGTGGCCGTGGTCGTGATCTTGCGCTGCTGGCATAGGGCCGTGCGAGGCCGCTCCCTGGGGCCTTTCCCGCACGATGTACGCCGTCGCACTCGTCAGCATCTACGCCGCCGCACCGGTCGACGTCAGGGGCGAAGGTCCCGGCCCTAGCCAACCATCGGGCGGCGGTCGGGACGCTGTTGCAGGTCGCCGACTCGGGCCAGGTCGCCGACTCGGGCCAGGTCGCCGACTCGAGCCAGGTCGCCGACTCGGGCCAGGTGGTCACCCCAGGTGGGTGACGTCCGGTCGCGACGTCAGGTGGTGACGTCAGGTGGTGACGTCAGGTGGTGACGCGGTAGGTGCGGCCCGCCTCGATCTCCTCCGCGATCGCCTCGACCCACCGCTTGGGCTGAGGCCAGTGGCCTGCGGCGGTGAACTCCTGCTCGAGCGCGACCATGACGGCACCCTTGCGCTCACCCGAGTGCTCGCGGGCGACCGCGTCGATCACGGCCTGGAGCTCGTGGTTGACGGTGAGGTGATGGTCCATCCGCTCTTCGTCGGTCTCGTACTCGTGTTGGGGTTGCATGGGAGGCCCTGCCTTTCGACCTTCCCAGCGTGGCACCGCAAGGTGTGCTTGGGAAGGCGAACATGGGGTGCTTGGGAAGGAGACCATGGTGCTGGCGCCGGACCGCTGAGCCAGTCAACCTCAGGGCGCTCCATTCGCGACTTCGCCCCGAACACGTGACATGACGACGGCGTCGGCCCTGCCGTCACGGACCTGGAGGTAGCTGCGGAGGAGGCCCTCCCGGAGGAAGCCAGCTCGTTGGAGGTCCGTAGCGACGCTGTGTTCTGGGGGACGCCGTGAGCCTCCACGCGGAAGATGTCTGGCTCTGCGAGCAGCCATCCCGAGAGCAGCGTGACAGCACGACGGGCTAGCCCCGCCCCGCGGGCGCGGGGCACGAGCCAGTAACCGATCCCCACCACACCAGGTTGGTGGTGCTGCAGGGCCACGATGTTTCCGCAGGCCCTGTCAGGCTCTCGGGTCATGATGACCAGGGAGACGCCCTGGCCGGAAGGCTGACGGGACCACTGGCGATGGATGTACTCCTCGATGGCCGTCCTGCTCGGGTCGTCCGGAACCGTGGTGATGGCGACTGTGGACGGGTCGGCGAGGGCAACTTCCCGAACAAGGGCACCGTCCTCGAGACGCCACCCCCGAAGCCGGATCCTTTCGTCGGCCAACTCGGGATCGGGATAGTCAAGGGACACACACTGACCGTAGTCGCAGTGGTCCGGGTGATTCGCAAGCTCCTCCGCACGTCCCAGCCTGCCGCCCAAGCCGAACGCACGGTGAACCGTTTCGTACCACCTAG
>DASSJT010000168.1:0-15733 GCA_035691065.1 Dermatophilaceae bacterium
GCCTGCCGCGAACGGTGCTCCAGGCCCCACAGGGTGATCCGCTGCAACGACTCGCGCATGATGTCGCCGCTCATCTTGGAGGTGCCGACCTCGCGCTCGACGAAGGTGATCGGCACCTCGACGACCCGCAGGCCGCCTGCCACCGCCCGCCGGGTGAGGTCGACCTGGAAGCAGTAGCCCTGGGAGGCGACGTCGCCCAGGCCGATGGCCTTCAGCGCTGACGCCCGGTAGACACGGAAACCGGCGGTCGCGTCTCGCACCGCCATGCCGAGCAACACCCTGGTGTAGAGGTTGGCGCCGACGCTCAGCGCCTTGCGGTGGAGCGGCCAGTTGACCACAGAGCCGCCGCGGACCCACCGGGAGCCGATGACGACGTCAGCGGACGAGAGGGCGTTGAGCAGCGACGGCAGCTGCTCGGGCTGGTGCGAGCCGTCCGCGTCCATCTCCACGACGGTGTCGTATCCCTCGTCGAGGGCCCACCCAAAGCCCGCCAGGTAGGCAGCCCCGAGGCCCTGCTTCCCAGGGCGGTGGATGACCCTGACCTGGGGGTCGGCTGCCGCGAGCTCATCCGCCACGGCACCCGTGCCGTCCGGCGAGTTGTCCTCGAGGACGACGATGTCGGCGTCCGGAACGGCGCGACGCGTGCGCGCGACGATTCTGGGCAGGTTGTCCCGCTCGTTGTAGGTGGGGATCAGCACGGCCACGCGCGCGACGGGCTCGCGCAGCATCGCGTCGTGGGGCCTGGCCTGCTCAGACACCGAGTGATTCCTTCTCGACGGGGTTTCTGGTGACAGTGCGCCTGACCTTAGCGCCTCCACGAGGGAGCCGTCCTGCCACGCCCAGCCCCAGGACCAGGAGCCCGACGACCGCCTCGGGCAGTCGGCCGATCCGGTCGCTCACGGTCAGCCCGGAGCGGATCGTCACGGCACCCAACACCTGCGCAGGCGTGAACAGGGACGTCTTGCCGGTGTAGCTGCCGTCCGGCGCGATCAGGGCGCTGACGCCGACCGTGGACACGTGGGCAACCGACCGCCCGTGCTCGATCGCCCTGATCCGGGAGATCGCGAACTGCTGCTCGGACTCGGCCGTATAGCCGAACGTCGCGTTGTTGGTCTGCACCACCAGGAGGCTGCTCTGGCGCCCGGGCAGGGTGACCGAGGTGCGGACGAGGTCGTCGTAGGCGACCTCGAAACAGATCGTCGGAAGCGCCCAGTAAGCGCCTCCCGCCCAAGGGATGCGGAACGACCCGGGGACGTGGCCGGGGGCGAAGTCGGTGCGCAGGAGGTCGACCTTGTCGCTGAAGACCCGGAAGAAGGACCGGTAGGGCATGTACTCCGCGAACGGCACCGGGTGCTGCTTCACGTAGCGCTCTGGGACATCGGCTCCCGGCCGGTAGAGCAGGGATGCGTTGGAGATGCGGGGAGCTGGCTCATTGAGGACCGCACCGACCAGGATCGGCACGCCGACCGCCCGCACCGCAGCTGAAATCTCCTGCCCCGCGTCGGCATTGCGGAGTGGGTCGATGTCCGAGGAGTTCTCCGGCCAGATCACGAGGGAGGGGCTGGCGCCACTCGCGGCCACCTTGAGCGTTCCCGCCACGTGGTTGTCGAGGACCTTGCGACGCTCGGCGTTGAAGTCCAGGCCCGGGCGGGGAACGTTCCCCTGGACCATGGCGACCGGAACGCGCTCTCCGTCGGTCGGCACCTGGACCGCCGTGGCCAGAATCGGGACCGCCATGAGACCGAGGACGGGTACCGCCGCCACGAGCCGGCGCCCCCGGACGGCGTACACCAGTGCTGCGTGCCCGAGCGTCCCCATGAGGGCGACGGCGAGCGTGACACCCGGTGCGCCTCCCAGCGCCGCAAACCTCGCGAGCGGGCTGTCAGCCTGGCTGAAAGCCAGCCGCGCCCAAGGGAACCCGCCGAAGGGCGTGGAGCTGCGTGCGGTCTCCTGGAGGACCCAGCAGAGCGGAACCAGGGCGAGCGCGAGCACGGGGCGCTTGCGACGCAGGAACGGCGCCTGCAGCCACGTGAGCAGCGTCGCCATGCCTGCGACGTAAAAGGCTTCGGCCGTCGCGAGGGCGAGCCACGGAAGGGCGCCGACATAGATGCCGGACCACGAGAGGGTCGGCACGAAGCAGGCCAGGCCGGCAACCAGGCCGATCAGGAACGCGTCCCCTACGCGACTCCCCAGGACCGCCACGGAGACCAGAAGGACGCCGAGCGGCGCGCACCAGGGAAGGTTGGCGTCGGGGAAGGCCAGGAAGAGCGCCCCTCCCCCAGCGGCGGCGAGCGCCAGGCGCACCCCAACCCGAAGCCCGGCTCCGGGGAAGAGGGTGTCACCCGCCCGTGGGGACCCTTCGGCTGCGTCTGACACCCCATCACGGTAAGACACAGCAAGACCCGCGATGCCGTTGGGACCAGCTCCGCGTCGGCCGGGTGCCGACGCGGTGCTGTTGTCTACTAAGCACGCGGGCCCTGCTGCCGTTCTCGGCCCCCGCAAGGAGCGCGCCGCGGGCGGCGGCTTCCCCGACGGTCTGGCGCCGGTGGCTGCGCGCGCTAGCCACCGATGACTGCGGCTGGCCTGCCCCCCTGGTCGGATCCGCGGTGCGGGTTACCCGGGAACAACCGGCTCCCAAAATACTCGTCCGTCCCGCGGCGTCAATCGGAGCCTGACCTGCGCAAACGCGCGTTTGCGCAGGTCAGTGGCACTGCCGTTATGTCGTCTTCGATCGAAGGAATTCTTTGACCCTCGGCGTGTCTCGCTCGACACGCCGTGCTTCACAGGGGAATTGCCCTCGGCCGATCCTGGGCCCATGCCTCCTCCGATGGCGGAGCACCTGCCTGTGCCGAGGATGGGGCACCTGCCTCCGCCGATGACAGAGCGCCCGACGGGGGTGGCACGACCACGACACCCCTGGCTGTCGTGGCCACGATCGGGGGCTCGAGGAGGTCGGCAGCCGACTCGCCGCGCCCGGGCGCGCCCCGGCCGACCACCCGCACCTCGAACTCCATCTCGCGGCTGCGGGTGCCGACCCGCACGAGTCGCGCCTCGATCTCGATGACGTCACCAGCCCGCACCGGCGCCTTGAACTGCACATCGGAGTATGAGGCGAACAGGCCCTCGTCACCGTCAGTGCGGATGCATAGCTCGGTGGCGACGTCGCCGAAGGCTGCGAGCGAATATGCCCCGTCGACAAGGTTTCCCGCGTAGTGGGCGTGGCTGTACGGGACGTAGCGACGGTGCATGACGGACAGCCCGGCCTCGGCTCGCGAAGCAGCCTGCGATGGTTCGCGTGACACGGTCATCGCCGCGCCTCCCTGGTCGTGATGAGCGAGTGCACAAGGTAGCTGGCCACCTCGCCCGGCGTGGTGCCGCGTCCGAAGATGCGGTCGACGCCCAGACGCTGCGCCGAACCCTCCTCGAAACGTGGGCCGCCCACGACGAGCAGCGGCACCTGCCCCGACGGGTAGGACTCCCGGAACGCTGCCGACATCGCCTGGGTGTTGTGGATGTGGGCATCCCGCTGGGTCACCACCTGGCTCACCAGCACCGCGTCCGCCTTCTCCGCCCGGGCGCGCGCCACGAGGTCCGGCACCAGCACCTGGGCGCCGAGGTTCACGACCTTGATCTCGCGGTAGTACTCCAGTCCCTTCTCGCCGGCGAAGCCCTTGATGTTGAGGATCGCGTCGATGCCGACCGTGTGGGCGTCGGTGCCGATGCAGGCGCCGACCACGATGAGCTTGCGGCGCATTCGGCTCTTGATGGCGGCGTTGACCTCCTTCGGGGTCAAGAGCGGGTAGTCGCGCTCGACAACCGTCACCTCGCGGAGGTCGACCAGGTGGTTCACGCTGCCGTAGACGACGAAGAACGTGAACTCCGGCCCCATGGCCTTGGCGTGGACCAGCAGCGCCGGGTCGAGGCCCATCTTCGCTGCGAGCTGCAGTGCCGCCCCCTCGGCCCGCTTGTCATGCGGCATCGGCAGGGTGAACGACACCTGGACCATTCCGTCGCCCGTGGTGTCGCCGTAGGGCCGGATGATGTCGGGGCGGGTGACCGTGGTCATCGCGCCTCCCCCGTCTCGAGCATCGTGACGGCTGGGTTGTCATAGCCGTCGGCCTTGGCGACCACGCCCTCAAGTCCCTTGCCCGCATTGGCTGCTCGCTTCATGAGGCCGAACGTGCCGTCGGCGATCGCCGCGAGCAGCGGCGGGTCACCCGCTGCGTCGGTGTCGTGGACGATGGCATCCAGGAGGTCGACGGCCTCGGAGAGCACCTGCCGGGCGCG
Organism: Dermatophilaceae bacterium; assembly: GCA_035691065.1. GTDB lineage: Bacteria > Actinomycetota > Actinomycetes > Actinomycetales > Dermatophilaceae > DASSJT01. The sequence goes on from DASSJT010000168.1 coordinate 4,288, forward strand.
AGTCTGGATGAAGCCGTCCCGCGGCGGGTGGAAGTCCTCGGTGAGCCCACCGGCCGCGTTGAGCACGTAGCGGACGTTCTGGAGCGCCAGGTCGCGGTCGGAGAGGAAGGGCGTCACCACCGCCTCGGTCATCATGCCGACCAACAGGATGCCCTGGCCCGTCATGGCCCCCACCAGGTTGAAGAACCCGTCGAGCAGGTAGCCGCGGAAGATGTCACCCGTCATGTGCTTGGTGGGCGGCATCCACTTCAGCGGCGCCTCGGGGAACAGCTCACGAGCCAGCAGCGCGTGCGCGAGCTCGAGCCGGAAGGAGTTCGGCAGGTCGGGGTTGATCTCGAACGCGTGCCCCAGGCCCAGCTGCCAGTCCTGCAGCCCGGCCTCCTTGGCGAAGTACTCGTTCAGCAGCTGGCTGACCGTGACCGTGTGCGCAGCCTCGACCGCATCAGCCGTCGTGAGGTAGTTGTCCTCGCCGGTGTTGATGATGATGCCCGCTCGAGCATGGATCTGGCGCGAGAACCGTTGGTCAACAAAGGTTCTGATCGGGTTGATGTCGCGGAAGAGGATGCCGTACATCGAGTCGTTGAGCATCATGTCCAGCCGCTCCAGACCGGCCAGCGTCGCGATCTCGGGCATGCACAGCCCGCTCGCATAGTTCGTCAGCCGGATGTAGCGCCCCAGCTCGCGGCTCGTGTCGTCCAAGGCGGCCCGCATCAGGCGGAAGTTCTCCTGCGTGGCGTACGTGCCGGCATACCCCTCACGGGTCGCGCCCTCGGGCACGTAGTCGAGCAGCGACTGTCCCGTGGACCGGATCACGGCGATGACGTCCGCGCCCTCGCGCGCCGCCGCCTGCGCCTGGGGGATGTCCTCGTAGATGTCGCCGGTGGCGACGATGAGGTAGATCCAGGGACGCTGCGCCGGATCACCATGGCGCTTGACCAGCCGCTCGCGGGCGGCCCGCTGTCGGTCGATCGTGCGTATGCCGTGTGCCACCGCCCGGCGCGCATCGGCCTGCGCGCGGGTGGCGTCGCGGCCCTCGGGGATGCGGAAGGTGATCGAGCCGCTGGCGGCCTTCTGGGCCATGGTCAGCAGGTCGGGCGCCTCGTCGCGGCGGAGGGCGTCGTAGACGGGCGTGGTGACGCCGTGCTCCAGGCCGACCTGCTCGCGGACCGCACTGACGAGGTGGTTGACCCAGGGCACCAGCTCGTGGTCTGCCCCCGAGAGGCCCGCGAGGCGGAGGGTCGCCCGCTCCACCGAGACCGTGGTGTGGCTCTTGGCGATGCGGACGACGGGCGCGCCGGCCTTGCGGGCCAGCTGCCGGGCGCGGCGGACGACCGCTGGTTCGAGGTCCAGCACAGGGGTGCGACGTGGAGACACTCCGTGAGATTAGCAGTTTGAGCGATGATCTTCCGGCGTGAGGGGGCCGACGCCGAAGGATTCGCGGCAAGCGCCGAGTGCGCTGTTTGGCGCGCTGTGCGGAGGGGATCGCACATGCAAGGAGGAGAGCCATGCCCAAGACCACCAAGAGCGGAGACGTCCGCCAGGACGAGCTGCCCGGCACCCTGCAGCGGTCGGGCCGCAAGGCCCAGGAGACGTTCGCCAAGGCCCACGACTCGGCGGCAGATCAGTACGGCGACGAGGAGCGGGCGCACCGTGTCGCCTACTCCGCTCTGAAGCACACCCACGAGAAGGTCGGCGACCACTGGGAGCAGAAGGACCACCCGGGACCCTCCGACGAACAGGCCGAAGGCGGGGTCCACACGCACCGTCCCACCGCCGGAGGCGTGGACGCCAATGCGACGATGAAGCACCTTCGTGACGTGGCGAGCCGACTCGGCATCAGAGGCCGGTCGCGGATGAGTCGGCAAGAGCTCGTCGAGGCCATCCAGCGGGCGAACGACCGGGAGACCCGCAGGGCCGGCGACGACTGAGCGTACGCGAGGTCAGGAACCGAGCGAGCCCGCGTCGAACACGGTGCGGCCGCGCACCACGGTCCGCAGGGCCACCGGCGCCGGCGCCCCCGGGCTGAGGTCCGGCAGCCCCGGCGTCCCTGAGCGGGGGTCGGTGCTCCAGGCCTGGATCCGGTCGTCCGGCGCCTGGACCACGAGGTCGCCCACCCTCCACACCGCGAAAGTCGCGGGCAGTCCCAGGTCGAGGTAGCCCCTGTCGTCGATGCCGGCCGCCCGCCAGGCCCCGCGCGTGTGGGCGAGGAAGGCAGACCGGGCGGAGACCCGCTGGGCGCTCTCGTGGTGGTTCACGCACGCACGGACTGATTCCCAGGGTGCGAAAGGCGTGACGGGAGAGTCGGATCCGAGCGCCACGGTCATGCCCTCGGCCAGCATCGTGGCAAAGGGGTTCATCCGCGCGGCTCGCGCACGTCCAAGCCGCACGGCATACATCCCCGCTCCCCCACCCCAAAGGGCGTCGAAGGCGGGCTGCACGCTGGCGGTCACGCCGAGGGTGACGAGGCGGCGCACGCCGTCGCCGTCGATCATCTCGGCGTGTTCGAGGCGGTGGCGTGCCCGGCGCACCCGGTCCGCCCCGACGAGTGCGGCGGCCGCCTCGAAGCCCGCGATCGCGGTGTCGACGCCCGCGTCCCCGATGACGTGGAATCCGGCCTGGATCCCGGCCAGGGAGCACCCCGCGACGTGGTCGCGGACCTGCTCCACGGTGAGGTAGGCGTTGCCGACATCGTCAGGCGAGTCGGCGTAGGGAGCCCGCAGGTGCGCGGTGCGCGACCCGATGGAGCCGTCGATGTTGAGGTCGCCGGCCAGGCCGTGCGCCGCGTGCAGCGTGGCGAGGTCGTGGGCCTGCTGCTCGTCTTCGGCCAGCTCGGCCCAGTACCCGAGGGTCTGGGGTCGGTCACCCCTGGCCCCGGCCGCCAGGACATCCGCGAAGTCGTCGGTCGAGGACAGGACCGGACCCCCACACTCCTGCACCAGCCCGATCCCTGCGGCAGCCGCCGCCCGCAGCGCGAGGTCGATGTCGTCGCGCCGCTGCGACGGGGTGACCGCCGCGTTGAAGGTGTCACGCGCCGCATGGTGGGCCTCCCGGGTCACGAGTCCGTCGCCGCGCCACCCGGGCAGCGCCGCCGCGCTGCTGGCGGCCGCGAGGGCCGAGGAGATCACCGCCGAGTGGCGGTCGACGCGCGGGCTGTAGACGACCCCTCCGAACGAGGCCCGGTCCAGCTCGTATGCCGTGGGCGGGCGGGAGTCCGGCCAGCCGCCCTCGTCCCAGTTCGGTGCGTGAATGGGCCGCCCGCCGCCCGAGCGCGCAGCGGACTCGATTCGGGTGAGCACTTCGTCGCGGGACGAGGCCGAGGAGAGGTCGACGCCGCGCATGGCGGCCCCGGTCTGCGAGATATGGGCGTGGGCGTCGACGAATGCCGGTGTCACGAGGGCACCTTCGAGCTCGACCACCTCCTCGACCGAGCCGGCGTGCGTCGACGCTGCGTCGTCGCCCCCAATCCACGCGATGGTGCCCGTGGCGTCGTCGACCACCATCGCGTTGGCGAAGGGGTCGATCGGCGTGTAGACGAATCCGCCTCGGTAGAGGGTGGTCACGCCCGGCACATTAGTCGGCGCCCTGGGTTCCGGCGGCGCCCAGGACCTCGAGGCAGGCCCGCGCGATCTCCAGCTCCTCGTTGGTGGGGATGACGTATGCCGGCACCCGGCTCTGTGCCGACGTCACCTTCCGCTCGGGCTCGCCATCGGCATTGGCCGTCTCGTCCAGCTCCAGGCCCAGCAGGCCCAGGCCCTCCATGACCGCAGCCCGCAGCTCGGGGCTGTTCTCGCCGATGCCGCCGGTGAAGACGAGCGCGTCGACCCGACCCAGCAGGACGGCATACCCGCCGGTGTACTTGAGCAGACGGTGGACCGTGACGTCGAAGGCCAGCCCAGCATCGGCGTCCCCGCGGCTGCGCCGCGACTGCACCTCGCGGAAGTCGGAGTCGCCGGTGAGCCCCTTCAGGCCGCTGCGCCGGTTGAGCGCCTCGTCGTAGTCGCCGGGGTCCAGGCCGGCGACGCGCGCGAGGTAGGCGCCGAGGGACGGGTCGACGTCGCCCGAGCGGGTGCCCATGACCAGCCCCTCCAGGGGCGACAGGCCCATGGAGGTCTCGACGCTCTGCCCCTCGCGCACGGCGCAGGCGCTGGCCCCGTTGCCGAGGTGCAGGACCACGAGGTTGACCTCGTCCACGGGCCGGTCGAGCAGGGTGGCAGCGCGCCGCGAGACGTAGGCGAACGACGTGCCGTGGAACCCGTATCGGCGCACACCATGCTTGTCGCGCCACTCCCGCGGGACGGCGTAGGTGTGCGCGCTCGGCGGGATGGTGTGGTGGAAGGCGGTGTCGAACACGGCGACCTGGGGGATGCGCGGAAAGGCGTGCGTCGTCGCCTCGATGCCCTTGAGGTTGGCGGGGTTGTGCAGGGGTGCCAGCGGCGCGAGCTCGGTCACGGCTTGGATCACGGACTCGTCGATGACCACAGGCTGGCCGAACTCCTCGCCGCCGTGCACCACACGGTGCCCCACGGCGAGCAGCGAGTCGGGGTCGAACCCGGGTCCGTGGTCTCGCATGGCGGTCAGGGCCGCGTCGAGGGCGGTGCCGTGGTCGGGACAGGCGACGTCCTGCTCGTGTTCGACATCGCCGGCCACCTGGCGAAGGTGCCCGTCGACGCCGATGCGCTCGACGATCCCGGTGGCGTGAGTGGCACCAACCGTCGGGTCGAGCAGCTGGTACTTGAGCGAGGACGAGCCGGCGTTGACCACGAGAACGAGCGAGGCCCTGCTCATCAGCTACCTGCCTGGATCGCCGTGATCGCAACGGTGTTGACGATGTCCCGGACCAGTGCGCCTCGGGACAGGTCGTTCACCGGGCGGTTGAGGCCCTGGAGCACGGGCCCGATGGCCACCGCAGCTGCGCTGCGCTGGACGGCCTTGTAGGTGTTGTTGCCGGTGTTGAGGTCGGGGAAGACCAGAACGGTGGCGCGACCGGCCACGGCGCTGTCGCGGAGCTTCGCTGAGGCGACGTGGGGGTCGACCGCCGCGTCGTACTGGATCGGACCCTCCACGAGCAGCTCGGGCTCGCGCTCGCGCACGAGTGCCGTTGCGGCACGGACCTTCTCGACGTCCGCACCGCTGCCCGACTCGCCAGTCGAGTAGGAGAGCATCGCGACGCGGGGCTCGATCCCGAACCGTCGGGCTGTGTGCGCCGAGGAGATGGCGATGTCGGCGAGCTGCTCCGCTGAGGGGTCGGGGTTGACCGCGCAGTCGCCGTAGACCAGCACCTTGTCGGCGAGGCACATGAGGAAGACGCTGGAGACGACCGAGACTCCAGGCGCCGTCCGGACGATCTCCAGGGCTGGGCGGATGGTGTGGGCGGTCGTGGTCACCGACCCCGACACCATGCCGTCGGCGAGGCCCTGGTGGACCATCATGGTGCCGAAGTACGACGGGTCGACGATCAGGTCCCGGGCCTGGTCGAGGGTCACGCCCTTGTGGGCCCGGAGCCTCGCGTACTCCTCCGCGAAGTCCTCGCGCCAGCGGCTGTCGAGGGGGTCGACGAGCTGCGCGGCACTGACGTCCACGCCGAGGTCGGCCGCGTGGGAGCGGATCGTGTCGGGGTTGCCGAGCAGCGTCAGCCGGGCGATGCCGCGGGTGAGAACCGTGTCGGCGGCGAGCAGGATGCGCCGCTCGGTGCCCTCGGGAAGCACGATGTGGGACCCTGCTGCCCTGGCGCCCTCGACGATCTGGTGCTCGAACATCAGTGGCGTCACGATGCCGTCGACACCGGAGAGGCTCAACGGCTTGAGCAGGGCCTCGGCGTCGATGCGCTGCTCCACGAGGGCGACCGCGGTCTCCAGCTTGCGGACCGATCCGGCGGTGATCCGTCCCCGGGCCCGCCCCAGCCGGGTGGCCGTGGTCATGGTGCCGGCGTCCGTGGCGACGATGGGCAGATGGACGTCGAGACCCTCGATCAGCCGCTCGACCTGTGGCGAGAGCGGGAAGCCGCCGTTCAGGACGATCCCGGACAGCGAGGGGAAGGTCATCGAGCGGTGTGCCAGCAGTGCGGCCAGGAGGACCTCCTCCCGGTCGCTGGGCACTACGACCACTCCCCCGTCGATCAGCCGGTCGAGCACGTGCGGCATCGTCATGGCGGCCACCACGAACCCCAGGCACTCGCGGCCCAGCAGCCCGGGGTCGCCATGGACCAGCCGACCCTGGCATGCCTCGACCAGGTCTCGAACCGTGGGAGCCCGAAGCAGGGGTGTCTCGGGCAGGGCCAGACCTGGAATTGGGCTGATCCGCTCGGCGAGGACCTGGGCGGTCTCGTCCACCGAGGCGCCCCGCACCTGGTTGGCCACGACTCCGATGACATGGGCGTGGCTCTCGCGTGCTGCCGCGATGGCGATCTCGGCGGTCGTGGCCACGCTCTCCGGCTCCCGGTCGAGGGCCGGCACGACCAGGAGCATGCCCGCGCCCAGGTTGGCCGCAACCCGTGCGTTGACCGAGAACTCCGTCGGGGCTGCCACGTCGGTGAAGTCCGAGCCCACCACGAGCACGGTGTCGTGGTCGCGCGAGACCTCGTGGAACCGGTCCACGATGACCGACATCGCCCGCTCCGGGTCCTGGTGGAGGTCGTCGTAGGAGACGCCGCAGGCGCTCTCGACGGTGGGCCCGCCGGGCAGCTGGGTCAGCAGGGCCTCGACGAGCGCGTCGCGTCGCCCGGACGTCACGATCGGACGGAACACACCTACCCGACCAGCCCGGCGGCTGAGCTGGCTGAGGATGCCGACGGCGACGGCCGACTTGCCCGACTGGGCCTCGGTGCCGGCGAGGTAGATGCTGCGGGTCATCCCTGGATCACTGGCTGGTGGGCCCCGGTCGGCTCGAGCTGGGGCTGCAGGGTGCGGCGCCTCATGCGCTCCGCCAGGTCCAGTCGGCGATGTCGGGCATGTCCTCGAGGTGCTCGCGGATGTACGACTCGTGCTCGGCGAGCCGCCGGTCGCAGAGGTCCTTGAGCTCGCGCCAGCCCGGCGGGCGGTTCCGCGCCCGGCGCAGCACCTCCTTGGCCAGGTGGAACCGGCTCATGCGGTTGAGCACCACCATGTCGAACGGCGTCGTGGTGGTCCCCTGCTCGCTGAAGCCACGGACGTGGAACCGGCCGGGGTCGGTGCGCCCGTGGATCAGCTGGTGGATGGCCCGGGGATAGCCGTGGAAGGCAAACACCACGTCCCGGTCGGAGGTGAACAGGTCGTCGAAGTGGCTGTCCGAGAAGCCATTCGGGTGGTCGTTCTCGGGGTACAGGGTCATCAGGTCGATGACGTTGAGGAACCGCACCTTGAGATCGGGAACGTGGTCGCGTAACAGCTCGGCCGCCGCCAAGGCCTCCTGGGTTGGCACGTCACCGGCGCAGGCCAGCACGATATCGGGGATCTCATCCGGGGAGCAGGTGCTCGCCCAGTCCCAGACCGACACGCCGGCCGAGCAGGCAATGGCCGCCTCCTCGAGGGTGAGGTACTGAAGGTGCTTCTGCTTGTCGACCACGATGAGGTTGACGTGGTCGGTGCCACGCAGGCAGTGGTCGGTGATCCACAGTGCGGTGTTGGCGTCCGGCGGCAGCCAGACCCTGACCACACCCGGCGCGAGCGGGAGCAGGCAGTCGATGAGGCCCGGGCCTTGGTGGGAGAAGCCGTTGTGGTCGTTGCGCCAGCACGTCGAGGTGAGGAGGACGTTGAGCGAGGACACTGAGGCTCGCCACGGGAGCGTCTGCGCGTGCTGGAGCCACTTCACGTGCTGGACCGCCATGGAGGCCGACACCATGGCGAACGCCTCGTAGGTGGCGAACATGCCGTGCCGGCCGCTGAGCAGGTAGCCCTCGAGCCAGCCCTGGCAGAGGTGCTCGCTCAGCACCTCCATGACCCGGCCGTCCGGGCCCAGCTTGTCGTCGGTCTTCGCGAGCGGGCCCATGAAACAGCGGTCGGTCACCTCGAACACGGACTGGAGCCGGTTGCTTGCCGTCTCGTCCGGCGAGAACAGCCGGAAGGTGCCACCGCCATCGGGCCTGGCGGTCGCGGCATACAGGTCGCGCAGCAGGTCCCCGGTGCTCTTGGTGTTCTCGAAGGACGTCTGCCCGGGGGTCTGCACGGCCACTTCGTACCCTGCCAGGGAGGGCATGGGCAGCTCTTGGCGGATGCGACCGCCGTTGGCGAAGGGCGTTGCTGACAGGCGCCGGTCGCCCTTCGGGGCCAGGTCGCGCAGCTCCGGTACGAGGCGGCCATCTTCGTCGAACAGCTCCTGCGGCCGGTAGGACCTCATCCACTCCTCGAGCATCCGGAGGTGCTCGGGGTTGTCGGCCAGCCCCGAGAGCGGCACCTGGTGGCTGAGGTTGGTGCCCTCGACCTGCTTCCCGTCGACCATGTGTGGGCCGGTCCATCCCTTGGGCGTGCGCAGGACGATCGCCGGCCACTCGTGCCGCACTGCTGCGCTCGGCCCCTCGGCGGCCCGGGCGTCCGCCTGGAGGGCATGGATGCGCTGGTGGGCCTCGCTCAGGGCTGTGTAGAGGCGCGGGAAGACGTCCGAGGGGTCGTCCCCCGCAATGGTCACGGGGTCCCAGCCCTGGCTGCGCAGGTAGCCCTCGACGTCGTCGTCACTGGTGCGCCCGAGGACGGTGGGTCCCGCGATCTTGTAGCCGTTGAGGTGGAGGATGGGCAGCACAGCGCCGTCCCTGCGCGGGTTGAGGAAGTTCGGCAACCGCCATGAACCTGACAACGGCCCGGTCTCTGCCTCTCCGTCGCCCACGACGCAGGCAACAGTGAGGTTCGGGTGGTCGAACGCGGCGCCGGCCGCGTGCACGAGCGCGTACCCGAGCTCGCCGCCCTCGTGGATGCTGCCCGGGGTCTGCACACTGACGTGGCTCGGCACGCCGCCGGGAGTGGAGAACTGGCGGAACAGGGTCCGCACGCCCTCGGCGTCGTCGCCGACGTGGGGGTAGACCTCGCTGTAGGTGCCCTCGAGCCACGCTGCCGCCACCAGCGCCGGGCCGCCGTGGCCGGGGCCGGTGACGTAGAGCCAGTCGGTGTCGGTCTCCCGGATCACCCGGTTGACGAGGGCGTAGATCATCGACAGGCCCGGGCTGGTCCCCCAGTGGCCGAGCAGGCGAGGCTTGGTGTGCTCGAGCCGCAGGGATTCCTTCAGGAGGGCGTTGTCGCGGAGGTAGATCTGACCCACCGTGAGGTAGTTGGCGGCCGCCCACCACCTGAGGTCCTGCTGCAGTGCCTCGGAGCCGTAGGACACGCGTGTCTCTGCCATGGCCCCACTCCACCATGGTTGCGCGAATCCCTCTAGCGAACGGCCGGAGTGCGGGATCAGGTGTGCAGGCGCGCTTCGAACAGTGCTCGGACGTCGGCGTTGGCCCGTATCAGGCCCAGCGCGTACTCGGAGTGTCCCGGGACGTAGCCGTTCCCCACGAGCATGCGCACATCCGCGGCCAGGCCCTCGGCCCCCAGCGCGGCTGCGGCGAAGTTGGTGGCCATGGAGAAATAGATGATCGTCCCGCCCTGGGCGGTGGCGAGGATCGCCGGCTGCTCGCACCCGGGCACGTCGACACACACCACCGTGAGGTCGGCCGGGCCGCCGGCGGCAGCAACGGCCTCGGAGAGCCCGAGCGGGCTGCGCGCATCAGCAACGATGACCTCGTCGGCCAAACGGGTTCCCCGCAGCCGGGCCGCCTCGCGCTCGACGGGGACGACGGCCAGCCGGCGCCCCGCACCTGCGTCCTGCGCGGCGGCGAGGGCCAGAGAGCCAGACTTCCCCGCTCCGCCGAGCACGAGCACGGACGGGGCCGAGCCCTTGCCGGCATACTCGCGGACGACCCGGGCCACGAGCGCAGGCGCGCCGCACACGTCCATCACCATCAGGGCCAGCTCGGGATCGAGGTCGTCCGGCAGCACGGCTGCGATGGAGCGGCCGAAGAGAATGGCGTGGCCGGCCGCCGGAACCCGCTCGGACCGCCCGTCCCATCGCTCGAGCCCGTCGGTGATCCGCAGGGGCGTGAGAGACAGGGACACCAGGGTTGCCACGTGGTCGCCGGGCCGCAGGCCGAGGGGGCTCTCCGGACCCACCTCGTCGACGGTGCCGATCAGCATGCCGCCTGAGCCGGTGACCGGGTTCTGCATCTTGCCGCGCTCGGCGACGATGGCCAGGACCGCCTCCCTGATCGCGTCACCATCAACGTCGCCATGAACGTCACCGGCGACGTCACCGTGGGCGGCATGGTGGGCCTCATCGTGGGCGGCGTCGCCGCCGCCACCGGGCCGGGGGTGCGCCTCGGCCAGCTGGCGATAGGACGCGGCGTCGAGGTTGAGCGTCTCCAGCCGGATCCGCACCTCGTCGGGCCACAGCTCCGGGCGGTCGTCGAGGCGCTGCGCAGCCTGCGGTAAGGCGGCGCCAGCAGGCTCGATCACCCGATGCAGACCGACCGGTGACGAAGGTGACAACAAGACAGATTCTCCCTTACAAACCTACTCAGGCCGTAAATCCTGCGGCCTGAGTGCAACTGTGACGCAATCTGTTGCGTATCCTGCCACCTATGACCATCGCGATCGAGCAGCCCTACGCCTATCGGCGGCACCAGCTGACAGAGCCGGACTGGACCCGATTCCCCGGCTGGAAGGATGTGACCGAGCAGGAGTGGGCCGACGCCCAGTGGCAGCGAGCCCACTGCGTCAAGAACAGCAGGCAGCTGCACGACCTGATGGGCGACCTGCTGACCGATGCGTTCTATGCCGACCTCGAGCGCGACCAGGCCGAGCGCGCGACCATGTCGATGCTCCTCCCCCCACAGATGCTCAACACCATGGTCGCCGGCGGCACCGCCGAGGCGATGCCGGCCGCCGGCGAGGAGTTCACCCAGGCGTTCTACGCCGACCCCGTGCGGCGCTACATGCTCCCGGTCTTCTCCGACCGTCGCACCGACTGGCCGTCCCACCCGTTCGCCGCGCGCGACAGCCTCCACGAGCACGACATGTGGGTGGCCGAGGGTCTGACCCACCGCTACCCGACGAAGGTGCTTGCCGAGCTGCTGTCCACGTGCCCGCAGTACTGCGGCCACTGCACCCGCATGGACCTCGTCGGCAACTCGACCCCGCAGGTCCCCAAGCTGAAGCTGCTCGGCAAGCCGGTCGACCGCCACGCCGCCATGCTGGCCTACCTGCAGGCGACGCCGGCAGTGCGCGATGTCGTGGTCTCCGGTGGCGACGTGGCCAACATGCCGTGGAAGAACCTCGAGGGCTTCCTCGACAAGCTGCTCGACATCGACAACATCCGCGACATCCGGCTGGCCACCAAGGCCCTCATGGGCCTGCCGCAGCACTGGCTCCAGGACGACGTGGTGGAGGGCGTCGGGCGGGTCGCGGCGAAGGCGCGGTCCCGCGGGGTGTCGCTCGCCATCCAC
>DASSJT010000169.1:0-4290 GCA_035691065.1 Dermatophilaceae bacterium
ACCCACCACAGCCCCGCCCACCACAGCCCCGCCCAGCGGCCCCGCCCCCACCGGCGACGACGCTGCATCCGCCGAGGCCCAGCCGACCCCAGGGAGCGACTCATGAGCTACGAGGGCAAGTTCCGAGTCTGGCGCGGCGACGCCGACGGCGGCGAGCTGCAGGACTACGCCGTCGAGGTCAACGAGGGCGAGGTCGTCCTCGACATCATCCACCGGCTGCAGGCCACCCAGACGCCCGACCTCGCGGTGCGCTGGAACTGCAAGGCCGGCAAGTGCGGGTCCTGCAGTGCCGAGATCAACGGCCATCCCCGGTTGATGTGCATGACCCGCATGAGCACCTTCGAGGAGGGCGAGACCGTCACAGTCACCCCGCTGCGGACCTTCCCGGTGCAGCGCGATCTCGTCACCGACGTGTCGTTCAACTACCAGAAGGCGCGGGAGATCCCCGCCTTCGCGCCACCTGACCTCGCGCCCGGCGAGTACCGCATGCAGCAGGTCGACGTCGAGCGTAGCCAGGAGTTCCGCAAGTGCATCGAGTGCTTCCTGTGCCAGAACGTCTGCCACGTCGTGCGTGACCACGAGGACAACAAGGAGTCCTTCGCCGGGCCGCGCTTCCTCATGCGGATCGCCGAGCTCGACATGCACCCGCTCGACACGGCAGACCGTCGCCCCGCCGCGCGCCTCGAGCACGGCCTCGGCCTGTGCAACATCACCAAGTGCTGCACCGAGGTCTGCCCCGAGCACATCCACATCACCGACAACGCGCTGATCCCTCTCAAGGAGCGCGTGGTCGACCGTCACTACGACCCGGTTGTCTGGCTCGGCAACAAGATCCGCAGGCGCAACGCCTGACCCCGTCGCGTCCCGCACCGCCTACGATCCCAGCGTGACCACCACCAGGCTCGAGCGTGCGTTCTTCGAGGAGGACGTCCTCGACGTCGCACCCTCGCTGCTGGGTGGGCTGCTCACCCATGGCGGGGTCACGGTCCGCCTCACCGAGGTCGAGGCGTACGCCGGTGACGTCGACCCGGGTTCCCACGCCTACCGTGGGCTCACCCCCCGCACGGCTGTGATGTTCGGGCACCCCGGTCACCTGTACGTCTACTTCACCTATGGCATGCACTGGTGCGCCAACGTCGTGTGCGGTCCCGAGGGGCAGGCCAGTGCGGTCCTGCTGCGGGCTGGGGAGGTGGTGGCCGGCCACTCCACCGCCGCAGCCAGGCGCGACGGGATCTCGCCACGCGACTGGGCTCGCGGTCCGGCCCGACTGGCGCAGACCCTGGGCCTTGGACGCGAGCAGAATGGTCTGGACCTGTGTGCCGAGCCTGGCGAGGCCCGGATCGACCTGCCGGCCGCACGTCCGCCACGCACGGCGATCCGGACCGGCCCCCGCGTGGGGGTGGCGGGCGCCGGTGGCGACGCTGCGGCATACCCCTGGCGCTTCTGGCTGCACGGCGAGCCGACCGTTTCCGTGTACCGACCGGCGAAACCACGTCGCCGCCGGGAGACCGCATGAGGCAGGCTTGCCGCGTACCCGGGGCTGACCGGGCACCCACGGAGGCTTGGCCGGCATACCGACCGAACCCAGCCGGCTGGACAGCCGGTGCGACCGAAGGAGCATGACGACCGTGAGCACGATCCTCGACGAGCTGAAGTGGCGGGGGCTGGTGGCACAGACCACCGACGAGTCCGCGCTGCGCCAGGCCCTCGCCGACGGGCCGGTCACGGCGTATTGCGGCTTCGACCCCACGGCGCCCTCGCTCCACTTCGGCAACCTGGTGCAGCTGATCGTGCTGCGCCATCTCCAGCGAGCCGGCCACAAGGTCATCTGCCTGGTGGGCGGGTCGACCGGGCTGATCGGCGATCCGCGTCCGACGGCCGAGCGCGTCCTCAAGACCAAGGAGCAGACGGCCGAGTGGGTGGCCAACATCCAGAAGCAGGTGCAGCCGTTCCTCGACTTCGACGGCAGCTCCGGGGTGGCTCACCCGGCGATCCTCGTCAACAACCTGGACTGGACGGCGCCGCTGTCGGCGCTCGACTTCCTGCGCGACATCGGCAAGCACTTCCGGGTCAACCAGATGATCCGCAAGGAGGCCGTCGCGGCCCGCCTGAACAGCGAGGAGGGGATCTCCTACACCGAGTTCAGCTACCAGATCCTCCAGGGACTCGACTACCTCGAGTTGTACCGGACCTACGGGTGCACGCTCCAGACCGGTGGCCAGGACCAGTGGGGCAACCTCACGGCCGGGTCCGACCTGATCCACAGGGTCGAGGGGGCCTCGGTCCACCTCCTGACCACGCCCCTGGTGACCGACAGCTCGGGCAACAAGTTCGGCAAGAGCGAGGGCAACGCCATCTGGCTGTCCGCCGACATGACCAGCCCGTACGCGTTCTACCAGTACTGGATCAACGTCGAGGACGCCTCGGTGGTGATGCTGCTCAAGGTCTTCACCGACCGCACGCAGGAGGAGATCGCCGTGCTGGAGAGGTCGCTGGCCGAGAAGCCGTTCCTGCGCGAGGCGCAGCGCGCGCTCGCAGCCGACGTCACCACGCTCGTGCACGGCGCCGAGGCCACGACGGCGGTCCAAGCGGCATCCGAGGCGCTCTTCGGTAGGGGCGACGTGCGCGCCCTCGACGCGCGGACGCTCTCGGATGCCACCGACGAGCTGCCCGGGGCCAGGGTGCCCGTGGGCACATCGGTCACCGACGCCCTCGTGGCCGTCGGGCTGGTGGAGTCCCGGAACGCCGCGCGAAGAGCCATCAGCGATGGCGGGGCCTCGCTCAACAACGTCAAGATCTCCGACCCCGAGCGGCAGCTCGCGGCCGAGGACTTCCTGCACGGGCGGGTAGCCCTGCTGCGACGTGGGCGCAAGTCGCTGGCGGCCGCCCGGCTCGCGCCCTGACGCGCCCGCCCGCTCGCACCGGACGCGCCGGCCGGGCTCGCGCCGGACGCGGCCGGCCGGGCTCGGGCTTTGACGCGCCCGTCCGCTCGCGCCCTGAAGTCGACGGGGACGGGGTTCTCAAGGGCACGGCGGACGCGGGCCGCGACACGTCCGATTCGAGTCGGGAGCCAGCCTCTGCGACACGCCGGTGCCGACCGCGACGAGGCGCTGAGCTCAGGCGAAGAGGCCAGCCGCGTGGACGAGGCACGGGGACGAGGCGCTAGGACCAGTGGCGGGGGCCGCGTTACACGGTCGACGACGTGCCGCAGCGGCGGACCAGCGAAGCTCAGCCAGGCAGTGGAGGAGGGCGGACTCCGTTGGACGGCAGCCGGTTCCGCTCGTCCAGGCCTGCGCAAGAGCACCGAGATGGGCGTCTGAAGCGCCCCGGCGAGAACGGCCGAGATCGGATTTGTGTTTTGCGCGTGGGCTCGTCTAATCTTCTCCGCGTCAGCCCGACAGGGAGGAACGGACGCCACCGCGGTGAGGCGAGAGCCCCACACGAAGCAGGCCGGTCCCGCGAGCTGATCCACCGAACAGCAGTTGGGAGACCAGCGCGCTCCGGAGCGCCCGAGAGGGTGGTCGGGAGCCGGCCACCTGCCTGCTACAGTGGTAACACCGCAGAGAGCCAAGCGCGATCTGATCCGGCCGCTCCATCGAGCGGGTCACGGGTTTGACGCCCAAGAGAGATGCGGGTAAGTTAGTAGGGTTGCCCCGGGAACGAGGCTCACTGAGCCAAGAGACGGTGCGCGTCCGAACCTTGAGAACTCAACAGCGTGTCAAAAATCGATGCCAATAACCTCGTCTCGAGGTGGCAGCAAACCGACCCACAAGGGCTCGGTGAGACGCCATGTCGAACGAAAATCCTTTGGTTGACAACGATCATCTAGCAATAGCTAGTTGTTCTTGCTCAGTCAGTGAAACAACCCTCTAAGGGTCTAGTTTTCTCGGCTTCGGCCGGGAGCTAAACATCAACGGAGAGTTTGATCCTGGCTCAGGACGAACGCTGGCGGCGTGCTTAACACATGCAAGTCGAACGGTGACCTGCGGAGCTTGCTCCGCGGCGATCAGTGGCGAACGGGTGAGTAACACGTGAGTAACCTGCCCCAGACTCTGGAATAACCCCGGGAAACCGGAGCTAATACCGGATACGAGACAGAGAGGCATCTCTACTGTCTGGAAAGTTTTTCGGTCTGGGATGGACTCGCGGCCTATCAGCTTGTTGGTGAGGTAACGGCTCACCAAGGCGACGACGGGTAGCCGGCCTGAGAGGGCGACCGGCCACACTGGGACTGAGACACGGCCCAGACTCCTACGGGAGGCAGCAGTGGGGAATATTGCACAATGGGCG
>DASSJT010000170.1:0-5091 GCA_035691065.1 Dermatophilaceae bacterium
CGGCTGCGAAGAAGAAGGCCACCGCCAAGAAGTCCTAGCGGGGTCATAGGGTGACCGCGTGCCCCGCACCCTCATCGACGACATCGAGCATGCGCCCACGCACTCGATGAGCGCGGTCCTGAAGATCAGGGACTTCCGCAACCTCTGGCTCGGTCTCGGCCTGTCCAGCTTCGGTGACTGGCTCGGGCTGCTGGCGATCACGGCGATGGCCAACAAGCAGGCGGGGGACCTCAGCTCGCTGCTGGGCAACGCCGACTCCTACCAGCTGCGCAACTTCGCGATCGCCGGTGTGCTCTTCCTGCGGATCGTGCCGGCCCTGGTGATGGGGCCGATCGCCGGCTGGGTGGCCGACCGGCTCGACCGGCGGTGGACCCTGATCGTCGGCGACTACCTGCGCGCGGCGCTGTTCCTGTCGATGCCGATCGTCAACTCGCTCTACTGGGTGTTCGTGGCGACCGTGCTGATCGAGGCGATCAGCCTGGTGTGGGGGCCCGCGAAGGACGCCACCGTGCCCAACCTGGTGCCGCCGCACCGGCTCGAGGCCGCGAACCAGCTCAGCCTGGTCACGACGTACGGCTCTGCGCTGCCCGCGGCGTTCGCATTCGTCGCGATGACCCTGCTGACCAAGGGTGTGCACCTGACCACGGGCATGTTCTCCGGCAACCCGATCCAGCTCGCGCTCTACTTCAACGCGCTCACGTTCTTCGTGTCCGGGGTCATCATCCAGCGGCTGAGGACGATCCCGAAGGGGGCCGCGGCGTCCGGCGGCGACCACGACGGCAGCCCGGTGAAGGTGGTCGTCGACGGCTGGAAGTACGCGATGGGGACCCCGGTCATCCGGGGCCTCGTGGTCGGGATCGTCGGCGCGTTCGCGGCCGGCGGCATCGTGATCGGCCTCGCACGCACGTACGTGCAGGACCTCGGCGGTGGCGACCCCGGCTACGGGCTGATGTTCGCGACCGTGTTCCTCGGCCTCGGGCTCGGCATGTGGCGCGGGCCGCGCCTGCTCCAGGGCCTGTCCCGGCGGCGGCTGTTCGGGGTGAGCCTCACCCTGGCCGGGCTGCTGCTGGTCCCGCTCGCGATGCTGAACTCGCTGGAGACCGCAACCGGGCTCACCATCGCGATCGGGTTCTTCGCCGGCGTCGCGTGGGTCACCGGCAACACGATGCTCGGGCTCGAGGTGCCCGACGAGCTGCGCGGGCGCACGTTCGCGTTCGTGGGGTCGCTGATCCGGCTGGCGCTCGCGCTCGTCCTGGCCCTGGGCCCGCTCGTCGCCGGCTTCATCGGCACGCACATGGTGCCGGTGCCCAACTCGGACCACGTGCTCACCTACAACGGCGCCGCCTGGACGCTCCTCGGCGCCGGGGTCCTGATGACCGTTGTCGGTCTGGCGTCCTATCGTCAGATGGACGACCGGAAGGGGATCTCGCTGGTGAGCGACCTGCGTCGCGCCGCGGTCAGCAGCCCGGGGGTCTACACCGCCCGGGGGCTCTTCGTCGCGTTCGAGGGTGGGGAGGGTGCCGGCAAGTCGACCCAGGCCCGGCTGCTGCTGGCCTGGCTCACCGAGGAGGGGTACGACGTGCTCCTCACCCACGAGCCGGGTGACACCGAGGTCGGCCAGAAGGTTCGCCAGATCGTGCTCGACCCGTCCACCGGCACGCTCGCCGACCGCACCGAGGCGCTGCTCTACGCCGCCGACAAGGCCGAGCACGTCGAGCGCGTCGTCGCGCCGGCACTGGCCCGCGGTGCCGTGGTGGTGACCGACCGCTACGTCGACTCGACCCTGGCCTACCAGGGGGCGGGCCGGGCGATCCCGGACAACGAGCTCGAGCGGGTGGCACGCTGGGCCACCGGTGACCTGCGCCCGCACCTGACCGTGCTGCTCGACCTGCCGCCCGGCGACGGCCTGACCCGGTTCGAGACCCGCGACCGGATCGAGCAGGAGTCGCTGGCGTTCCACGAGCGCGTCCGCGAGGCGTTCATGCGGATGGCGTCCGCCAAGCCGGAGCGCTACCTCGTCGTCGACGCCACCCAGCCGCCGGCCGCGATCGCCGGCCTGATCAGGCGCCGGCTCGAACCCCTGCTCGGCCAGGCCGCCCGCCGCGAACCCGATCCCGATCCAGCATGACGAGTGTCTGGAGCTCCCTGGTCGGCCAGGCCCGCGTGGTGGCGACGCTGCAGCGGGCGGTCGCGGGCGACATGACCCATGCCTGGCTGTTCACCGGGCCACCCGGGTCGGGCCGCTCCAACGCGGCGATCGCGTTCGCGGCGGCCCTCCAGTGCGAGCGTGGCGGCTGCGGCGAGTGCCACTCGTGCCACACCGCGATGATCGGCTCCCACGAGGCGATCTCGGTCACCCGCACCCAGAAGCTCTCGATCGGTGTCGACGAGGTGCGCGAGCTGGTGCGCAGCGCCGCGCTCTCTCCGGTGGGCGACCGGTGGCAGGTGATGATCGTCGAGGACGCCGACCGGCTCACCGAGCAGGCCTGCAACGCGCTGCTCAAGGCGATCGAGGAGCCGACCGCCCGCACGGTGTGGATCCTGTGCGCACCGACCGTGGAGGACGTGCTGCCCACGATCCGGTCCCGCACCCGCTTGGTGGTGCTGGCGACGCCCGCACCGGAGGAGATCGCCGCCCACCTCGTCGCGCGTGACGGTGTCACGCCCGAGCGGGCGTCCTACGCCGCCCGCGCCAGCCAGGGCCACATCGGTCGTGCCCGGGCGCTGGCCACCGACGAGGCGACCCTCGCCCGGCGTCGCGACGTGGTGTCCCTGCCGACCGAGCTCACGTCCCTGGGCCGCTGCGTGATCGCCGCGGCCAACCTCCACGACGCGGCCACGGAGGAGTCCGCGGAGATGACCTCGAGGATCGACGCCCGCGAGCGCGAGGACCTCGACCGCACCTACGGCGTGGTGGAGCGCGGGCGGCGCCCGCGCGACTACGCGCCCGCGCTCCGCGACCTCGAGAAACAGCAGAAGACCCGGGCCAAGCGGCGCGTGCTCGACGTGGTCGACCGCGGCCTGATGGACCTCGTGTCCGTCTACCGCGACGCGATCGCGGTGCAGCTCGGCCGCGTCGACGGCCTGGTCAACGAGGAGCAGCGCCCCGCGGTGCTCGCGCTCGCCCACGCGTCCACGCCGGAGGACAACCTGGCCCGGATCGAGGCGGTGTTCACGGCCCGCGAGCAGATGCTCGAGTTCAACGTGCCGCCGCTGCTCGCGCTGGAGTCGATGATGATGGCGCTGCGCACCAGCGCCTGACGGGGCCGGTCACTCAGACGTCGAGGAAGTACCAGCGTTCCTCGCCGTACGCCGTGAAGCCCGCGCGGCCCAGGATCGGAGCCGACGTGTCGATCCGTCCCTTGACCAGCGCGGTGGTCGCGCCGTGCTCGCGGGCCCACGCAGCCCGCGCGGTGGTCATCGCCCGGTAGACGCCGCGGCCCCGCGCCGCGGGCAACGTGGACCCGCCCCACAGCCGGGCCCATCCGTCGACGAGCGAGACGCCCGCAGCACCCACCGGACTGCCGTCGAGGTAGCCGACCACGCTCATGCCGGTCCCGGCCCGCACCTGTCCTGCCCCGCGCTCCAGCTCGACCTCGAACGCCGAGTCGTCGGGGCGGGTGCCGCCGAAGACGCTGGTCTGCACGTGGTGCCAGTCCTCGAGCGTCGCGCGGTCGACGACCGGGCGCACGTCGACCTCGGTCGGAGGGGCCTCCCAATCGGCCAGCGGACGGGCCAGGACCAACAGCTCCTCGTTGACCACGGCCCCTGCCGCCAGCAGCGCCGGCTCGAGGTCGGCCGGCCTGGTCCGGTCGTCCACACGCCACTCCACGCGTCCCCGCCCGAGCTCCGCGGTCCGGGCGCGCACCTCTGCCAGCAGCTCCGCGCCCGACCGGCTGCTGTCGGTGCGCGGCACCTGGGTGGGGGAGGAGTAGTTCGACGGGTAGGCGATCAGCAGGAAGTCATCGGTCTCCGTCGTCACCGCCTCGTCGGGCACCCACACCCACTGTGCCGCCGCCGCCAGGACGGTCTCGGCGTCGAGTCGCGTCATGGCCGCAGGCTACGGCGTGCGGGCGGTGCCACCGGATTGGTGGGCCCGTTCCTGCGCCCCTATACTCGTGCGGCGTGCCCGGCCGGACGGCCGGGTCCTGCGCCGCCTTAGCTCAGTCGGTAGAGCGTCTCACTCGTAATGAGAAGGTCGTCGGTTCGATTCCGACAGGCGGCTCCAGCCCCGCACCCGCGACCCTGGCCTCCGCGCACCCCCGGCGCCCCCCAGCCGGTCCCGTATCGGGTCTCGGCTGGTCCGTTACGACCTCTCGGGGACCTCGAGCAGTCGAACATCAGCTGCCGCGGTGAGGTGAAGGTGAGGGCAGCGCCGGGTTGATGTGCGTGCCGGCGACGGGGCGTCGATCGGGCGGATGCCCGAGGCGCGTTCGTCGGCGGTGTCTGGGACCCTGCCGGCGTGGGGGGTCGGTGTCGACTGGGTGCGGTGGCGCACGCTGGAGGTGGTCGGCGCTGTGGTGCTCGGCCGAGTAGGCCCGGGGGCACATCTCAGGGTCCGCGCGGTTGCACACCGCGACGGATGACTGGATGGTCGTGGACGCATCCTGGGCTCCGCACTCACGAGCGCTGACCGGACCTTCATCGTCTGCTGGCGCGTGCCGTCAACATACTCACATGACCCCCGTGAGCCATCGGGTGCCAGAGCCACCTGCGCGCCGCACGTCGGTCGTCTCAGTCGCCGGATCCCTCGCTCTCGGCGAACTCTCAGGTTCGGCGTCTAACGTCGAAATGTGGTGTTCCTCCTGGTGGTGCTCCTCGTCATCCTGGCCGGGCTCGTCGTCTACAGCGCGATGCGCCGACAGCCGGTGCCGCGGGCGTACCGACGACACCACGGACCACGCCTGTGGCGCCGTCGCTGACCCACCCTTCCCACCAGTCCCAGGCGCGCACAGACATATCCGGACAACCCTCTCCGGGTGGTTACACGGCCCGCCGACAGGCGTACTTTCCGAACATGATCGCGGCGGTTTTCGTCATCTTCATGCTGTGGCTGAGCTGGCACATGGCCCACGGTGCCGACATCACCAC
>DASSJT010000171.1:0-12671 GCA_035691065.1 Dermatophilaceae bacterium
GACGCGGTGACAACGTTTTCCCTACCGCGACAAAGTAGACATATCGGGCATGACGATCCTTTCTGTGCCGCAGCCACTCATCCCTCCTGACGCGCGTGGGAGGGCCTGGTGATCGGCCGCACGATCGTCCTGGTCCTGTTCCTCTCCGCCGCGTGGGCCGTCACCCCCAGCGCCTCTGCCACCACTCCCGGTGTGGGCGCGCTTTGCCGTCTCACAGCCCATCGCGGGAACACCGGCGTCGCGCAGTCCACCGCTACCGAGAACGGGCTCACCGCGTTCCACCGGGCGGTCACAGCCGGCGCGGACTACCTCGAGACGGACGTCTCCGCGACCGCCAACGACTACCCGATGCTGATGCACGACGCGACCGTGGACCGAACCACCGACGGCACCGGCACGTTGCGGTCCAAGACCGCCGCGCAGGTCCGCGCGTTGCGGCTCAACGACGGGTCGCGCGTCCCGTACGTGGCGGGACTGCTCGCGTACGCGCAGCTGACCAACCGGACCGTCCTGCTGGAGCTCAAGGCGGTCGGCGGCTCGGTGTGGTGGTCCAGGGTCGTGAACGCGATCCGCACCTACGGCACCGATCGGGTCATCGTCCAGTCGTTCCACCAGACGCGACTGGACAAGATGCACTCGTTGCTCCCCACGGTCCGGCTGGCGCTCACCACCGATCACCAGGTCTCCGTGTCGACGGCACGCAAGTACGGGACCCTGCTGATCGCGTACCCGGCGCTCACGGCGGAGTACGCGACCGCGTTGGGTGACGTGGCGGTGCACCCGTGGGTGGAGAACTCCGCGAGCGCCGCCTGGTCGCGGGACATGGGGCACGTCGATTCGGTGCTCACGGACCGGTTGACCGCGGCGATGACGTATCGGTCCACGAATTCGGCGTGCCTCCAGGCCTCTCCCTGACGCTCGCGCGCAGGCCTGCGGTGTACGAGGCGCCAGCCCTTCGGTGGTTGATGAGGCGCGCCGGCGCCGCCTCGAGACCACCCCCGTCCGCCTGTTCGAAACCTCAGGTCTTGGGCTCGACGGGGATCCCGGCCGCCAGGGCGGCCACCCGGATCGTGCTCGCGAAGAGCGCATCGCGGGCCTCCGGGCCCATCCAGTCGAGGTGTCCGTAGGCGTCCAGCGACGTGATGCCATGCAAGGTCGCCCAGGCGTGGATCATGGCCTGGAAGCTCTCCGCAGGAACGATGCCGTCGAGCTCGGGGTGCTTGTCGTGCGCACAGCTCACGACGTGGGGCGAGACCTCCGCCAGCAGGGGACGACCGAGCCGGCCGAGGTTGGCCGCGCGGATGAACAGGTCGGCGAGCTGGGCCATCGCGTCCCTGGCGGCGTCGGTGGTGGGTCCCTCCTGGGGTGCGACGTACCCGGGCACGGGCAACCCGAGGATCAAGGCGAACTGCTGCGGCTCGCTGTTGGCCCAGTCCCGGTACGCCGTGGCGGCGGCCACCCAGCGTCCGGCCAGGTCGTCCTCGGGAACACTGTCGCGTGCCGTGGCCACGGTCGCGCCGAGGTGGCCGTAGGCGTCGGTGATCAGGGCGGTCAGCAGCTCGTCGCGGTCGGCGAAGTAGCGGTACAGGGCCGGCGGTGTCATCCCCATCACCCGCGCGATGTCGGTGAAGTGCACATCGGTGGTGCCCTCCTCGCGCATCAGCGCCAACGCCGTGGACTTGATCTCCTCCACGGTTGCGGCGCGGGCCCGCTCTCGACGGGTCGGGGTGGCGGTGGTGCCCGGCACGGATCCTCCTGGAACGTGGGACGACAGTTGCGTTAACCACTTTCACAGAAGTGAAGACTCTTGACAAGTGACGGCACATCGTGAATGTTATGGAGCGTAACGTTTCCACCGGCCCGAGAGGTCTCCAGATGGCCACCGCCACCCCGTCCCGCCAGAACGACACCGCAGCCGGCGCCCGGTCAACCGTGGGCCCGCTCGGCCGACTCGCGGGCGTCATGTTCCGCCGGCGCGGCCGTACCGTGCTCACCTGGTTTGCTGCTCTGCTGATCGCCGTCGCCCTGGCCTCGGCCTTCGGCGGCGACTTCAAGGCCGACTACTCCGCACCCGGCTCGGACTCCGGCCAGGCCCAGCAGCTGCTGGAGGACCGGTTCGCCTCCGAGGCCGGCGACACCGTCGACGTGGTCATCCACGCCGACGCGGGCGCCCAGGACCCCACCGTCCGGGCCGAGGTGAACAAGATGCTGGCCGAGCTCGCCGAGGTCCCGCACGTCGTCTCGGTCGGTGACCCGTTCGCTGCCCCGGGCAGCGTCAGCCCCGACGGCGCGACCATCCTGACCCACGCCCGGCTCGACGTCGTGAACCCACCGGACATGCCGGTGGCGGACACGCAGCGGATGCTGGACCTCGCCGCCGACGCCTCTCACAACGGCATGGAGGTCTCCCTGGGCGGCCAGACGGTGCAGCAGGCGGAGCAGGGCGAGATCGGTTCGGAGATGATCGGACTGCTCGCGGCCGCGATCATCCTGCTCATCATGTTCGGCTCGGTGGTGGCCGCCGGTCTGCCGATCCTCGTCGCCGTCGCCGGACTCGCTGTCAGCAGCACGCTCACGACCGTCGTCATCTCGTTCGTCGACGCGCCCGACTGGTCCACCTCGCTGGCGACGATGATGGGCATCGGCATCGGGATCGACTACGCGCTGCTCATGGTCACGCGGTTCCGGGAGTGGCGGGCGGCCGGGCTCGACCCGGAGGCGGCGACCGTCGCGACCCTGGACACCGCCGGGCGCTCGGTCATGGTCGCCGGTACCACCGTTGTGATCAGCATGCTCGGGCTGTTCGCGATGGGTCTCTCCTTCATGCGCGGCGCGGCAGTGGTCACGATCCTCGCAGTGGTCGTGGTGATGGCGGCGAGCATCACGCTCTTCCCGGCTCTGCTGGGCTACCTCGGACGGCACGTCGACAGGCTGCGGCTCCCCCTGGGCCGTTCGCACACGGTGATCGTCGCCGCCGGAGGGCACGTCGAGCCGTCGCGCGGCTGGCTCGCGTGGAGCCGACTCGTCGCCCGGCACCGGGTGGCCGCCGCGTCGGCAGGCGTGATCGTGCTGCTGGCGCTGGCGGCGCCGTTCCTCGACGTACGATTCGGCTTCCCCGACGCCGGCAACAACCGGGAGTCGACGAGCACCAGGCAGGCCTACGACCAGATCGCGGCAGGCTTCGGACCAGGGATGAACGGACCGCTGCTGCTGGTCGCCGAGCTCCCGGCCACCGGTGGTGAGCAGGCGCTCGCCGGCCTCGCGGACGTGGTGCGCGAGGTCAAGGGCGTCGCCTCGGTGACCCCGCCGACGGTGAACCAGTCCGGAGATGCGGCCATCCTCACGGTGATCCCGGCCACGGGGCCGCAGGACCCGGCCACCGAGGATCTCGTGTCCACCCTGCGCGACGACGTCATCCCCGGCGCGGTCGACGACGACGGCATGACCGTGCATGTCGGCGGGGTCACGGCGACCTCGATCGACAGCACCCACAACATCGCCAAGCGGATCCCGCTCCTCATCGGCGGCGTGGTGCTGCTCTCGATGCTGCTCTTGCTGCTCTCGTTCCGGTCCGTCGCGGTCATGATCAAGGCCGCCGTCATGAACCTGCTGTCCGTGGCTGCTGCGTACGGCGTGGTCGCGCTGGTGCTCCAAGGCGGCTGGGTCGGGCAGCTGGTCGGCATCGACACGCCGACCCCACTGCCCGCGTTCGTGCCGGTGCTGATGTTCGCGGTCCTGTTCGGGCTCTCCATGGACTATGAGGTGTTCCTGGTCAGCCGGATGCGCGAGGGCTGGCTGCGCACCCGCGACAACGACCGGGCCATCCTGGAGGGGCTTGCCGGCACCGGTCGTGTGATCACGGCGGCCGCGGCGATCATGGTGGCCGTGTTCGCCGCCTTCATCCCCTCGCCCGACGTGGTGCTCAAGGTGGTCGGTGTCGGCATGGCCTCGGCGATCTTCATCGACGCGACCGTGGTCCGCATGCTGCTGGTGCCGTCAGTGATGCACCTGCTGGGGGCCGGCAACTGGTGGATGCCCGAGTGGCTCGGCCGGCACCTGCCGGAGCTGCACATCGAGGGTCACCCCGAGGCGCACCTGCCGGCGACGCGCCCCGTCGACGCCTCCGACGGTGATCTGCACGGACTCGAGCTAAACGCGACCTGAGCCCCAGCGACCCGGGCATTCGCGACACGTGGCTCGCTTGAGCCTGCGGTGGAGCGAGAGTGGGTGCTGGGGAGGAGCGTCCAGGCCGCCACGGCCGCGACCGCCGCGAAGCCGGCGGCAACGCGGAAGGCCTGGGACAGGTCCGCGGTCAGACCTGTCGTGTCTCCGCCCCCGGCACCAGCCGCCACCGTGGCGAGCACCGCGAGCCCGATCGCGCCTCCCACCTGCTGGGAGGTGTTGTACGCGCCGGCCGCGACCCCGGAGCGTGCCCGCGGCACCTCGCTGGTGGCCGTCACCGTGCCGGCGACGAAGGCCAGGCCGAAGCCGAGGCCGGTCAGCAGCTGCGACCCCAGCAGGTCACCGACGAACGACGTCTGCCGGTCGAGGTCTGAGGTCCAGGCCATTCCCGCGGCGGCGACGAGAAGGCCCGAGACCAGCGTCGTCCTGGCTCCGATCCGGGCGATGACCCGATGAGCCAGGCTGGTGGACACCACCAGCGTGACCACCGTCGGGATCACGCCCGCGCCGGCCGCCACGGGACCGTAGCCCCGCACGGACTGCAGATAGATGGTCAGCAGGAACCACATCGGCATCATCGCCATGCTGCTGAACAGCACGGTGAGGTTCGCCCCGCGCAGGCCGCGGATGCCGAACAACGCCGGCGGGAGCAGGGGGTCGGCGCCGCGGCGCTCGATCGTGAAGAAGAGTGCACCGAGGATGGCGGCGGCGAGCAGCGACAAGACGGCGCGCCCCGCCAGCGAGCCGGCCCCGGATGCCGCAATCAGCCCGTAGACCAACGCGACCACGGCGCCGGTAGCGGTCATCGCGCCGAGGAGGTCCACGGAGACCCGCGAGCTGCGCGGCGCGGCAGCCGGGAGCTGCCTGACCGCACCGCTCACGACGAGGAGCGCGATCGGGACGTTGATCCAGAGGATCGCCGGCCAACCCCATCCCTCGGTGAGGAGGCCGCCGAGGAGCGCGCCGGACGCGCCGCCGAGACCCGCGGCCGCGCCCATGGTGCCGAGCGCGCGGTTGCGGTTCTGCCCTTCCGTGAACATCACCATGACCAGCGCCATCGCGGCCGGTGCGGTCAGCGCCGCGCCGATGCCTTGCACGGCACGGGCCGCGACCAGGGCGCCGGGCGTCCGGGCAAGTGCCCCGGCGACCGAGGCGACGGCGAACAGGGACACGCCGCCGAGGAAGACCCGTCGCGCGCCGACCACGTCGGCCAGTCGGCCCCCGAGGAGGAGAAGCCCACCGAACAGGAGTGCGTAGGCATTGACCACCCAGGTGATCCCGCGGGAGGTGAAGCCGAGATCGGCCTGCATCGAGGGGAGGGCGACGTTGACGATGGCCGAGTCCAGCACCAGGAGGAACTGGGTGGCTGCCAGCACCGTCAGTGCGGCGCGCGGCCGCCGGACGGGTCTCTGAGTGGATGCACGGTTCATGGTCTCCTCCACAGGCGACGTAACTACACGACATGTATACTTGCGAGCAACGACACGCCTTGTGAAGTTATTCCGGAGGGATGTGACCAGATGCAGCCGCAGAACGCCCGGAGCCGCCGTACCCGCGTCGCGCTCCTGGAAGCCGCGCGCGAGATCGTCGAGGAGCGGGGGTTGCCGGCGCTCACCATGGGGGCGGTAGCCGAGCTCGCCGGAGTCACGCGCCGCTCCGTGTACCTCCGGTTCGAGTCCCGCACACACCTGCTCACCGCGCTGTTCGACCACGTCAACGACAGCGAGGCCCTGGCTGCCTCGGTGCGGCCCGTGCGGAACGCGCCGGACGCCGCCGCGGCGATCCAGGCGTGGGCCGCGCACGTGGCGCGGTTCCACCCCCGCGTCCTCCGGATCGCACGCGCGGTGCAGAGCATGAAGGACACCGACCCGGACGCCGCGGAACACTGGCGGCTCGTGCAGGACGACTGGCACAGGCTCTGTCGCCTGGTGGCCCGGCGGATGGACGCCGAGAAGGCCCTGGCGTCCGGCTGGACCGTCCAGACGATGGCGGACATGCTCCACGCGCTGATGTCCCTCGACGTGCTCGAGATCCTCATCGACCAGCGGGGATGGTCCAGCGACGACATTGCCGCTCACCTTGCCCGCCTCGCGCAGTCGACGTTCGCAGCGCGCGGATGAGCCGACCGGGGGAGGCACGCGCAACGCCCCGCGCAGTCAGGTCCCAGCGGAGCCGTTCGGCCGGTCGAGATGCCGCGTCCACGGGCTGGTCAGCACCCCGAGGCCGACAAGGACCGCGGCGCCGGTCAGCAGCAGGGAGGCGCGGCCCAGACCGAGCCCGTCGATCAGGAAGCCGGTGAGCAGAACCGCTGTGGGGACTGCAATGGGGATGCTCGCCGTGCTGAGCGCGACGACGCGGGGCAGCAGGCGGACGGGCGAGCGCTCCTGCCGGATCGTGGCCTGCAACGGTACGAGCGAACCGGCGGCGGCTCCGAGGGTGACCAGCATGACGAGCGTGACGGGGAGGCACGGGACCAGCAGGATGGCGGCATACGCACAAGGCCACACGACGAAGATGCCGAGGTAGAGAGCTCGCCTCGGGACGCGGCGGCCCAGCACCCCGTAGCCAAGCGCCCCGACCAGTCCGCCGACGCCATAGCCGGCGACCATGACGCCCAGCACGACCGGGTCGCCGAAGACCACCCGTGCCAGGACCGGGAGCACGAGCGGGGTGAGGGGCCCGACGAGCAGGACCGCCGTCGTCGGGAAGACCACCAGCACGCGTAGCGCCGGGTCGCCCCAGATGAACGCGACGGTCTCGCGGAGCCCGGCCGGAGTGGCGGCCGCGGCGGCACTGCGGCCGGTGGACAGGTCGGCGAGTCGGAGCACGACGATGCCGGCGAATGCGAACGACGCGACGGGCACCCAGAGGGTCGCACCGACACCGAAGGCGGCGACGAGCAGGCCGGCTGCCGGAGCGCCGAGCAGATAGCCGACATGCTCGGCGGAGGTGAACTGGGCGTTCGCGTGCTCGCGACGGTACCCACCGGCATCAGCCGCCAAGGGCACCAGGCTCTGCCGTGCGGCCGAGCCGGCCGCGTCGGCGAGCGTGCCGAGGACCGTCAGCAGCACGAGCAGCCAGATCTCGAGTGCATCGAGCGCGAGCAGGACGGCAAGTGGTGCGACCGCGAGACCACTGAGGAGGTCGGCGACCGCGCTGGCGCGGACCGCACCGATCGCATCCACGACCCGACCGGCTGCGAGGCCACCAAGGGTCGCGCTGGCGACACCGGCGAACACCACGGTCCCGGCGACGGCGGCGCTGCCCGTCGTGGTCAGCACCAGCCAGGGGACGGCAACGGTCATGACCACGTTGCCGGTCATCGAGACCGCGTTGCCCGCGACCAGCAGGGGCAGCGCGGTGGGCCGCGACCCCGATGGCGCGTTGGATCGCTGGTCGCGTCGGGTGTCCCGCCCGTCCACTGGACGGGCGGGCGTGTCGAGGGTGCTCATGACTGCGGATAGGGGGAGAGCACCGCGAGGTACGCCGACGGGTCGCCGTGCCAGGACCAGGAGAGCACGTCCTCGAGGCGGCGTCTCCCGCTGATCGCACGGAAGAGCTGGTACCCGTCCGCCTCCAGCCTGGCGCCGGGTTCGGCCTCTCCACCGAGCACCCACGCCGAGGCTGGGTCGGAGTGGTCGACGAGACGGAGGGGAGCGAGTCCACTGGCCGCGACGCGCTCGCCCAGCCAGGCTCGGAAGCCGGCGAACCCGTAACGCGCGACGAGGGTCTCCGGCTCGGGGGACAGCATGAGCGCCTCGCGCAGGTCGCCGATGTGGGCCGCGAGATCGAGGACCGGGGCCGCGACCATCCACGGGGGAACCTCGGTGGCGGCATTGCCGCCTCGGCGCAGGGCGCGTACCAGGGTCTGTCCGTTCCGTTCCAGCTCCGCGACGAGCTGGTACCGATCCAGGTCACGCCGAGCCTCGACCTGTGCGGCCGTCCAGGCCTCCCGCTGCGCCGCGAGCCCGGGATCGGCCCAGGCCTGCGTCGCTCCCTCGAAGAACCTCCCGTGGGTGGAGTCGTCGGCGACACCGCACAGGTGGGCGACGAGGTCGTGGACCGACCAGAGGGGACAGGCGGGCACCCGGGTCCGCAGGTCCCGGTCCGGGAGGCCGTCGACCAGCGCGACCAGGCGACGAAGGCCGTCCTCGTACGCCGCCGCCGCCCGCCAGCGCCGGGACCGCTCGCGGGTGAACACGTCGGACAACCGGGTCTGCCGGGTGAACGTGTCCAGGAACTGCTGTGCGGCGACCGGGTCCGCTGCCAACCCGGCGTACCGGGACGCGGTCAAGGGCTCGGGAAGCCGCGCGGTGCGGAAGGAGAACTCGTAGGCCTCGGTGGAGCGGTCGGTCCGCCACTGCTCGTACCCCGCCAGGTCGCCGCCGCCGAGCAGGTCCGCTGCGACGTACTCGGCCTGGGCCAGGGCGTCCCCGATGCCCTGCCCCGTGGTCGGGTGCTTGAAATGACCGGCGTCACCGACAAGGGCCCAGCCGGGGCCGGTCGCGGAGCGGTAGTAGCCGCGCATCATCGTCTCCGGTGCGCCGACCACCGGTGAGACCAGCTCGGCAGCCTCGAGCAGGCGCGGGTTCAGCACCGCCGGGAAGTCCAGCAGGGCCCGGCGGTAGCGAGCCTCGATGGTTGCGGGGGTACCGCGGGTCAGGTCCGCCGGTCCGGCGACCGTGAGCAGGTGGATGCCGTCCTCGCAGGGCGCGGCCATGAACGCCGACCGCTCGTGCATGTCCAGGCGGATCCAGTCCGAAGCCGGCAGCCCCCGCCAGTAGCCGAGCAGCAGCGCCAGCTCGCCCCGGCGCTCCTGGACCCGCTGCAGGCCGAGGTGGTGCGCCACGCTCGAGCGCTGGCCGTCCGCACCCAGTACCCAGCGGGCGCGCAGCTCACGACCGTCATCGAGCACGACGCCGCGGACCGGATCCCCGGTGGTGGCGGAGCCGATGAGCGCCGTGACCTTGCGGCCTTGCAGCATGGTGGCGCCGCTCTCCTCGGCCAGCTCGACCAGGGCGGCGTCCAGGCTCACCCGGCGCACCGACAACGCACGGTCATGGCCGCCGACCGGCGTGAAGGACCCGGCGACCTCGTGGCCCAGCACCCGCCAGGAGTAGCGGGCAGGCGTGAGGTCGTGCCGACGCGCGAGTCGCTTGAGCACGCCGAGGTCGTCCAGGCGCGCCAGCCCGTCGGGGAAGATCACATGGGTGGACAAGGTGTCGCTGGGGAACCGCGCCCTGTCGACCACGGCCACCCGCCAGCCGCCGCGGGCAAGCCGGACTGCCAGCGAGGAGCCGGCGCAACGGGCCCCCACGACCACGGCGTCGAACGTTGGTACGGACTCGTTCCTCGCCGAGCGGTCGAGGGCATCGGAATCGGTCATGGCCCGAGTGTCGTGCTGGCGCGTTGAGGTCGTGTTGAGGTCGGGTACAGCTGCGCTGCTGCGGCCGACTCGTCGGTCCACCACCGCTGCGGAGCCCCGATCCGGGCGAGCACGGCGGCGGCGTCGTCGCGTCGGGCACGGGCCTCGTCCGCCAGGCCGTGGCCGGACAGTGCGCGTCCCCATGTGTGCAGTGCCGCCACCTGCCGCCACGGCAGCCGGTGGTCGTCGAAGACCGCGACCGCGTGCTCCGCGGCCACCCCCGCTGCGCGATAGTCGGCGGCGCGCAGAGCCACGGCGGCGCGGGCCAGAGCCACCTCGCCCACCAGGCCTCGCCAGTCGTCTCCGCTGGCCAGCACCTGCTCGCACCGGGCCAGGTGGGCGGCGGCCTCGTCCGGCACGGTCGAGGCGAGCCCTGCCAGGCGAGCGCGGAGCCAGATCTCGCTGGGCACCTGTGGCGCCGTGGCGGCGATCTCGAGGGCCTGGCGCAGCACCTCGGCCGCCCGGCGCTCCTCGCCGAGGACCAGCAGCGCGTCCGCGAGCCAGCGGGCGTTGACGACCGCGTCGTGCCGGTCACCGGCGGCCAGGTCGTGGTCAAGCGCCGCCTGCCACTGGGCGGCCGCCTCCTCCCACTCCCCGAGCAGGAAGCGAACCAGCCGACAGCCCACGGCCTCCTCGGGCAGGCGGGCCGCCGCGCGCCGGGCGGCGTCCAGCTCACCGGTCGTGGCCAGGGCCAGCACCAGCTGGTCGACCAGGGCGTCGCGCTGGTGCGCCAGCTGGTCGACGCGGGGCTGGCCCAGTCCCCGTCGGCACCACAACCGCCCGTGCGTGGGATCGAGCAGGTAGACCGTGCAGATCAGGGACGCGGCATTGGTCGGGGGCCAACCGATCAGAGGGTCGCCGAGGGCCTGCGCTCGCGACCACGCCTCCTCGAGATGGGTCAGTGCGGCTGTCGGCCGGCCGAGGTCGAGGGCGTGCCAGCCCCGGCCCCACTCGGCGGCGACCACGAGCTCCGGTCGCCCTGCCGAGTCGGCGATCGCGGAGCACCGCTCGGCCGCCTCGGCCATGGTGGTGGTGTCGAGGGCATGCATCGCCGCGGAGAGCCGACCCCGATGGAAGCTGAAGAGGTCCGTGGACGGCGGCAGCATCCGTTCGGCGGCGGCGAAGTGCTCCAGTGAGCGGACGACGTCCATGTCCGGGTGCGGAATGACGAGCGCCCCACCGAGCCGGCTGTGCACCATCCCGGCGGCCTCGGTGTCACCGAGGGAGAGGTAGGTGCCCAGCGCTCGCTCCAGCAGTTCCACGACCCGGTCGTAGCCGCGGCCGGCCCGGAGCCGGAGCCGCGCGACCTCCACGTCGGCCGCGGCCTGCTCGGCCGCCGGTGCGGACCGGCGCAGCAGGGGGAGCCTGGCCTCGGCCAGTCGCACCGCCACGTCGAAGCCGAAGCTGGCCGCTGCCAGCTGTGCTGCCCGATCCACCAGCGCCGCTGCCTCGGCCGGGTCGGCTGCCGGTCCGGCCTCGAGGGCGTGCCCGGCAGCGGCGATCACGTCCGCCTGGGCGGGGCGCGTACCCAGCACCGCGGCGACCGCGCGGTGGTGCAGTCGCTGGCGCCGGGGGACCGGGATCTCGGCGTACACGGCTTCCCGCATCAGCTCGTGCGGGAACGCGTAACCTCCGGCCCATGACTGGCCGGCCTCGACGAGGAAGGCACTGGTCAGCGCCCGGTCCAGCGCGGTGACCACCCGCTCCTCTGGCTCCTCGAGCAGGTGGCTCAGGCTGGCCAGCTCCACCTCGCGCCCGAGCACCGCTGCGGCGGAGACCGCGGCCCGGGTGTCGTCCGGTAGCTGCCCGAGCCGGTGTCGCAACACGCCCCGAAGACCGGCCGGCAGGCCCAGTCCGAGTCGGCCGGAGCGCACCTCCATCGAGTCGAGGTCGCGCAGCACCTCCCGAGCGAAGAACGGGTTGCCCGCCGTCCGCTGCCAGAGCGCGTCGAGGAAGGCGGGCGGGATCTCGTCGAGGGGGTGGATGGAGGCGACCAGCTCGCCCAGGTCCTCGCGGCCGAGTGCCTCCAGGGACACCAGCCGGGTCAGCTCGTACACGCCCCCGCGGCCCAGCAGGTCGGCGAGCGGCGGGTGGCGGCTCCCGGGAGGATCGCGGTAGCAGACTGCGACCAGGACCCGCTCCGGCAACCGGGTCGCGAGCGGCGCCAGCAGGTTCGACTCCTCCTCGGTCAGCCGCTCGGCGTCCTCGACGACCAGGAGCACCGGGGCCTCCGCCGCCAGGCCGGCGAGCAGCCACTCGACCGCGCGGCCGAGGGCCGCACGCTGTGCGGGGTCCCCTGCCGGGTCCGGCACGATCTGGTCGTCGGGACCCAGAGGGAGAAGCGGGTGCAAGCGCGCGCGCACGCCGGGAGGTGCCCCGGTGGCGAGCTGGCGGGCGGCGGCGCTGCCGGCGAAGGCCGAGGCCAGGGCGGCGTACGGCATGGTCGCGTCGCAGCGTCCGATGAGCACGGTGGCACCGTCCCCGGTCGCGATGTGGGCCAGCTCGGCCGCCAGTCTCGACTTGCCCACCCCTGCGGGCCCACCCAGCGCGACCAGTCCGCCCCCACCGTCGCGGGCGTCCTGCCAGGCCGCCGTCGTCGCCCTGATCCCCGCGTCGCGGCCGACCATGGCGGACCGCCTGAGCGCCGCGAACACGGCATCGGGCGGTTGTCTGGCGATCGTTGCCCCCGGCGTGGGTGGGCGCGGGCCGACCTCGGTGACCGGGGCGGTGGCGTCGACGGAGAGCAGCAGCGCCGGATCCTGGCGGAGCACTGCCGTCTCGAGGGCCTGGAGGTCGGGGCCGGGATCGAGGCCAAGCTCCTCGCCGAGGCGCTGCCTGGTCTCGGCGTACGCCGACAACGCGTCGACCTGCCGGCCCGAGCGGTACAGGGCCAGCATCAGCTGCCCGCAGAGCCGCTCGTGGAACGGGTGTGCTGCGACCAGCTCCTGCAGGTGCCCCACGACCTCGCGGTGCTGCCCGAGGGCCAGGGCGGCGGCCATGGCGGTCTCCTCCGCGACCACGCGGAGCTCCTCGAGCCGCGCGACAGCGGCCTCGGCGAAGTCGG
>DASSJT010000172.1:0-29389 GCA_035691065.1 Dermatophilaceae bacterium
GGGGCCGTGGTCGGCGTCAGTGCATGAAGCGAGGCGCGTCTGCGCTTGGCTTTCCCTTCGGGATGACAACCGCGGCGACCAGGGCGAATACTGCCGCGGTGATGGCCGACCAGGCGAGGCCGTCAACGATGTGGGAGCCGAGCTGGGCCGCTACCCCGCCTGTCACGATGCCCGAGAGCGCCGCCACGCCGACCGCCGCTCCGAGCTCGTGGAAGGTGTTGACGACGCCTGAGACTGCACCCGCCTGGGTGTGGTCCGCGTGGGCGAGCGCCGTGGTCGTTGCCGTGACGAACCCGGCCCCCAAGCCGGCCGCGGCGAGCCCGGCAGCACTCACAAGCATCCAAGTGTTGTCGGTCTGCCAGGCCGCGAGGGCCAGTCCTGCCGCCGCGACAGAGAAGGCCACCGGCCCGACCCCGCGCGGCCCGTGGTTCGGGATCGCACGTGCGGCGAGGTGCGCGCCCGCCACGGTGCCCACGGCCATGGGGAGGAAGGCGAGGCCCGTGCTCAGGGCGGACCAGCCGAGGTACTGCTGGAAGTAGAACGACAGCAGGAAGAAGGCGCCGACGAGCAGGGCGCTCGCCGCCAGCATGACCGCCGCTCCCGTGACGACCTGGGGCTTCGCGAACAGGGCAGGGTCGATGAGCGGCCGCGCACTCCAACGCTCTCGCGCGGCGAAGACGCCCATGAGCAGGACCGCGGCGACCAAGGCAAGCAGAGCGGTCGGTGTGAGCGACCCATCCTGTCCGATACGGGTCAGGGCGAAGATGACCGAACCCGTGGCGGCGGTGACGGTCACGCCTCCGATCACGTCGAGGGAGCTCGATCGCCTGCTCGGGGTGGCTGGGAGGAGCCGGATGACCGCGGCCAGGACCCCCAGGCCGACCGGCACATTGACGAGGAAGATCCAGCGCCAGCCCGGCCCGGACGTCAAGAGGCCACCCAGGAGCACACCCGCGCTCGCGCCGGCTCCTCCCACCGCGGCCCAGACGCCGAGGGCGCGTTGGCGGGCGTCGCCGGTGAACGCCGCGGTCACGGCCGCCAGAGCGGCTGGCGACAGGAAGGCAGCGCCGAGGCCCTGCGCTCCGCGCGCCGCCAAGAGCGACGGCGCGTCCCATGAGAAGGATGCGAAAAGTGACGCGGCCGTGAAGGTGGCGAGACCTGCGAGGAGGACGCGGCGAGGGCCGAAGACGTCCGCGGCGCGGCCGCCGACGAGCATGAAGCCGCCCAACAGGAGGGCGTACGTCGTGATCACCCACGGGGTGGACCCGCCTGCGAGCTGGAGGTCGCGCGCGATGTCGGGAAGGGCAACGTTCGCCACCGTGACGTCGAGGACGAGCATGAGCTGGCCCAGGGCAAGGGCGACCAGCAGCCAGTTCGATGCCCTTGTCTTGGCATGGGGGTCCTCCCGGCCCGCCACGTCGCCGCGGCGGGGCTCGGTAGTTGTATGCGACATGTGTGCGCTCTCCTAACCTGTACACTGATGTATGAGTAGATGTCATTAACTTATACACGTGTGTTAGAGATAGGACAAGACTCATGGCCGAGGAACCTCGTCCGAGGCGCGCCGACGCGGAGCGAAACCGCGAGGGCCTGCTTGACGCTGCCGCACGGTGCCTGGCAGGCGACTCGCGCGCGAGCATGGGCGAGATCGCCACAGCTGCTGGAGTCAGCCGGATCACGATGTACGGGCACTTCGCCAACCGATCGGAGCTGATCGAGGCGGTGTTCACGCGCAGCATGCACCGTGCCGACCAGAGCTTGGCCGAGCTCGACCTCACCGGGGACGCCTGGACGGCCCTGCAGCGACTGGTCGAGGCGTCGTGGCAGATCGTCGCGGCCTCGCGTCTGGTCCTCCGCGCCGCCGTCGAGGAGCTCGGGCCTGAGGCCGTGCGAGGGCACCATGGCCAGCCGTTCGCCCGGATCGAGAGGCTGGTCCGCCGTGGCCGCAAGGAGGGCGCGTTCCGAACTGACCTTCCCGAGGCGTGGCTGACGACGTGTCTGTTCTCGGTGATCCACGCCGCCGCCGACGACCTCGCCGCCGGCCGAATCAGCGCGCGGACCGCTCAGCAGGTCGTCTGGCCGACCGTCGCCTCGGTCTTCCGGCCCCCGCCGGCGATGCAGGCCCTTGGCCCCTGATGGCAGGCGTGGCCGATGGCGTAGACGAGAAGTTGAGGCTGAAGGAGGTTCTCATGCCCACGTTCCGTCGTCGCCTTATCTGGCCGGTGTTCCTGGTCCTTGCCCTGCTGACGCTGGGTGCCGGGAACGAAACCCTCTACGGGATTGCCGTGCCACTTGCGGCCCTCCTGGTCGCGCTCGTCGTTCCCCCCGCGCGACCAGTGGCCACGACCAGGGTCGACCGCGGTGACCTTGCGGTGATCGCGACTCTCTACATCGGCGTCGTGGCCCTGTTCTCGCTAGCGTTCCGCGTCTTCACGCAGCGCTCCGTGGCGGGCCTTTTCCTGTCATTTGCTGCGGGGATGCTCTTGGGCGTCGTCGGCCCCGTGGTTTACACCGTGTGGATACGCCACAGACCGTTGTCGGATCTTGGGCTCACCCGAGACAATGTGGGCCGAGCGTTGGCACTTGGGTCTGTGCTCGCTGTCGTGCAATTCGCCTTGACCCTGTGGGGCTACGACCTGCCCCGCCCTGTCGACTGGGTGCCGCTCCTGGCCCTGGCCCTGACGGTCGGCCTCTTCGAGGCGATCTTCTTCAGGGGTTTCGTCCAGACGCGGCTGGAGGAGAGTTTCGGGCCCATCGCCGGGATCGGCGGAGCTGCCCTCTTGTATGCCGCGTACCACGTCGGCTATGGGATGGACTCAGGGCAGATGCTGTTCCTGTTCGGACTGGGGGTGGTCTATGCCGTCGCGTTCGCTGTCGCCCGCAATGTCGTCGTGCTGTGGCCGCTGCTTCTGCCACTGGGCTCGTTCTACAACAACCTGCAGGCTGATGACATCCGGATGCCATGGATGGCCATCATGGGCTTCGCGGATGTGATCGCGGTGATGGTGACCGTGATCTGGCTGGCCGCACGTCGCGAGCGGCGCGAACGACAACAGGTCGCACACGCCCAACCGACCAGTCCCCAAGCTGTTGGTGGTGTCCTGGGTTAGACCTCGGCGTGACCCTGACCGCGGATGACTGCCTGGGTTCATTTCAGGGTTGACTTCCCGTACGCCAGCCCCGGTGGGATGCTCCGATCCGACCGGCACTCAGGAGCCGGGCGGCACCGGCACTCAGGCGCCGGGCGGCACCGGCACTCAGGAGCCGGGCGGCGCACCAGGCTGCTTCTCAGCGAGAAAGAGCTCGTAGGACCCGGGCGCGAGGTCCCAGACGACGCCCCCCGGTGTGACCGTCCCCATGAGGCGCTTCTTGTGCACGTGGGTGTGGTGGAAGCCGCACAGCAGCGCCGCTTGCCTGACGTCGGTGGGACCGCCATCCGCGAAGTGCCACAGGTGATGCGCATCCGCCCACTGTGCGGGCGCCGTACAGCCCGGGAACGTGCACGAGCCGTCACGCAGCCATAGCGCCTTCGCCTGTGCTGCCGTGAACCAGCGCACGGTGCGACCCAGCTCCAGCACTTCGCCCTTCGAGCCGAGCACGACAGGGACGATGCCGGCATCGCAGGCAAGACGTCGGACGGTCTCCGGCGCGAGCAGGGTGCCGGAACCCAGGCCGCCCACAGTCGCACCAGCACCGAGGCGGTCGACGAGGTCGTCGAGCTTCATCGTGACGAAGACCTGCGCCTTGGCCGAGATCGGGACCGACTCGGCCGCCGCGACCGCCCGACGAACGAGCTCGACCAGTGCGTCGGCTCGACGCTGCCGGAGTCACGCAGATCGTCAACTCCTTCGCCCGGACGTGGTGCGGACAGCGGGCCGAGCGCGGCTTCCAGCACGCACTTGCCCTCGGCGTCGAGCACGAGGCGGTACTCGAATGTCCCGCCGTCCTGAACGGCTGCGACAGGCCCCGGAACTTCGACGCCGCATCGTGGTCGGCCTGCAGCTCCCCTCGGCCCCATGCTCGGCAAGCAGGCCCTGCCGGAGACCCAGGATCTCGCGCCGCCCGCACGTCTCCCCGAGGGTGAGATAGCCGGCCCACACCGTCGGCACGGCCTCCGGCTTCAGACGGTGTTCCAGCCGCGCCATCTCCTTCCGGACCAGGTCAGCGTTGAGGACCCCCACGCGGGCGCTCTTGACGGCGTCAGTGAACGCCACGACCTGCCCCGTTCGCACGGCATCGGCAACGCGGAGGAGTCTCGAGGTCCCCTGGGCGACATAGCTCTGCCCCCAGTGCGTGATCCACCCGTGGTGGCTTCCGCCGGTGGCAGCGCTCTTGGTCTCGCCTCGGTCGATTGCCTCAACGAGCACGGCGACCTGACTCGCCTCGGCCTCTCGCTTGATCGCGTCCAACGTCCCGAACAGCTTGCCCAGCTCGGCACCACCGGCCTGCCATAGCACGTCCTGGAGGCGGCGCATGGCTGCCAGCCCGTCGGTCACTGTGCCGACGAGCTCGCGAAGACCGGCTCCCGCCTCCATATCGACAACACTAGAGCAGGCCACCGACAGCGCTGCTTCACCGAAATCGGTTGTCCTGCAATGGTTTTACGGCTCGCAATGGGCAGAGTTGGCAACCTCTCCGACAAGTCTGTGGACCACGTGACCACTGTGACCACGCGGCCGTCTCAGTGTGGACAAGTAGGGACGAGAGGGCAACGCCGAGCCAGCCATCCGGCATACCTCATCGAGCGGGAAAAGCAGGGCCACAGTCTCCCCACAGCGGCCGGTCCGAGCGTGATGGGCATGGATATCGCGACCTTCAGCCCAGAACCTGGCTCGACGGCCAGCCCTCCGTCGACCCCACCCTCGTCGACCCCCCTCTCGTCAACCCCGCCGTCCCAGGTTTCCACGCGCCCGGCACGCCGCCAGCACTCAGGGGCCCACGCGCGTCTCGCCGCCCTCTGGCGGGGCCCGAACCGGGACCCGAGCTGGGCGCGTCCGGCGCTCCTGGGGCTGCTGCTCGCGACCGCGATTTTCTACTTCTACAACCTCACCGCGAGCGGCTGGGCCAACTCGTTCTACTCGGCCGCGGCCCAGGCGGGCAGCGCGAGCTGGGAGGCCTTCTTCTACGGCTCCTCTGACGCCGCGAACTCGATCACCGTCGACAAACCCCCTGCCTCCCTGTGGCTGATGGCGCTCAGCGTGCGCGTGTTCGGGCTGAGCTCGTTCAGCATCCTCATGCCGGAGGTGCTCATGGGCGTGGCCACGGTCGGCGTCGTGTATGCGACGGTGAAGCGCCAGTTCGGCGCCGCAGCCGGGCTCATCGGCGGGGCGGTCATGGCCCTCACGCCGGTCGCCGTGCTGATGTTCCGGTTCAACAACCCCGACGCGCTGCTGACGCTGCTGATGGCCCTCGCCGCGTACGGAACCGTCCGGGCGATCGAGAAGGCCAGCCCGCGGTGGATGGCCCTGGTGGGCCTGCTCATCGGCCTCGGCTTCCTGACCAAGACCCTCCAGGTGCTCCTGGTCGTGCCTGCGCTCGCCCTCGCGTACCTCCTCGCGGCCCCTACGACCCTGCGCAAGCGCATCCTCCACACCCTCGGCGCCGGTGCGGCGATGATCCTGGGAGCCGGCTGGTGGGTGGCGATCGTGGAACTCGTCCCGGCGAGCGCACGGCCCTACATCGGCGGCTCGCATACCAACTCGTTCCTCGATGTCACCTTCGGCTACAACGGTTTCGGCCGCCTCACGGGAGACGAGGCTGGCTCAGTGGGTGGTGGCAACGGATGGGGCGCGACCGGCTTGACCCGGATGTTCTCCTCCAGTATCGGTGGACAGATCTCGTGGCTCATCCCGAGTGCCCTGTTGCTCCTGGTCGTCGGACTGGTGCTGCGCGGCCGCGCGCCGCGCACGGACAGCCGCCGCGCGGCATACATCGTCTGGGGTGGCTGGCTCCTGGTGACCGGGCTGACCTTCTCCCTGATGGCCGGGATCTTCCACGAGTACTACACCGTCGCCTTGGCGCCTGCCGTCGGTGCGCTCGTCGGCATGGGTGCCCAGGAGGCGTGGGAGCACCGCGGGCGCGCCATCGGCTCCCTCACCCTCGCTGCCGCGACCGCCATCGTCGCGGTGTGGTCCTTCGTGCTGCTGTCACGCACGACCGACTGGCACCCGTGGCTGCGGTACGTCGTCTTCATCGTCGGCATCGCCTCCGCCATCCTGTTCGTGGTGATGGCTCGCCTCCATCGCCGTGCGGTGCCGCTGGTCGCATCGGGTGCGCTCGTCGCCGCCCTGCTGGGTCCCCTGGCCTACTCGGCGAACACGGTGGCGACCGCACACACCGGCTCGATCGTGAGTGCCGGTCCCGCGACCGCACGGGACGGGTTCGGGGGCGGCCCAGGCGGTATGCCGGGTGGGCCGGCCGGTGGGTTCGCTGGCCCGGGCGGTCAAGGGCTTCCGGGTCAGGCTGGCGGCCAGACCGGTGGTCAGGCCGGCGGTCAGGCCGGTGGTCAGGCCGGCGGCGGCATGGGCGGTCTGCTCGACGCCTCGACTCCGAGCACGGAGGTGGTGGCAGCGCTGTCCCAGGACGCCGACCAGTACAGCTGGGTGGCTGCGGCCATCGGGTCGCAGAACGCCGCGGGTCTCCAGCTCGGCACCCAGCTGCCGGTCATGGCGATCGGCGGGTTCAACGGATCCGACCCCTCGCCGACGCTGGAGCAGTTCCAGCAGTACGTCGCACAGGGGAGGATCCACTACTTCCTGGCCGGCGGTGGGTTCGGCGGCGGTGGGTTCGGCGGTCCGGGCGGCGGCAATGGCAACGGCAACGAGATCAGCCAGTGGGTTGCGGCCAACTTCACCCCGGTGACCATCGGTGGCGCGACGTTCTACGACCTGACCCAGCCGCTCGCCGGCTCGACGGCGACGTCCGGCTCGGCCGGCACGACCACCACGACGTGAGGGCACGGCGATGACCAACCCGGTGCTGGACGTCGTGGTCCCGGTCTACAACGAGCAGGCGACGCTGGCTGCGTGCGTGCTGAGCCTGCACCGCCACCTCGTCGACACGTTTCCGTATCCGTTTCGGATCACCGTGGCCGACAACGCCAGCACCGACGCCACGTGGCCCGAGGCGCTGGCCCTGGCCGAGAGGCTGCCCGGCGTGGCCGCCGTGCACCTCGACCAGAAGGGACGCGGGCGCGCCCTCAAGCAGGTGTGGCTGGCCTCACCCGCGCCGATCCTGGCGTACATGGACGTCGACCTCTCCACCGACCTGGATGCCGTGTGGCCCCTGGTCGCGCCGCTGATGTCGGGACACTCCGATGTGGCGATCGGCACCCGGCTGCACCGCAGCTCCCGGGTCGTGCGCGGGCTCAAGCGGGAGGTGATCTCGCGCGGGTACAACCTCCTGCTGCGGAGTGCGCTCGGCGCCCGGTTCTCGGACGCCCAGTGTGGGTTCAAGGCGATCCGTCGCGATGTGGCGCACGAGCTCCTCCCGCTGGTCGAGGACCCGACCTGGTTCTTCGACACCGAGCTCCTGGTACTGGCCGAGCGGTCCTCGCTGCGGATCCACGAGGTCCCGGTCGACTGGTACGACGACCCGGACTCTCGAGTGGACATCGTGTCGACGGCGATGGACGACCTGCGCGGGGTGTGGCGACTGCGTCGAGCCCTGTCGCGCCGCGCCCTGCCGGTCGACGACATCGCCGGCCGGATGGGAAGGGGCTTCCGCGACGGCGGCCTCGTGGGCCAGGCCACGCGCTTCGCCGGAGTCGGCGCCGTCAGCACGGTTCTGCACCTCGGCCTCTTCGCGCTCTTGGCGGGTGGCCTGGGGTCGGCGCAGCTGGCCAACACGGCCGCCCTGGTCATTGCCACGGTCTTCAACACCTGGGCCAACCGGCGCTGGACCTTCGGCGTACGCGGCCGCGCTCGGGCGGTGCAGCACCAGGTGCAGGCCTTCACCGTCTTCGGCATCACCTGGGCGATGTCGGCGGCCGGTCTGGCACTCCTCCATCTGGCCGCGAGCGCGCCACCGACCTGGGCGCAGACCGCCGTGATCGCAGTGGCGAACGTCGTCTCGACCGTGCTGCGCTTCGTCGCGATGAAGGCC
The DNA here is from genome assembly GCA_035691065.1 of Dermatophilaceae bacterium. GTDB lineage: Bacteria > Actinomycetota > Actinomycetes > Actinomycetales > Dermatophilaceae > DASSJT01. The sequence goes on from DASSJT010000172.1 coordinate 8,104, forward strand.
TGGATCTTCGCCCGTCCGAATCACAGGGCGGCGACGGTGAACTGGCCCCCCGCCGACTCGAAGAACACCACGAAGCTCCAGTCGGAGCCGTCCATCGTACCGTGACAGACCGACACGACGCCCTGGTCGACCTTCTCCGTGTCGGGACAGTCCATCGCCGTCACCTCGCTGCCCGTGCCGGTCATGGCAGACCGCACCGCCTGCTCGAGGCTGTCACCGCCGAGGCCCCCGCCCGCTCCCAGGCTCACGTTGCCATTGGCGGAACCGGTGAACCCCAAGCCCCCCAACAGGATCAGCCCCACGAGGAGGACCGCAAGCAGCGCGATCGACGACATGATGATGGCGGCGATCGCCAAGCCCCGACCGCGTGGACGGGCCATCGGGTAGGGCGGGGGTGCGTAACCCCACGGGGACGAACCTGGCGGAAGCGCCAGTCCCCCAGGCCAGGGAGGCGGCCCGGCTCCGAGAGGCGGAGCTCCCGCCCACCCGGGTGTCGCTCCAGTGGGTCCGGGCGCTGGTGGTGGTGGAGGCGGCCACGTGCCAGGGTATGCCGGGTGCGCGGGCGATGCGGGTATGCCGCCTGCGGTGTGGGCCTGGCTCGGCGCAGTGGCGCTGCCCCCTTCGGGCGGTGGCTGGGGCGCTGCCCCTGAGGGGGACGCCCAACCCGGCCCTTGGACCGCATCCTGCTTCGGCTGTGCGACGTCTTCTTGCCTTGGCTCCGCAGCCCCAGGCTCCGCAGCCCCAGGCTCCGCGGCCCCGGGCTCCGCGGCCCCTGGCTCCGCGGCCCTTGACTCCGCATCGTCTGCCATGGTCAGCCCTCCTCGCCCGAATCCCAGTGCCAGCATGCCGTACCAAGACCTCGCCAAGGGCGAACGAGTAGGCGTCAGCTCCTCGCCGAATCGGCAGGGCGGATGACCACGGCGGACCGCAGGCGCTCGACGTCCGCACGGTCCACGTCTCCCGCAACGGGCTTGAGGACCGCGGCCGCTGACCAGGCAAGTGATTCGGCGAGCAGGTCGTCCCATCGGGTATGCGCTGCCAAGCCTGCGGCGATGGCAGCGACGGCTGCGTCACCGGCTCCCGTGGGGTTTCCGATGAGCGGCGGATCGACCCGGCCAGCCAGAGCGAGACCCTCCTCCCCCACCAGGAGCATGCCGTCCGCACCGGCCGACGCCAGGACGTTCCGCGCCCCCATCCGCCTCAGGGCCGCGACGCCGGCGGACAGGTCGCCGACCCCCGTCACCTCGAGCAGCTCGTCACGGTTGGGCTTGACGACATCGGGTCCGGCAACCAGCGCCGCCCCGAGGGCCTCGCCCGAGGTGTCCAGGACCGTCCGGCATCCCGCCTCGTGGGCGAGCTCGAGGAGCTCTGCGTAAGCATCTGGGGGGAGCCCACACGGAAGACTTCCGGACGCGACGACGACTGTGGCGGAGGTATGCCGGACGAGCCCGCCCAGGTGGGCCAGGAACCCTCGCCACTCGGGCGCCGACACCTGCGGACCCAGTTCGTTGAACACCGTGGCGTCGCTGTCGCGCCCCGACACGACGGTGAGCGTGCGACGGGATTCCCCCGCGCAGTCCGCGAAGTCATGGGGAACCGCGCGTGAGTCCAGGTCCGCCCGGATCCGTGACCCCACGCAGCCCCCCACGATGCCGGTGGCGACGACCGGCAAGCCGCCCTGCGCCAGCACGGAGGCGACGTTCACGCCCTTCCCACCCGCCGTCTCGACCACTGAGCTCACCCGATGGCTGGCACCTGGGCGCAGCTCCGCAACGGCATACGTCACGTCGAGCGCGGCGTTCAGGGTGACGGTGACGATCACGCGATGTCCCAGGCCAGGCACGCGGCGCCGAGGCACCCGGCCCGGTCGCCGAGGGCGGCCAGGGTGATGACCGGGGGTCGCTGGAAGGTCAACGCCCCGAGGACCCGCTCGCGCAGCGGAGACAACAGCACCTCGCCGCTCTGGGCCAGACCACCGCCGACCAAGACCCGATCGACCCCGGTCAGCGTGATCGCCATCACCACGGCCCGGGCCAGTGCGCCGACGGCACGGGTCCAGACTGCAGTGGCGTCCGGATCCCCCGCGGCCACCAGCGCGGCGATGCGGTCGGCTCCGAGCCGCGCTCCGTGGTCAGCTCGACCGCCCACCCGCTCGGCGTAGGCTCTCTCGACCGCCGATGCCGAGCTGACCGCCTCGAGGCAACCCAGGCCCCCGCACCCGCACAGCGGCCCGTCGGGCTCGACCACGACGTGACCGAGCTCGCCCGCCCAGCCGTCGGCCCGCACGACGTGACCGTCGAGCATGAGCGCGCCGGCGACACCGGTGCCGAGGGGCACGAAGAGCGCGTGCTGGGCGCCCCTGGCCGCACCGACGGCGCATTCGGCGAGGAGTCCGGCTCGCACGTCATGCCCGAGGATGACCGGCACGCCCAGGGTGCGCTCGAGCGGGACGACCAGCTCGAGGTCCCTCCAGCCGAGGTTCGCCGAGAAGACGGCCACCCCGGCCTCCTCGTCGACCAGCCCCGGGACGACCACTCCGCAGGCAGCCAGCCGGACGGCATACCCCTGCCTCTCCGCCTGCTCGAGCAGCTCCGCAACCGTGGCCTCGACCACCTTGGCGAGGACACCGGGCTCATGCATGCCGGGTGGCGTGGTCAGCGTGGTGCGCACCGCCTCCTTGACGGCGCGGTCGACCAGCGCCGCCTTGATCCGCGTGCCGCCGATGTCGACGGCCGCGACGACGTCGACGGTCTGGGCTTCCACGGCAGGTTCCTCGAGTGGGGTTGGGCGGGAGACAGGTGACATGGGCTGGGCGACGTGGGCCAGACGACGTGGGCTGGACGACGTGGGCTAGACGACGTGGACGTCCACGCCGACGCTGCGGAGCTCCTCGATCGCAGCCGTGGGTGCGGTGGCATCGGTGACGAGCACGTCGATGGCGGGGGCAGGGCAGATGCGGGCGAACGCGCGATGGCCGACCTTCTCACCGGTCGCGACGACGACGACGCGGTCGGCACGCTGGACCATGAGGGCGTTGATGCCAGCCTCGCCCTCGTGTCGGCAGGTGGCCCCGCCGGCCGCCGAGACCCCGTCGACGCCGAGGTAGACCGTGTCGAGCCACAGCTCGGACAACACCATGGACGCGAGCGGACCGGAGAGCTCGTAGGACTCGGGGCGGGCGACGCCGCCGAGGGACACGCACCGGATGAAGGGGCGCAGCACCATCTCGGTGGCGATGTTGAGCGCGTTAGTCACCACCGTGATCGCCGGGCGCTCAGACGAGGTCGCGAGGTCGGACCGCGCCGCCAGCCGTCGCGCGGTCGCGCTCGTCGTCGTGCCGCCGTTGAAGCCCACGACCGAGCCCTCGACCGCGAGGTCGGCCGCCGCGGCGGCGACCCGCTCCTTCGGCGAGTCGCCGGTCGCCGACTTGTAGCGGGCGGGCAGGTCGTAGGCCACGGCCGTGGCCACCACACCGCCGTGGGTCCGGGTGACGAGCTGTTGCGCAGCCAGCTCCCCGAAGTCGCGGCGGACGGTGGCTTCAGAGACGCCGAGCGCTTCGACGATCTGGGCGACCGTGAGCCGGCCGTGCTCGGCCAGGAGGGCCAGGAGGGCGCTCCAGCGGGCACCGCGGTCCATCCCCCGGGCGGGCGCTGCGGCGGGGGCGGTGGCCGGGTCGGTCACTTGACCGACCCTGCGGTCAGGCCGCCCACGAGGTGCTTCTCGATGACGGCGAACAGGACCACGACGGGGACGATAGCGATGAGCGATGCGGCGAAGAGCTGGTCCCAGTGCTGCTCGTAGCCGGTGACGTAGGAGTTGATGCCGACCGTCAGGGGCTTGCGCGCGTCGTCGTGCATGAGCGTGAGGGCTACGACGTACTCGTTCCACGCGGCGATGAACGTGAAGATCGTGGCGGTCACGATTCCCGGAAGCGTGAGCGGCAGCATGATCCGCAGCAGCCGCTTGACCGTGCCGCAGCCGTCGAGCTCGGCCGCCTCCTCGACCTCCTTGGGGATCGAGGCGAAGAAGCCGTGAAGGATCCAGATCGCGAAGGCCATGTTGAACGCGGCGTTGGTGAGGATGATCGACAGGTAGGTGTTGACGAGGCTGAACTGGAAGAACTCGCGGTACAGACCCACCACTAGTGACGTCGGCGAGAACATCTGGGTCACCAGCACGAGGAACAGGAAGGCGATCCGGCCGGGGAACCGGAAGCGGGCGGTGAAGTATGCCGCGGGGACGGCGACCAGGATCACGATCACCGTCGAGGACACGGCCACGAGCAGCGAGGTCTTGAGCCAGTTGAGGAAACGCTCGTCGCCCAGCACCTCGGCGAAGGTCGAGAGCTTCCACTCCCGCGGCAGGATCGTCGTGGGCGTGGTGACGACGTCGCTGCTCGGGCGAAGCGCATCGAGCAGCATGACGAGGTAGGGCCAGAGGAACGCGAAGGCGACGACTGCGCCCGCCACCGGCAGTACGACCGGGCGCCAGCGGCGCCACCCGGTGGGCCTGGGGCGCTGCAGCTGCCCCGCGACAGCCGAGGCCGGCGATGCGGCGAGTGTGCTCATGAGCCCTCCTCCTCGCGCCAGTTGACGATGCGCAGGTAGACCAGGACCACGACGAGGATCAGCACGACGTTGAAGACCCCGGCGGCGGCCGACATGCCCACGTCCTTCTCCGCGCTCTTGAAGGCCAGCTTGTACATGAACGTGATCGTCGTGTCGTGGGCGAACCCGGGGTTGCGGTCGTTCAGGGTGTAGATGATCGGGAAGGAGTTGAAGACGTAGATGATGTTGAGGACGCTCGCCACGAGGATCGCTGGACGCAGGAGCGGGAGCGTGATCCGGCGCCAGATCTGCCAGGGGGAGGCCCCGTCGATGCGAGCGGCCTCGTAGACGTCGTCGGGGATGGCGTTCAAGCCCGCGACGAAGACGTATGCCGTGAACGGGATGGACACGAAGATCCCGACCGCGATCATCGACAGCATCGTCCACCGGTCGTCGCCGAGGAAGTCGATCGGCTGGTCGATGAGGTGGAGCGACACGAGGACGTGGTTGACCACACCGTGGTAGTAGTCGTAGATCAGCGTGAAGAGCCGCGCGGTGATGACCAGCGAGGCCGCCCAGGGAACGATGATCGCCCACCGGACGACGCGGCGGCCGGCGAACTCCTTGGCGAGGAACTGCGCCAGGCCGAGGCTGATCACGACGGTGAGCGCCACGACGGCTACGACCCAGACCACCGTGTTGGACAGGACCGTCGCCAGTGACTCGTGGGAAAGGACCTTCTCATAGTTGCGGGTGCCGGCCGCACCCCGTCGCAGGCCGGTGATCGAGTACTCCGAGGTCGACGCCCGGACCAGCTCGATCGCCGGGTAGACCACCACGCCGAGGATCAGTGCCAGGGCGGGCCCGAGCCACAGCAGCGCCGCGAGGGGACTCACGCGCCGACCCGACGCGGAGGCGCCTCGTCGGCCGGCCCGGCGGCTGCCGCCAGTGGGCCCCTCGACTGCTGACCCCGGCGGGGTGGGCGCGGCCGGCTGTCCGGTCGCGCCCACCGCCGCGGGAACGGGCTGGCTCACGTCAGCCGCCGTTCTCGGCTGTCTTCTGCAGCTGGTCGAGCACCGCCTTGGGGTCGCCGTCCTTGGCGACGCCCGCGCCGATGTTCTGCTGGACCGCCAGCTTCACCTTGTCCCAGGTCGGGTCGTCGGTGGGCGTCAGGTGCACGTTGGGGAGCGTCTCGAGGTAGACCTTCAGCTTGGGGTCGGAGGCGAAGACCTGCAGACCTGACTTGGTCACCGGGAGGAAGCCCTCCTCCTTGATGAACTCGTTGACCTGGTCCTTCTGGTAGTAGAGGTCGTAGAAGGCCTTGACGGCGTCCTGGTTGCCCGACTTCTTGAAGGCCATGAGGTAGTCGGTGACGCCGAAGGTCTGGGGCGTGCCCCCGTCGCTCGTCGGCATGGGCGCGACGCCGTAGTCGACCTTGCCGTCCTGGTCGAGGGCGGCCGCGAGCGGCGAGAAGCCGACGACCATACCGGCCTTGCCCGACTTGAACAGGTCGAAGGCGTCCTGGCGGTTGGTCTTGCCGGGGTTGTTCTGCGTGACCTTGTCGGTGACGGCCAGCTTCTTGAGGAAGGTCAGGGTCTCGACGTTCTTGTCAGAGTTGATCGTCCACTTCCCGCCCTGCTTCCAGTCCCCGCCGTTGTTGAAGGTCCAGATCGAGAACTCGCCCTGGGCCTCCTCGGGTCCGAGCGGCAGGGCGTAGCCGACAGTGCCGCTGCCGAGGGCGTTGATCTTCTTCGCGTCGTCCTCGAACTCGGACCAGGTCTTCGGCGGGGCGGCGATGCCGGCCTTCTGGAACAGGGTCTTGTTGTAGAAGAACGCGCGAGCCGACGACAGGTCAGGCATGCCGTACATCTTGCCGTTGTATGTCCCGCTCTTGACGAAGGCGTCGAGCAGGTCGGACTTCACGCTCGGCGAGAGGACCTCGTCGGAGGAGTAGAGCAGCCCGTCCTTGGCGTAGCTCGCGTAGACGTTGAGGTTCAGGATGTCCGGTGCGTTGTTGTTCTGGATCATCGTGCTGGTCTGCTGGTCGATGTCGTCCCAGCTGACGACCTGGACCTCCAGGTCGATGCCCGTCTTCGCCTTGTACTTCGTGGCGAACTGGTTCCAGAAGGCCGCGGTGTGGTCCTTCGAGTACTCCGCGGCGACGAGCTTGATCTTCGTGACCTTCTTGCCAGAGTCGCCCCCTCCGTCGGCCGTTCCGGCGCCGGTGCCACCGCCGCACGCGGCGAGCGACAGACCAGCAGCCGCAACGAGCGCGACCAGCCGGGCGGCTGTCAGGTGTCGTGACGTCATAGTGCACTCCTGATGTCTCTGCCGCGAGCGGCAGTGATTGATTGGTAGCGGTTCCTGCCTCGTTCGATCACGAACCCTGAACCTAGCCGCCAACAATGGCGCGCAACGACCACCGAGTCAAGAGTTTTAGAAAAGTCGTTACGAAATTGCTCGCCGGACTTGACCCGCTCGTTTTTGATCGTTCAGAATGACGATCAGTCCAAACCGATCACTCCGAGCCATGAGAAGAGGACCGCCTCCGATGACCACGACCACCAGCCACCTCGCCGCGGAGCTCGCCACGCAGCCCTCCGACTGGAAGGCGGTGCTCCGCCGCCGCGCAGAGGCCTCCGCCCTGCTCCCCCAGCCCGGACCTGACGTGGCGATTGCCGGGTGCGGCACCAGCTACTACATGGCCCAGGCGTATGCCGTGCTGCGCGAGCAGGCCGGCCACGGCCGCACCGAGGCCCATCCCGCCAGCGAGTTCCCCCTCGACCGCAGCTACGGCCAGGTTGTCGTGATCTCCCGGTCCGGCACCACGACCGAGGTCATCGAGCTCCTCCAGCAGCTGCGCGAGCGCGGCCAGCGCACGACCGCGATCGTGGCCACTGAAGGGACGCCGATCCCCGCGCTCGCCGACCACAGCCTCTTGCTGCCCGAGGTCGACGAGCGGTCGGTGGTGCAGACGCGCTTCGCCACGACGACGCTTGCGCTGCTGCGAGCCACGCTCGGCGAGGACCTCGCACGGGCGATCGCCGACGCCGAAGTGGTCCTGGCCGAGGACGAGGCCACCGCGTTCGCCGGCGTTGCCGAGGCCGGCCAGATCACCTTCGTCGGCCGCGGCTGGACGGTCGGCCTCGCCAGCGAGGCGGCGCTCAAGCTGCGCGAGTCGGCACAGTTCTGGACCGAGGCCTACCCGGCCATGGAGTACCGCCACGGCCCGATCAGCATCGCCGCCCCCGGCCGGGCTGTCTGGGCCTTCGGCGAGGTGCCGGACGGGCTCCCGGAGGACGTACGCGCCACCGGCGCCCACTTCGAGCACCGTGACATCGACCCGCTCGCCGACCTCGTGCGCCTGCACCGGCTCTGCCTGCTCAAGGCCGCACGCGCCGGGGTCGACCCGGATAGCCCGCGCCACCTGGCACGGTCCATCATCCTGACGTGACCACCCCTTCTCCCGTCCCGCCGCGAAGCCTGCTCGTCGGGCGGGTCGTCACTCCCGCCGGCGTGGTCGACGACGGTGCCGTCGCGGTCGATGGCGCCCACATCGCCTACGCCGGTCCCCGCGCCTCACTGCCCCGCGAGTGGGCCTCCGTCGGTATGCCGGAGGGCTGGCTCCCCGACTCGACCCTCCTGCCCGGGTTGGTCGACATCCACTGCCACGGGGGCGGCGGTGGCGAGTTCGGGCCGGACATGGGCGGCGCGACCACGGCCGTGGCACACCACCACCGAGCCGGCTCGACCAGCGTGGTCGGGTCGCTGGTTTCGGCGAAGGCCGACACCATGCTCTCGGGGGTCCGCGCGCTGGCGCCCTTGGTCGCCCGAGGCGAGCTGGCCGGCATACATCTTGAGGGTCCGTTCTTATCTGCCGCACGGTGCGGAGCGCAGAACCCTGGTGCGCTGATCCCGCCCGACCTGGGGCTGTTGGAGTCGCTCGTCGCGGAAGCGCGGCAGGGGGCGATCGCACAGGTGACGTGGGCGCCCGAGCTGCCCGGGGCGGATGAGTTGCCCGAGTCCTTCGCCCGCGCGGGAATCGTGGGTGCCATCGGGCACACCGATGCGACCATGGCACAGGTGGTGGAGGCCCTCGAGGCCCTGGCAGCACACCCGACACGCGGGAGGCGACCGCTGGTCACCCACCTGTTCAACGGCATGCCGCCGCTGCACCACCGAGCCCCCGGGCCGGTGGGGGCCGCACTGTCGGCGCTGGGGCGTGGGGAGGCGGTCGCCGAGGTGATCGCCGACGGGGTCCACCTGGCCGGCGGCACGGTGCAGATGCTCTTCGACATCGCCGCCCCCGGGTCGATAGCCCTGGTCAGCGACAGCATGGCCGCGGCTGGGCTGCCGGAGGGCGACTACTCGCTGGGCGGGCTGTCAGTGCGAGTGGCTGGCCGCGCCGCCCGCCTCGTGGAGGGCGGCTCCTTGGCGGGCGGCGTCTCGACGCTCCTGGAGCAGGTGCGCTGGTGCGTTTCCGAGCTGGGCGTCAGCCTGTCGGATGCGGTGGCTGCTGCGTCCGTGACCCCGGCGCGCGCGCTCGCCCTGGCGGGTGTCGGCTCGCTGGAGGCCGGCGCGAGGGCCGACGTGGTGGTGGTCGACGAAGGGCTCCGGCTGCGCCGCGTGATGCGCCGGGGGTCCTGGCTGTAAGGGGCTGACCGGCGAACACGGCACACTGAGGGTCGACAGGGAGGTGCTGTGTCGACGACGAATGGACCCGGAAGCGGCGGGGCGGTGCCGCGCGCTGCCACGGGAACGCCCGTGCTGCGTCGGCTCAACACCCGATCGGTGCTGAACGCGGTTCGGCGAGCCGCACCTGAGCCGCAGCGCATCGCCGACCTGACCGGCGCGACCGGGCTGACCCGCCCGACGGTGGCGCAGGCGATCGAGGACCTCGTCGCCGAGGGTCTGCTGAGCTCCGCATCGAGCGCCGAAGGGGGCATGGTCGGCAGGCCGGCCGCGAGGTACAGCATCAACGGCCACGCCGCGCCGGTCCTGGGCATCGACCTCGGGGTGCACACGGTCGCCGTGGCCGTGGGCGACCTCGCGGGCGCGACCCTGGCAGTGTCACGCCGGTCCGTCGAGGGGTCCGAGGGCTCCGACATCCTGGCGGCGCTCGACGCGGCCGTCGACGAGGCGCTGGCCGAGGCGGACCTCCGTCCGGAGGACCTTGCAGCGGTCGTCGCGGGCACGTCCGGAATTGTGGACCGCAGCACCGACCAGGTGCGCCTGGCGCTGGGCGACGGGGCCTGGTCGAGCTTCAACCTGAGGGAGCGGCTGCAACCGCGGTTCGAGTGCCCGGTCACGATCGAGAACAACGCCAACCTCGTGGCGATCTCGGCGGTGGTGCCCGGGTTGACGCCGACCGTGATCGGGGTTCAGTGGGGTGAGGCCCTGGGGGCCGGCCTCGTCGTCGACGGACGTCTGCACCGGGGCGCCTCGGCGAGCGCCGGGGAGATCGGGTTCATCTCGCTCGGGGGGACGCCCGTGCACTTCGGGAGCCAGCGAGGGCCGCTCGAGGCGAGCATCGGCACCGGGGGCATCGTGCGCCGGGCAACCGCAGCCGCAGCGGCCGCGCCGGGCTCTGCGCTGGCCCGCGCCCTGGCGGGCGACACCGGCCCCGGAGCGGCCGCAGTGGTGTTCGCCCAGGCGGCGGATGGCGACGCGATCGCCCAGAGCGTGGTCGACGCCGTCGCCCGCGAGTTCGCCAGCGCTCTCGCCCCGGTCGTCCTCGCGCTCAACCCCGACACCATCGTGATCGCCGGCGGGGTCGCGCGCGCCGGTGAGGTGCTGACTCGGGCGATCCACCGCCACCTGCGCCAGCTCACGCTGCACTGTCCGTCAGTCGAGCTGTCGGCCCATGCTCAGGACGCCGTGGTCGTCGGCGCGATGCAGATCGCGCGCGACGAGCTGTGGGCCGAGATGCTCGCCGAAGGCGGGATGCTCTCGCGCTAGCCGGTCTGCGGTCGCATGGGTCGGGGAGCTTCCGCCCGCTTCGGGGCGTCGCGACCGAAGCACACGTGGGCTCGAACGGCCCCCTGGCAGGACGTTCGGCACTGCACCCCAGGTAGCGAGGCGAGCAGCGTGGGGAACGGAAGGAGGTGCGACTATGCGACTGACACTTCGGGACTACGTTGCGACGATCCTGGTCGCCGCCATTGGCGTCCCCTATGTGGGCTACCTGGTCAACGGTGAGATGCCGTTCGTCAAGGACGCCCGCGGCATGTCCGGGGTCGGCCTGGTTCTCGGTATCGCGGCTTTCCTCGTCCTGCGGACGGGTGACGCCTTCGACCGGGTCGGAAAGGTCGAGACGGGCATTGCGATCGGGTCCCTGCTCCTGGGGCTCGCCGCTCTGGCGTTCGCCGAGGCCGGCGCAGCAGAGATCCTGCTGGCCGTCTTCATGGCGTCGATCCTGATCGTGTGGGCAGTTGAGCTGGCAGATCACGCTGGCCTCGTGCACGCGCATGCAGGTCCGGCGGCTCACGCCTGACCCGAGCTGATCCTCGGCGGGGTGCGACGGGACCGTCGCCCCCGCCGACGCGTCCCTATCTGATCCCCGCCGCCAGAGGTATGCCGGGCAGCTGGCTGGGCTTCACGGCATACCGACCGCGTCACCAGCCCTCCGGGCACGCATGGTGTGCGAGACGACTTCCCATGCAGCCATGCCGGGCGCACGCTGGGGGTACACGTTCCAGGAGGTCGCCACGATGGATGGCCAGCCGCACACGCCCAGTGGAGAGTGGTCGCACACGCCCAGCGGGGAGTGGCCGCACACGCCCACAGGGCAGTGGCCGCCCGTACCCACAGGGCAGTGGCCGCCAGAAGTGCCGCCGCTGCACCCACCCATGCCTCCGGCCGAGCCCGAGCCGCCGACTCCTGGTCGGCCGCCTTCGCGCCCCTCTCGGATGCTTCCCACCTGGGAGGAGCCGGACCCCAGGGCTCTGGAGGGCGATCTGGCAGACCAGCTACTGGATCACCGGATCATCATCGTGGGCGGGTCGCTCAACGACGCCCTGGCCGACCGGGCTGCGGCGCAGCTGCTGCTGCTCGGGCGGCGCTCCCACCAGCCCATCGAGATGCACCTCACGTGCCCCGGCTCGGAACTCAGCGCTGCGCTGTCTCTTGCCGACGCCGTAGACCTCGTGTCGGCCCCCGTCAACGCCGTGGTCCGGGGAATTCTCAAGGGGCCTGCCGTCGCCGTGCTCTGCGCTGCCCGGCAGCGCGTGGCTCATCGGAACGCGCTCCTTGTGCTGTCGCTGCCGTCAGTCTCCGCCGAGGGGACGGGCCAGATGCTTGCCGCGGCCGCCGAACAGCACGAGCGCCAAGTCGCCCAGCTGCGGGCCCGGCTGGTCAGCGCCACCGGTCGTGGCGACGAGCAGGTCGGTGCCGACCTCGAGGCCGGCAAGCTGTTCACGGCCGAGGAAGCCCTCGCCTACGGCCTGGTCCAGGAAGTTCGCTGAGGCACGGCCCAGCGCAGGTCTCCATCCCTGGCCAATGCATTGACAGCGGCAACGTCAACCCGACAACCCACGCCGCACGCAAAGGCTGGAGGCCCGGATGGGACCTCCAGCCAAGGGTGTCTGACTACTTCAGGAACTGGTAGTGCTGCACGAAGCCGAGCCGCTCCCAGGCCTTGCCGAAGCCGAAGGTCTTGCCAGCGCCTGCGAAGAGCAGGGCAAACAGGGCCAGGGCGTAGATGATGTGGTCGTCGATGATCGGGTTGTTCTCGGGAAGCAACGCTGCGCTCCACATGAGAACCAGCAGCAGCGCGCCCGACACCGTGGCGATGCGCATACCGATGCCCAGCATCAGCGCCAGGCCGATACCGGCCAGGCCGACCATGAACAGCCAGTCCGCCCATGCCGCACCAGCGAAGCTCTGGTAGAAGTCCGCCAGCGGCCCTTTCGTACCGTTCTTGAGGAAGCCCAGGGTGGGCGAGCCACCGTTGATCCAGGCGGCGTCACCAAAGCGGTCCACGACGTCTGTCTGGGGATTGCGCCCGGTTGAGAATCCGAGTGCGAAGAGCTTGTCCAGGAAGGCCCAAAGGAAGACCCACCCCAAGCCGATGCGCAAGGCAGCCGCGGTGTACCGGAAGGCTCGTGTACCCACGGGCTCGCCTACCGCGCTGGCTGCGCTCTCTGTCATGACGGGCACCGTTGTGTGCCGTCCTCTCTCATCGTGATACACCGTGCTCATGACCCGGTCTCCGTTTCTGCATGGGTCGAGGTGCCTATTCCGGCAGTTCAACCGTCTCCCCCAGCGGGCTCACAGGGCAGGGACGAACGTCCGCTCTTTTGTGCGTCCGCGCGGGCGAAGCGTGGCACCCTCCTCACCCAGCGGGCCGCTGGCGTATCCGTCCGCTCGGTTTCTGAGTGGCCGTTCTGGACCTGGTTAGCCTGATTGCCATGACCCTTGAGCGCGGTCTCGGGGAGCAGGCTGCCATCGTCACGGGTGTCTCTCGTGGGCTTGGCGCGGCTCTCGCCGCCGACCTTCTTGAACGCGGCTTCAGGGTCGTGGGCATCGGCCGAACGGGCAACTCCGCACTCAGGCGCGATCGCTATGAGTTCGTGCAGTTCGACCTGTCCGATACCTCCCGGATCGACGCGACATTGGCTCCGCCCCTGGAAGCCCTGAGGCAGCGGCAGCTGGCGTCGGTGTGCCTGGTGAACAACGCCGGGACCGTTGATGCCGTCGGCACGCTGGGGCGGCTCGCGGCAACCGAGATCGCCTCTGCACTTGCCGTGAACGTGGCTGCTCCAGTCGCGCTGACGAACTTGTTCTGCCGGGTCTTCGCCGACGCGGGAATTCCCCGGCGGGTCATCAACGTCTCCTCTGGCGCCGCACAGAAGGCACTCGAGGGGGAAGCTGTGTACTGCGTCGCCAAGGCCGGGCTCGAGATGCTCACCCAGGCCCTGGCGGCTGAGCAGGACGGGCGCAACTTCCGCGCGATCACGGTTCGCCCGGGCGTTATGGATACCGACATGCAGCTGTTCGCGCGGTCCCAGCCCCCCGACGTGCTGCCAAGCGTTGAGCTCTTCAAGGAGTTCCATCGCCAAGGGAGTCTGGTCGCGCCGGCTCTCGTGGCCTCGAAGATCGCGAGCCGACTCGTTCTGGGCGAGGTCGAGCACGGGGGTACCTACAGCTACCAGGACCTTTGAGGTCCAGCGATCGCTTCGCCGGCCGCAGTTGCCCGTTAGCCCTCGAGTCGCACCACGCTCGCAGGCCATCCGCTTGAGGCCTCTCCCCGGCACGCCCTGGCGGGAGACCTGTGCACTTGCATGCGGGGCTCGTACTCCTCCATGCGGCGGCTCGTACTCCTCGGTGAGGGGCGGTGCCTATGGCAGCTCCGCATCGAGCGACTGCCGGTACGTGACGCACCCGCGCATGAACTGAGGCCATGGAGGCTGTGGGTGATGCCATCACAGGTTGTGTCCGGAGCTGTCGCGGTGGCGGCGAATGCCCTCCCGCAACCGCACGACCTCATCGGAAGCTCGGTGGACGACAACGTCGCCACATCCCCGTCCATGGCACAGTCTGCCTCGCGGCCACGACAGCGCACAGGAGGGATGCGGTCAGGAAGGACCGGGAACGGCCCCCGACCGCGTTTCCGCAGGCCAGGGACCGGTCCTGGTGCGGAGGCGTAGGGACTTGAACCGGATCGTGCGTGCGAGGCCGGTCAAAGTATCCGGTTGATGTGGTTCTATGCCTGCTGATTCCGGTCTCCGGGAGTCTTCGGCCACGGGCCGGGGCGAGGTCAACGGGCGAAGAGGAGCAGCAAGATTCCCGTTGCGAGGGCGGAGATGAGAAGTGAAGCGAGGCAACCCAGACGGTTACTGAAGAAGAAGAGCACGCCCACGGCTACCCGCTGAGACCGCGCTCCATTCGTGCGCCGAGTCGGTGGAGGTGGCGGCGGTCACGTCGCAGAGCACCTGACGGTTGGCGGCTTGACCGCGCCCCGTTGCCGATGCTGCGGCCGTGACGCTGTTCTACCTCGTCGACGGCGCCGTGATCGCCCTCGTCGTGGCTCTACTCGTGAAGGAGCACCCGATGCCGAGCTTCCCGGTGCAGGTCGACCCGCCCCCGCAGTCGGTCACCGTGGACCAGCCGCCCCAGAGCATGACCCTCACCCTGGACAACAACGACGTCGCCAGGGTGCTGCGCGTCGTGGGCCGGGCCGCGACCGACATGGACACCGCGTGCGCGATCGCCTGCTCCGAGGCCGGCTCGCGCAGGTAGTCCGTCAGCGTCCCGCGGTAGCGGTGGCAGAGCCGCTCGTGGCGCCAGGACTCCCACGAGATCCCGAAGACGAGCAGCGTCGTGAGCCCGACGCCGGCGGTGATATCCGACAGATCTGTGCCACCTGAGGTGCGACGTCCTGTAGCGCCTCGGGCCTTGGGCAGGGGAGCCGCGGAGCACATAGACGGCCCTCGGACTCATGGATCAGCCGATGAGCGCACATTGGCGGTGTCAGGTCCCACGACGTAATGTTTGCGTATGCATGCAAGCACGCAACCTCCGGTGTGGGATGAAGAGGTGGTGACACTCGCGGTCGAGGTGTTGCGGGTGCTGGCAGACCCGACCCGGCTGCAGCTGGCAGGGTTGCTGCTGGATGAGGAGCAGTCGGTGTCGCAGCTGGCGGCGTTGCTGGACAAGCCGGTGCCGGGGGTTTCGCAGCACTTGGCGAAAATGCGCATGGCCCGTCTGGTGACGACCCGCAAGCAGGGCACGTCTGTGCTGTACCGGGTGGAGAACGGGCATGTGCGGCAACTGGTCGTGGACACGATCGGGCACGTGGAGCACCTGCTGGACGAGGTGCCGGCGCACCACCGGCCCGCCGAAGGCCTGGCATGACGCACAAGCTGCAGAAGCCGGGCCAGGAGCACGACCACGCCCACGGGCACGAGCACGGCCACGCGAGCGGCGGTGGCTGGTGGGAGCGGGCACGCCACGCGGCCTCGGAACTGGTTGGAGGGCACTCCCACGACGCGGCTGACCAGGTCGACAAGGCACTCGAGGCCGACGCCCGGGGCCGGCGCGCGTTGTGGATCAGCCTGGCCGTACTCGCGGTGACCGCCCTGCTGCAGGCTGTCGTCGTGGCGCTGACCGGGTCGGTGGCGCTGCTGGGTGACACCCTGCACAACGTCGTGGACGCGGCGACTGCGGTGCCGCTGTTGGTCGCGTTCTGGTTGGCGCGGCGGCCGGCGAACGACCGGTTCACGTACGGGTACGGGCGCGCCGAGGACCTCGCGGGGTTGTTCGTCGTCGCGATGATCGCACTGTCGTGCCTGCTCGCGGGGTGGGAGGCGACCGACCGCCTGCTCCACCCGCGCAGCGTGTCCTACCTGTGGGCGGTCGCGGCCGCCGGCCTGATCGGGTTCGCCGGCAACGAGCTGGTCGCAAAGTACCGGATCCGGGTCGGGCGCCAGATTGGGTCCGCCGCACTGGTCGCGGACGGGCTCCATGCCCGAACCGACGGGTTCACCTCCCTGGCCGTGGTGGTCGGCGCGGCAGGTGTCGCGAGCGGGCTACTCTGGGCCGACCCCGTGGTCGGGCTCCTGATCGCCGTCGCGATCCTCGGCGTGCTGAGGTCGGCGGTGGTGCAGGTCGGCGCCCGGTTGATGGACGCGGTCGACCCTGGCCAGGTGCACGCCGCCCGGGATGCGGTCGCCGCGGTGGAGGGGATCCTCGAGGTCCGAGACCTGCGGCTGCGCTGGATCGGCCATACCCTGCACGCCGACGCGGACGTCTCCGTGCCCGCGGACCTTCCGGTCGTCGAGGGACACAACATCGCCCACCACGCCGAGGAGCACCTACTGGAGCAACTCCCGAGACTGTCCGCCGCAGTCATCCATGTCAGTCCCGCGGGATCCCATCCCGGCCGTGACTACCGTGACCGCGCATGAATACCCTGAGCGCCGAAGCGTGCGCAACTACGCCCTTGTATGACACAACGCCAGCGGTGAGGGGAACTACTTCCGGAGCACCCTCACCACGAACGTCACCACTCCAGCCGCCATCGGCAGGGCCAACGGCGGGACCGCGATGCATACCGCGAGCGCCGCGACCGCTCCCAGGACCAGGACGGCAACCCACGCCACCCGGCTCAGCTGGGAGCGTGCCACGTCTCGGCGTGACCGGCGTCCCGTCACGAACCGGGCGAGTGGTGTCGCGTCCTCGTCCATTCGACCCATAAGGGGTGATGGTCGCACCGAACCGGCCGATCCGTCCACGGCTGGTAAGTAGCGTGGCTCGGCATGACCCGTACCACTCTGAGCGCCGACGTGTACGCCACCTAGGCCCAGGTCTTGGCCGTGATGCTCCTGACCCTGATCGTCGAGGTCCGCGCCGAAGGCACCCGCCGCGGCCAGGGGGTGAAGCTCTGGCGAGTCACTCTGGTGGCTCTGATGATTCCCTGGGCCGTGCTCTGCGAATACTTCGCTGGCGGCCATCTGTACCGCCTCGGGGCGCTCGAGAAGGTGGGGCAGATTCTGCCCTACAAGCCTGCAGGTTTCGGAGCCTTTGGCACTTCCCCCAGCGAGGGCATCAGTGACCCTTTGGAGTCCCAGAGGAGTCCCACTGTGGGCCATGCGAACCGCCCCTGAACTGCGTTTCCGCAGTTCAGAGGCGGTTCGACTGGCGGAGGCGGAGGGATTTGAACCCTCGATGGAGTATTACCCCCAAACCCGCTTAGCAGGCGGGCGCCATAGACCGGACTAGGCGACGCCTCCAGAACAGCCCGCACAGGTTATCCGCACTGGGTGGCTCGGAGCAAAATGGCTCCAGCTCCGATCGACCACGCGGTCCGAACCGCCCCAGCATCGCTCACTTGCAGATGTCCTGTGCCGCCGTGCGCGGCTTGAAGGTCGCTGACGACTTCGGGGCAGGCGGGGCCTTGATCGACGGCTTCGGGAGCGGCTGCGTGCCCAGACGGTTGGGGACCTCCACCACGCTCGGCGCGCCCATGCCCAGGTGGACCTCGATGACCGACCCGAGCGTGGAGCTGGCGACCAGTTTGGCTCCTGGGAACGCAGCCGCGACCGTCTTGGCCGCATCAGCCTGGGAGGGTCCGTACCGGACCTCCACCCCGTTGACCGCGCCAGCCTTGCCGCTCACCCAGGACTCGATCTTGAAGCCCTGCACCTGCAGCGGTTCGGCGGTTGCGCGTGCCAGACCCGCAACGCCGGTGTCGTTGACGAGGCGGAGCCGAATGTCCGCGGGTGAGACGGTCGGGTCGGCCGCCCCAGCTGTCCGGGCGCCGGCTGCCCCGGCGCCTGCGGCCTTGGTCCCCGGAAGCGGTGCATCGTCGCGGATGGCGGCCCAGAGCTGGTCGGCCGCGGGCGTCCACTGCACCCGGTTGGGGTTCAGGGGGTACGGCTCGTTCGGCACGGTGACGAACTGGATGTTCTCCAAGCCGACGTTCTTGAGGCTGAGTGCCAGATCCTTCATCGCGCCGACGTTGAGCCCCGAGTCGACGGTCATCGACGAAGACGCCGTCATCAGGAACCGGTACAGCTTGTCGGGCCGCTTCAGCAGTGAGGAACTGGTCGCCTCCTGCGCGATCGAGGACAGGAACGCCTGTTGACGCTTGATCCGGCCGATGTCCGAGCCGTCGCCCAGCGACTTGCGAACCCGCACATACCCCAAGGCCTGCTCACCGTCGAGGTGGTTGCGACCGGCGGCCAGGTCAAGCAGCCCGTCCTTGTCGTGGATGGCCGTCGGGGTGCACACGTCGACCCCACCCAGCGCGTCGACGACCTTCTGGAAGCCGCCGAAGTCGACGACGACAAAGTGGTCGACCTGGATGCTGGTGTTTCCCTCGAAGGCGCGGATCGTGCACGCGGGACCGCCGCGGTTGAAGTTGGCGTTCCACTGGCGGATGACCCCGTCCGCGACATTTGAGTTGGGGTCCGAGCAGTCCCGCGGCGCCTGCACCATCGAGTCCCTGGGGATGGACACCACGGTGACCGTCCGGCGGTCGGCCGAGAGGTGGACGAGCATGCTCGTGTCTGCGTTGCCGCTGTCGGTGGCGGCAGCCGTGTTGCTGCCGGTGGAGTCGATACCGGTCCTGGTGTCCGATCCCAGGACGAGGACGTTCATCGCCGAGTGGGAGGCAGCACCGGCCGCCGACCCGCCGTCGCTGAGGGCACCGGAAAGACCGAGCCGGCTGAAGTTGCCGCTCAGCTTGAGGTATGCCACACCGCCAAGTCCCAGCAGCAGCACCAGCACGGTCAGCCAGGCGATCCAGCGGCGGCGTCTCCGCAACGGTGCCGCGCCGAACCGGTCGCCGCCGCCCGCGCCGTGCCGCCGACCGACACCCGGCTCGCCGGGCGGGAAGTCGCGATCCTCCTCTTCATCAAGGTCCGCCTCGCGCCCGAAGGCGCCGTCGGAGGCGGGATAGCGGAAGTCATCGGATGGGGGCGCGTACGGGTCCGCCGAAGGCGGGGCGAGGGACCCGGCATACGCCTCGGTGGTTCCTCCCACCCCGTAGTCCGGATACGAGTAGTCGGGATAGGGAACCGGCTCGTGGGCACGGGTCTCCGGAGCCAGCGCGTAGTCCGAAAGACTGCCCGACGAGTAGTCCGGGTACGGAACCGACTCGTGGGCACGCGTCTCCGGAGCCAGCGCGTAGGCCTGTGCGGAGTAGTCCCCCGTGGCGTACTCGCCGGTGGCGTAGTCGCCCGAGGGCTGCTCACCGGGATAGCCGGAGGGGTATGCCGTCGACTCACCGGTTGTGTAGTCCGTCGCGTAGCCGGACGAATAGTCCGGCGCATACCCGGAGGGGTAGTCCGTGGCATAGCCCGCGGAGTAGTCCGTGGCGTAGGCGGCGTAAGGAGTCGGCGGGACTTCGTGGGCTCGGGTCTCGGGCGCCAGGTAGGACTCCGGACCACCCGCCGCAAGGTAGCCGGAGTACGGCAGCGTCTCGTGTGCCCGCGTCTCCGGGGCCACCCCGTAGACCTGGCTCGGGTAGCCGGTGTGAGGATCGCCCTCAGGCCCGGCCGAGTAGTCGCCGGAGTACTGCGTCGAGTAGTCACCCGCGTACGGTTCGCCGGAATAGGGGTCGGGGTTGTCTGACCCATACTCGGACGAGCCGGCAGCGGGGTAGGCCGTCGAGTAGCCCGTCCCGTACTCCGGCGCGTTGTCGGTCGAGTAGCCCGTCCCGTAGTCAGTCGAGTAGCCGGTCGAGTAGTCCTCGGGATAGCCGCCGTAGGGGCTGGTAGGCACCTCATGAGCCCGGGTCTCGGGGGCGAGGTACGACTCTGCCCCACTTGGCGGCTGGTAGCCGGAGTACGGAACCGCGTCGTGGGCCCGGGTTTCCGGTGCGATCCAGGAGCTCTGCGCCGAGACATCGTCGGTGTACGAGGAGCCGTACGGGCTGTAGGACGTTGGAGATTCGTAGGGATACGAGTTCGAGGAGGGGTCGGGCGAACTCGTGTAGCCAGCCTCCGCGTCAGCTGGGTAGGTGGTGTTCCCATAGGCCGCCTGGGGCGCGGTCGAGGCGTCGTATCCGCCCGCGCCGTAGCCGCTGTCGGTGTAGCTGCCGCCGGGATAGCCCGAGCCGGAGGCAATCCCCGGGTACGCATCGTCCGATGAGCTGCTGTCCGAGTAGCCGGCATAGCTCGCCGCACTGGTGCCGCTCCCGTAGCTGTTGCCCGCGTAGCCCTCGCCCGAGTACCCGTCGGACGAGTAGCCGTCGGACGAGTACGGGCTGTCAGGGGCATCGGTGGCGGAGATGCCCGAATACGCGCTTTGCTCAGTGCTCGCGGGGGCGTTGCCCCAGTCGTATGACACGGGCACCTCATGCGCCCGCGTCTCCGGCGCCAGCCCCCGAGAGGCGTCGTCAGAGCTCTGCCATGACGTGTCAGAGGGCTGCCACGAGGTGCCGGTTCCCTCCCACGAGGCGCCAGAGCCCTCGGACGAGCTGCCGGCACCGTAGCCGCCGGACCCGGCGGACCCGGCGGACTCGGACCTCGTCGACGACCACGAATCAGGGGACCAGGATGCCGAGTCCGGGGGCCACGAACCGGTGTCCGTGGACGTAGCTCCAGCCTCCCCAGCCCCCGAGTGGCCTGTTGCCGGATCGTCCGCCGTCGCGTGCTCGCGACCAGCTCTGGCGCCCCCGTGCCAGTCGGGCTGCCCCTCAGGCCCCAAGGGCCGATGCGGGGAGGCGTGTCGGTCTCGGGTCGTCCGCTGGTGCTCGCGATACTCCGACCACCGGGTCTCGAGGAAGTCGGCGGCAGTCAGCTCATGGGCCGGCCGGCGCCGTCCGGGGTCGAGTGACGCGAGTCCCTCGGCCGGGTAGTCCCCGCGGGGCAGCGTCACAATGGACGTCCTTTCAGTGGTGTCAGGCGCCAACATCCAGCTCGCGACGCCCAGAGGCGCAAGAGTTTAACCCCCAAACGGCGCCAAACGGACCTCCTGGCTGTAAAGACTCAAGAGGTATGCCGGCCACCAAGCGACGCGGCCCGAGCGCGCCGACAGCCGGGCTGGAGACGGGCACTCACGTGCCGGAAGCCTCGGTTCAGCCGCCCGTGGTCTCCACACCGCCGGAGGCGCCCGTGAACAGGGTGAGGAACACCATCGACAGCATGCCGATGACGAGCAAGGCGACGCTCACCCGCTTGTCTTCACGGCGCACGACAGCCATCACGAACGCGAAGGCCGGGTCGGCCCCACGGCATACGTGCTGCTGCCGGTCACCCTGCCAACCGCGGTGGCAAGGGCGACCGGGAACCCCG